>JANYKA010000227.1 GCA_025358315.1 Gemmatimonadota bacterium | reverse complement strand
GCTTCCTGACCAGCTGTCTACGCACCTCACTTCACTTGGCCAGAACGACGACCGTCCATCCGTGGTGATCGAGTTTGTGGTGGGTTCCGACGGCAATGTAAAATCACATACCGTCTTTCTGGCGCGTGTGAAGAATCAGGCCAAGCTCGCGTACGGTAATGTTGGCGCCTGGCTCGACGGGCACGGTACTCTTCCCGCCGCCGCAACGGCGGCTATTCAAGACCAACTGCGCGTGCAAGACACCGTTGCCCAAACCCTGCGGGCGAACCGGGCGATGCGTGGCGCCCTGAGTCTGGAGACAATTGAAGCCCAGTCGGTCATGCGCGCCGACCAAACCATGAGCGTTGAACTCGTACAGAAGACGCGCGCCAGTCATCTGATTGAAGATTTCATGATCGCGGCCAACGTGGCGATGGCGCAGTTTCTCGACGAGCACAATTCACCGACCATCCGAAGGATCGTCCGCACTCCGGAGCGGTGGGATCGCATCGTCGCCCTGGCGGCAACGCTTGGCGAAAAACTCCCGTCCTTGCCGGACTCAGCGGCGCTCGAGACGTTCCTGATAAAACGTCACACGGCCGATCCGGATCATTTCCCCGACCTCTCGTTGTCTGTTGTGAAGCTGATCGGTCCGGGCGAGTACGCACTTCACATTCCGGGATCGGCAGACGCCGGCCACTTTGGGCTCGCCACACACGACTACACGCACTCCACGGCACCAAACCGACGCTACGCAGACTTGGTCACGCAACGGTTGCTCAAAGCCGTGCTCGCCGGTCAACCGTGTCCGTATTCCATCGACGAGCTGACGACGATCGCCGCGCATTGCACGGAGCGCGAAGATGCCGCACGCAAAGTGGAACGGCAGGTGCGCAAAGAAGTCGCCGCGATATCGATGGCGCCACACGTTGGCGAGTCATTCGATGCCATTGTAACAGGCGCCAATGAAAAAGGAACCTACGTGCGCGTGCTCAGCCCGCCGATCGAAGGACGCGTGATGCGTGGTGCACAGGGGCTCGACGTCGGCGACCGGACGCGTGTGAAACTGGTCTCGACCGATCCGGCAAAGGGATTCATCGATTTTGCTGCCGAGCCGAATTCCACGTGAACTCGTGACGTCACGAACGCCGGTACTTACACCAGATGAGCGCGATGCCGCGCAACATGCTTTAGGCCTGCGGGCCATCGCGATCATGGAGGCGGCAAAAGGGCTGCTCGTGCTCATCTCCGGCTCGGGGCTGCTGTTGCTCGTGCATCGCGACGCGCAGGCAATCGCTGAGCGGTTGCTCCTGCACCTGCACCTGAACCCAGCGCACCACTACCCGCACATCTTCTTACAAATTGCCACCGGGGCATCGCCCGGACGCCTGCGGCTCTGGGCGCTGGGAGCGGCGGTGTATGCCATTCTGCGCTTCGTCGAAGCAGTGGGACTTTGGCACGCCAAACGTTGGGCTGAATGGTTCGGCGTTCTCACCGGCCTGCTGTACGTGCCGTTCGAAATGCTGTCCTTTGTTCGCCGGCCAAACATGGAAGCGGTGGTGGCGCTCTTGGTATCAATCGGGGTTATTCTCTTTCTTTGGCTCCGTCTGCGACGGCATCAGAACCGCTGACCGTGAGTTAGCGCTTATAGTCAAACGCATTTGCCGTGAACGCCCACGGCTGACTCGCTGTGCACGAAGAAACCGGCGAGCGCCGCTCCAACCGAAGGGTGGTCGCGTCGACCATTTTCAGCAGGAGCGACCAGGAACCCGGCGATTCGTAACAATAGCTGTTGCCGTCGGCTGTGACTTGTGCCGGGTGGCGGTTGATGGTCCCGCTCGATTGCGGCGTGAAAAACACTAGGCCGATGTTCCATCCAGGAAGCGACGTACCGATTGAAAAATCAATACGCGTTGGATCCACGTTGTCCGGCGCGATCGCAAGATGCGGCGACTCGGGATAAGTGGGCTGTGACGGATTAAACCAGAATCCCATTGCCGTCCCCGCGACATCAACATCAATCGTCCCGCCAATTGGTGCAACCGTACGAATGATTTTTCCATCGTACGAGCCGAGGTGTGTAGCGATCTGCGATTTAATCGGCTCAGTGAAGTAGTCGCTGGCCGGAACTATGTGAAGCATGTCAAAGTGGTCGTCGCTTGACTGACTGAAATGCGAGCTGTTGGCGAAAACCGTGGCTGGTACGCGCCTGTCCCAGAGTGAGAAGTCGAGGGCGATGGAGTGTGGGAAGTCGCCTCCGGCTGTGCCAATGACTGTGCCGGCAGGGACTGAAATGGCGACGGCCTTTGTCTCGCAGGTGCTCACGGTCGACGTCGGAATCGGTGAGTAAACATTGCAAAACTGATCAAACGCCCCGAGCAGTGCGAGCAGTGCCGGCGAGATCGTCAGCACGTGGCCGAACTGCGCGTATGTCTCGGCGCAGGGCGAAAACTCCACTGTGTAGTCCGTAATTGCACCGGGGTTCACCGTGCCGAGGTGCGCCTTGGTAATGATGATGTTGCGGGGTGCAAAGATGTTGACCGTGCGACGGGCGACCCCACTACTAGGATCGTAGACGTAGATGTATTGATGATCGGTCGGAAAGGTATGACCTGGCGGGCCCATGTTGCCCAATGGCACCCAGCCGGAGAAATCAGTGAGTGCGACCGGCGACAGCGTGAAAATGGCCGTCGTTGCACCGCACGACACGGCACCGGCCGGATTGCGATGGTTCGCGACCGCGCTCCCGGCTCCATTGGATTTGTCGGACCCGGAGATGCCGTTGCCGCCACAGGCGACGATAGCCAACGCGATTGTGAGTGACGCGACTAAAGCCGCGGGCGCACTGCCCACTCGCACATTCGTGATACCAGCGAGCTTGGTCCGTTTCAACATCAATGCATTGATCGCCACGATAAGTGTGCTTCCGGACATGGATATCGCCGCGACCTCCGGACTCAGTACGAATGGAAATAATACTCCTGCGGCAAGCGGGAATGCAATCGCGTTGTAGCCCACTGCCCACCACAGATTCTGATGCATCTTCCGCAATGTGGCGTGCGACAACTCAATGGCGCCAACGATGTCGAATGGATCGCTTTTCATCAGCACCACATCCGCGCTTTCCATCGCGACATCGGTGCCGGCGCCGATAGCAAACCCTACATCAGCTTGCGTGAGTGCCGGTGCATCATTGACCCCATCGCCCACCATCCCGACTTTTTTTCCCTTTGCCTGAAGCTCTTTTATTTTGTCGGCCTTCTGGCCCGGGAGAACATCAGCCATGACAGTGTCAATGCCGAGGTCGGCAGCGATCTTCTTGGCCGTCGCTGCATTGTCACCGGTCAGCATTACCACTTCAATTTTCCGTTCACGCAACTTTGCGATCGCTGCCTTGGACGTTGGCCGAGCGGCATCGGCAATCGCGATGAGACCAATCACGTGACCGGCTTGAGCAACGTGCACCACCGTGCGACCATCGCCTTGCATGCGAGCTGCATCGGCCTCTAGTCGACCGAGCGCGAACTTTTGTGTATCCATCAGCAGACGGTTGCCGAGAAACACTGTCCCTCCGGCAGTCTCGGCGCGTGCCCCCATGCCATCGAGGCTTTCAAATTTGGTCGGTGCGGCCACGGTGAGCTTCCCCGCGCGCCGGACGATCGCCTGCGCCAACGGGTGGTCGGACCCCTGCTCCACGGCAGCGGCTGCGATGAGCAACGCATCTTCAGTGACACTGTCCGCCAATACGATCTCCACTACCTCGGGCTGGCCGACAGTGAGCGTGCCCGTCTTATCGAAGACAATGATTTGGAGTTTGGTCGCGTCTTCGAGTGCTGAGGCGTTCTTGAACAGAATGCCGTTCATTGCGCCTAAATCGGTGCTCACCATAATCGCCATTGGCGTCGCGAGTCCCAAT
>JANYKA010000214.1 GCA_025358315.1 Gemmatimonadota bacterium | reverse complement strand
CACGTCACGATCCAGATTGAAGGCAAGCCGCTGGAAGAATGCGCACCCGAAAGCCAACACACCCACGTCTAGTTCCCCGTTCGCCCTGCAACGTTCGCTTCTGTTCTCTTTTCCGTTCGCCCTGCAACGTTCGCCTCTGTTCTCGTTCCCGTTCGCCCTGCAACGTTCGCCTCTGTTTGCGATCTCTCCCCTACACCCGAAAAGTCCCATGGCCCAGATCGACCGCCTGCTCAACGCGATGATCAGCAACCGCGCCGATGCACTCGTCCTTCGCGAGGACGAGGCGGCGTTTCTCATGGTCGGCGAACAATCAAAGCCGGTGACCAAGCCGTTGACTGGTCCCCAGGTTGTCGCACTGCTCCGCGAGATCGCAACTCCCGCGGCCACCCAGCAGCTCGACGCCAAGGCGCCAGCGAAATTCCGCTACGACAGCACCGACGGCGTGTTTTCCGTGCGGGCGATGCTGCAAGGGGAGAAGTGGAACGTCAATGTGGTTGTGGACGACAATGGGGAGTTCCAGCGCCGCACGGGGATGTTCAAGGCGGTCGACCTGCCGCCCGAAGAAGCGCCGACCAAGCCCGTGTCGCGTAAGAGCGTAAAGATGGCGGCCCAGAATCCGAGCGACGCAAAAAAGGCAATGGAGCGGCTGCTCCGTACGCTCGTCAGCGAAGGCGCCTCGGATCTGCATCTGCGCGTCACCGAGCCGCCGATCCTTCGCAAGCATGGCGAGATGATGCGCCTCGACGGCGAAGGAAAACTCGAGAACTCTGAGCTCGAAGCACTGCTTTACGCCATCATGCCGGACCGCAATCGCAAGGAGTACGACGAGCACGCCGACAGCGATTTTGCCTATGAAATTACCGGAGTGGCCCGGTTCCGCGCGAACGTGCTGAAAGATCGCAAAGGGATCGCCGCCGTCTTTCGCGTGATTCCCAGCACTATTGTGACGGCGGACCAGTTGGGCGTATCACGTGAAGTCCAGAATCTCTGCTATCTCACCAAGGGACTGGTGCTGGTCACGGGCCCAACAGGTTCCGGAAAATCCACCACGCTCTGCGCGCTGGTCGATCTCGTGAACCGCTCGCGCTCTGATCACGTCATCACCATTGAAGATCCAATTGAATTCGTGCACGAGAACAAGAGTTGCATCATCACGCAGCGGCAAGTCGGGGTGCATACAGACTCGTTCAAGAGCGCCCTCCGCGCGGCGCTCCGTGAAGATCCGGATATTATTCTCGTCGGCGAGTTGCGCGACTTGGAAACCGTTGCGATTGCGATCGAAACGGCCGAAACGGGACACTTGGTTTTTGGCACCCTCCACACCACCACTGCCGCGAGCACCATCGACCGCCTGATCGACCAGTTCCCGGCCGACCGTCAGGAGCAGGTGCGCACGATGCTCTCCGAATCGCTCAAGGGCGTGGTGTCGCAGGTGTTGTGCAAGAAGATTGGCGGCGGCCGCGTGGCGGCGCGCGAGATTCTGCTGGTAACACCAGCCGTGTCGAATCTGATCCGTGAAGGGAAGACGTTTCAGATCCCGAGCATCATGCAAACATCCAAGCGCATCGGCATGATCACGATGAACGACACATTGCTCGACCTCGTCGAGACCAAGCAGGTCGAGCCGAAAGAGGCGTGGATGAAGTCGGTGGACAAGACGTCGTTCGTCAACAGCCTCAAGGCCAAGGGATTCGACACGTCGTTTGCCGACACAGACCCGCTGAATGCCCCAGCTCCGTCTGGTGGCGGGGCGGCCGGAGGGGGGGCAGCAAAGCCGGGGATGGGAGGAGCTCGGAAGTAGGTCAATTTAGCCTCCCGGTGAGTTATATTTAGAGGCTATGGAAATCCGGAACATTGCTATCATCGCGCACGTCGACCACGGGAAGACCACCCTGGTCGATCAGATGCTTCGTCAGGCCGGCGCCTTTCGTGAAAATCAGGTCGTCGCCGAGCGCGTGATGGATTCCAATCCGCTCGAGCGCGAGCGGGGAATCACGATTCTGGCCAAGAACACGTCG
>JANYKA010000213.1 GCA_025358315.1 Gemmatimonadota bacterium | reverse complement strand
AACAGAGGCGAACGTTGCAGGGCGAACGGAAAAGAGAACAGAAGCGAACGTTGCAGGGCGAACGGGGAACTAGACGTGGGTGTGTTGGCTTTCGGGTGCGCATTCTTCCAGCGGCTTGCCTTCAATCTGGATCGTGACGTGGTGGATACCATGCGCTGCCAGCGCACGGGTCATGGCCTCGAGGGCCTGCTGATGCTGGAACGGGTCGGGGACAAGTGCATGCGCGCTCATCGCGACTACACCTGAAGTCAATGTCCACACGTGCAGATCGTGGACCGATTCGATGTGTTCGATATTCTGTAGTGACTGCCGTACTGCTACCACGTCAATGTGCTTTGGCGTCGCTTCGAGCAGAATGTCCACACTTTCCTTGATCAGCGACCAACTGCCCCGCACGATGAGCAGCGTCATCACAATCGACGCAATCGGATCGGCAATCGTCCAGCCCTTGTAGCGGATGAACAAGGCGGCGATCACCGCCGCCACCGATCCCAACAAGTCGCTCAAGACGTGCAGATAGGCGCCCCGGACATTCAACGAATGCTCGGCGCCGGCATGTAACAAACGCGCCGAAAAGAGATTCACCACCAGGCCAACTGTTGCGACGATCAGCATCAGCCCCGTCTGCACCGGCTCCGGATGTTGGAGGCGGGCAATCGCCTCCCAGACGATCGCGCCGGAAATCAGCAGTAACGCCGCGCCATTGAAAAACGCCGCGAGAATCTCCCAGCGCAGATAGCCGTAAGTTTTCTGCGGCGATGATGGCTGGCGCGAGAGCCACGCCACAAACAGCGACAGGGCGAGTGCACCGACGTCGGTGGCCATATGGCCGGCATCGGCGAGCAGTGTCAGTGAATTCGAGACGAGTCCGCCGACGACCTCGGCGATCAGGACGATCGACGTCAGGATCAGTGCGCCCTTGAGTCCGCCCGACCCGGCGTGAGCATGGCTATGCCCGCCGTGGCCATGCCCGCTATGATCGCGCCCGTGCGACGCCTGATTGGTGGCGGCCGCGCGCTGGCGTTGCGCCGAACAATCTGAGTAACTTGGCTGGGTGTTATCGCGACTAGCACTCATATGCGTCCTGCTCGTCCTCAATGGATACTTCGTGGCGGTGGAGTTCGCACTTGTGCGCTCCCGGCGCACGCGGCTCCAAGCAATGGTTCGCGCCGGCGACCCGATCGCCCGTTTCGCACTCTATGCTACGGGAAATCTCGCCCGTGTGCTGTCCGCGAGCCAGTTGGGGATCACCCTGGCGTCGCTCGGACTGGGCTGGGCGGCCGAGGGGGCGTTCGGACATCTCTTCGCGACATGGTTTTCTGCTCTTCCGGTGGCCGTTGAACAATCGCTGCGGGTGAGCCTCGGCGCCATAGTTGCACTGCTGGCCGTGACGTACCTGCACGTCGTCTTTGGCGAACTGGCGCCGCGTGCGGTGGCGCTCAATCGGCCGGAACTTTTCGCGAAATGGCTGGCCCCGCCGCTACTCGCGTTTGCGTGGATGGTGACGCCGTTCATTTCCGTGCTCAACTTTTCGGCGGCAACCGTCCTGCGCCTTTTTGGGCAGCGTGCCGACATCGGTCACGAGTCCGTCCACTCGCCGGACGAATTGCGGATGCTCGTTGAACAGAGTGAGGAACAAGGTGCCCTGCAGACGGCAGATGCCGAGCTACTCGGCGGCGTATTTGAGTTTTCGGAAAAAAACGCGCGTGGCGTGATGACACCCCGTACGTCGATTGTCGCCATCCCTGCCGAGGCGACGTTGGCGGAGGCGGTGACAATCGTCGACGAAGCCGGATTCTCCCGCTATCCGGTTTTCGAAGAGTCGATTGATAACATCGTGGGGATGGTGCACGCCAAAGATTTGCTGCGGGTGCTGCATCGGGGCTTAAAAGACATGCCTGCCGGTGAGTTCACGCTGGCCAGCGTCATGCGCAAAGTGCACGTCGTACCTGGATCGCGGGAAGTTGAAAAAGTCCTCTCCGATTTCAAGCGTCTCAAAGAACATCTGGCGATCGTGCTCGATGAATACGGTGGCACGGCAGGTCTCGTGACTATGGAAGACTTGCTCGAAGAAATCGTCGGCGAGATTCTCGATGAGTACGACGATACCCTGGTGGCAGCGACGAGTCGCTCCGCTTCGGGCGAAGTTGTGATCGCCGGTGCGACGCACACGAGCGCCGTGAACGATGACTACGGACTCACGGTTCCCGAGGAGGACTTCACGACGATCGGGGGCTACGTATTCGGGCAGCTGGGACGGTTGCCTGTGGTGGGTGATAAAATCACCGGCGGCGGCGCGACGTTTCTCGTCCGCTCAATGGACGGTCGTCGCATTGGCACGATCGAGCTCAAGCTCGCGATCGCCGCGCCCAATACTTAGCGCGCCGAGTCTGCGCGTCGACTTGTTTCGCGCTGAAGCTTTTGGGCGCGGTCGGGCAAGCGTGTGCGACACAAGATGCCTGGTGGGCAGGTCCAATGGCCTCGCTCGGCACGTGTAGTTCCCCCAGAGCTTTATCCGTGTTAATCCCTTGTTAAATCCGTGTAAATCCGTGGCAAAGCCGTAAGACCAAGTATTGAAAACCGGTCGGCGGTGGCGCTCGATTTTGGTCCATCTTCATGCGGCGTTTGCAGAAAAACGGCTTTGCCACGGATTTACGCGGATAAC
>JANYKA010000146.1 GCA_025358315.1 Gemmatimonadota bacterium | reverse complement strand
CGGTAGTACAGCTAGCAGCGTGCAGCCCGTTTTTTGCGTGGTCGGGCAAGCGCATTCACTCCTTCGGGCCTGCAAGTGGCATCCGTATGCCATCGGCCAACCGGCCCATGGCACACGGCAGCCACGGGGCCCTGTGGAGCGAATGCGCTCGCCCGACCTGATCTCCCACCTGTGCGGACCGTGAGTCGGTCTGCGAGTGCCGCGAGAATGCACTCGCGAGCCGAAGTGAACTCCCCAGGCCCGACCGCGCGCAACCTTATTTTCTAACGCGTTAAATGCGAAAAGCGAGTCTAACGCCCGTCGCGCGTCAGGGTCAGGCTGGCCATCACCGCATTCAAGCGCATGCGAACGTGGTGCGGCGCCGAGTCGTAGTTGGTCGAGTACCAGCCATCACTGCGCTTCGTTAATCCGGTCTTATCGAAATCGCTGAGCAACGTTGAAGCATCGACATACAGTCCGGTTTCGGGACTGAGCCGGAGTGTGATCTCACCCAACGCGACCGTCGCCGTCAGTTCAACGTCGTGCGGCAGTGTACCGGAAAAATCTAGATCGAGTGCGCCCACACCAACCGACGCGCGAATCCGCTCAGCGCCAGAGTTCGCTGCGTGGAGCAGCTTCATTTCGGCGGCGCCCACTTCTATCGCCAACGAGCGCAGCCGTTCAGGGTTTGGCTGGTCGAATCGTACAGTGACATCAGCTGCACCACTATTAATTGCCAGATCGGTGAGCCGAAGACCGCCGAGTTGCAGGTCGCCTTCAACGGCCCCGAGTTTAATTGCGAGTTCCATTGGCACGCGGTCACTGAGCTCGGCGTGCATCGAACCCGCATCTTTGTCACTACCAGAAAATTTTAGTCCGCGCGAGCGCACCCCAATGGCCAGCGTGCGGGATGCCATGTCGAAGCGCGAGACGGGATCCGAGCGATCTGTGTCGTACATCATGGTATAGCTGTATAACATGCCCTTAACGGCTGGCTTGAGATCGAGGCGGCCGGCACTGTATTCCAAGCGCACCGCGACGGCACCGGTGTCAAATAACTGCCGCGACGCGTCGATCGTACGCCACCGCTGTGCTTGGGCGGGAAGAGCCACGATTCCAAATGCCGCGACAGCGGCGATAGCGAACCGCATGTTCATTTTGGAACCGTGGTCGAAAGTGGCGTTGGTCGGCGGGCGGCCACAACACCGGCGACGGGTGTCGGTGTTTGCCAGCTCGCCGATGTCATGGCGCGCTGAGCGGCCGGAGCTGGCGTGCGCCTGACGCCGCCACGCGAGACGATCGCTGCCCCGAGTCCGGTCGTCGCTGCCACCCACGTGATCGCAAATGCCGCCGTACGGGCAATAAGGCCGCCTGTGGGCGACCCCGCCAGCAGGCTGGCGAGTAGCCACGGTGTCATAAGAAGTACGAGCCCGACTGTCAGCGCTTTGAGCGATGCGGCGCGTTGCGCGCCGTCGGAATCGCCGGCGCGAAGGGCAATCGAGCGCCCGGTCACGCGGGCAATCGCCAAGTAGCCGAGCGTCACGAGACCCGCGGCCGCCAAGACGTAGGCAACGATCGCGAACGGCACGAGCAGAATACCCAGAACCGTCAGGATGAGTGCAAGGATCAAGACCGCGAGCGCGGGGAGTAGCGCGAGTTGACCGGCAATGCCTGCAACGAAGACACGAACAAAATCGCGTTCAATCGCGTCGGCGACGGCATCGAGATTCGAGGATGCGAAAACCAGAACGCAAATGCCAATGATTATGAGGACGGCAAGCCAGCTGCCGGCGAGCGCCAGCTCGTGAAGAATGGCCGCGCCACCAACGCGAGCCGGGCCCGACGAGCCGCCTGGGCCCACATCGCCATCAATAGCGCGAACATCACCGGTCACCACGCCGCCGCGCATCTGGACTTTCCCACGGATGGCGTAGGCGCTGCCGCGAATCTCGCCGCCGGGTTCGACGACGATGTCTCCGTGATATGTGACGACGTTTCCATCCACGATGCCGCGCACGTACACCGTTCCGTCGAATGCCGCCACTGGTCCGACAGCTCGCGAGTGTTCAGCAATCGTGCGACTGCCCGCGACAAACTTGTCGGACAGCGGAATAATTGTGCTGTCGCCATTGGCACGCAACGCATCGAGCGTGCCCAACATGTCCGCGGACTGCTGAGCGGCCAGCGGTGCTACAGAGAACGGAGCGAAGAGTGCGAGCACCACCGTGAACAAACGGGCGGCCCGCGCAACTATGGGACGCATGGTCGTTACTCCCTGGTGCCGCGGGAGGCAGTCGCGAGAGACTTGAAGCCGAACGTGGCAAGGCCCACCGCTACCAGCATAGCGCCCGCCCCCATTGCGATGCCGGCGAAGCCGCCGGTTCGCATCGCATCGAGGGCGGGCTGTCCGAATGTATTGCTGACGACATGACCTATCCCAGTGAGCAATGCACCGCGCGCACGATCCGTCGCGAGATGAAATGCATACATCGCAATATCGGCCCGGAAGGCGAGCCACACGGCGCTTCCGGACATCAACACCGCGGCCACCGAGGCGGTAGCGCCCATCAATACGCGCATGGAGCGAGACTGCGGTACAAGCCGTCTCGCCGCATCAAGCGCCGCGACGTGCCATGGCTCAATGATGTGCACCTGCTGCATCACCCGATCCGCAAATCGGGCGTTCGGCACGAAGTGGGGCAGCTGTTCGAGCTTGGCGACAATCACGCGCGCGCGCGCCAGCCGCGCTTCGCAATCGGGGCAATCGTCGGCGTGCGTGCGCAACGGCGTGACGTTGAAGCCAATTTCGCCGTCCAGCAGCAGATCGATTTCGTTCGGTAGCAGATGCCGATGTTGCATGTTGTTGCCCTCGCAAGCACTACGGTGAATAGCAGGATGTAAGTTTCAATCGAAGAATTCGGTGTTTATTTGGGTCATTGTCGCAAGTGGTCCAGCGCCTCGCGAAGCTCGTGCCGGGCCCGGTGGATGTACGTCTTGACCGTGCCAAGTGGCAGATCGAGCGTGGCGGCGATCTCTTCGTAGCTTCGGCCTTCCACGTGGCGAAGCAGAATGCAGGACCGGTATTCGGGGCGCAGCTTGCCAATGGCATGCTCGATCGCCGAGCCCAGTTCCTTCGATTCCATTTCTTCGAGCGCGGACTCATCGTCCGAGGCCACGTCAAAACGGGTGGCCTCAATATCTGCAGCGGTGGAGGCGTGGGGTGAGCCATCCATCGAAACGGTGTTAAGCTGGCGGCGGCGCAGGTGATCGATCGCCACGTTATTTGCAATCTTGAATAGCCAGCTGGAGAGTTTGAATTCCGGCCGATACTTGTCGATGTTGTTCAAGACTTTGATGAACGTGTCTTGAGCGAGATCTTCGGCGGTCGCGCTGTCGCGGACAATCCGGAAGACCAGCGAGAACACGGGGCGCTCGTAGCGGCGCACGAGTTCGCGAAATGCGTCCTCGCGGCCACGTTGGGCCAGCGCGACAACGTCCGCGTCGGGAAGGTTGGTTAGGTCGAGAAGGCGCGCCATGCTCTGGGACAAACTTGCCCGTCCTCTCACCCGCGGGCAACTTTCGGGTCTAATGACCACGACCGAATCGGAGGCGCTCGAAGCGCACGCGGCGGCAGCCGGCGCTCCCGGGAAGCGGACGTATGTACAGCGCATCTTCTCCGACATCGCGCCCCGCTACGACCTACTGAACCGGCTCCTCAGCCTCGGTATTGACCGCGCTTGGCGCCGTCGGGCCCTCGCCGTGCTCGGCTGGGAGCGTCGGCCCGCCGGCGTGTATCTGGATGTGTGTGCGGGGACACTCGACGTCGGCGCCGCCCTCAGTCGCCAACCGGGATTTCGCGGCCGAATTATTGGCGCCGACTTCGCGTATCCCATGTTGCGTGCCGGGGCCGGCAAGGCGCCGCGAGCGATGCTCACGCCGGTTGTGGCCGACGCGCTTCAGTTACCGCTCGCCAGTGAAAGTTGTGACGGCGCAATTGTCGCGTTCGGAATTCGAAACGTTGCGGATCTCGATGCCGGGCTCGCCGAGGTGTACCGCGTGCTCGCCCCTGGCGCCCGCTTTGTGATTCTGGAGTTCTCGACACCGCGCGTGCCTATAGTGCGCGCGGCGTATCTGCTCTACTTCCACCGCGTGCTGCCAATAATTGGCGGACTGATCAGCGGGCATCCCACGGCCTACCGGTATCTCCCGGAGAGTGTCGCGGCCTTCCCGGAGACCGATGCACTCGCGCGGCGCATGATCGCCGTTGGATTCGCCAACGTGCGATTTCAGGCGCTCACTCTCGGCATTGCGGCAATTCACGTTGGCGAAAAGGACGCACAGTGAGTCTCGATACATTATCCGAATTTATTTCCGCGATCGATGCGATTGGTGAGCTCGTTCGCATCACCGAGCCGGTACGCGTTGACCTCGAACTCTGCGAAATCACCGACCGCGTGAGCAAAATGCCAGGCGGCGGCAAAGCGCTGATATTCGAGAAGCCAGTGCTCGCCGACGGATCGGTCTCGATGTATCCGGTCGCGATCAATCTCTTTGGCTCGATGAAGCGGATGGCATTGTCGCTCGGCGTCGAGAATCTCGACGACCACGGTGACCGCATTACGAAGTTGCTCGATCTAAAAGTGCCGGAGGGTTTGCTCGGCAAACTCTCGCTCCTGCCGCGACTACTGGAGATCTCGAAGTTTCCGCCAAGGATGAAGGGCGGTACGCCGGCGTGTCAGGAAATCGTGTGGCGCGAAGACGAAATCGACTTGCGTAAACTCCCGATCATCACCTGTTGGCCGGAGGATGGCGGCCCGTACATCACGCTGCCGATGGTGATTTCCAAGGATCCCAAGCGAGGCATTCGCAACGTGGGGATGTACCGGGTGCAGTACCTCACCAAGAACACCGTCGCCATGCATTGGCAACGCCATAAGGTTGGCGCGGCACACTGGCGCGAAATGGCTGAGCGCGGTGAACGGATGCCGGTATGCATTGCGATTGGCGGCGATCCCGCCTCGATGTACGCGGCAAGCGCCCCGCTTCCGCCGACGGTCGACGAGTTTATCTTCGCCGGCTTTCTGCGGAAGGCGCCCGTGCATCTCGCGAAAGCCGTCACCTGCGATCTTGAGGTGCCGGCGGACGCGGAGTTTGTACTCGAGGGCTACATCGATCCGGCTGAAGCGCTGGTGACCGAAGGGCCGTTCGGCGATCACACGGGATTTTATTCCGAAGCGGATCTCTATCCGCAGGTGCACATCACGGCCGTGACGATGCGGAAGAATCCGGTGTATGCGACGACCATCGTCGGGCGTCCGCCAATGGAGGATTTTTACCTCGGCCATGCGACGGAGCGGATTTTCCTGCCACTGCTTAAGCTCACGATTCCGGAGATCGTGGATTATCACATGCCCGCTGAGGGAATTTTTCATAACCTCGTGTTCGTGTCGATCAAAAAAGAGTATCCCGGCCAGGCCTTCAAAGTGATGAACGCCATGTGGGGGCAGGGGCTGATGTCGCTGGCCAAGGTGCTGGTAATTGTTGATGACTGGGTGGAGGTTCGAAATCCGCAGGAGGCCTGGTGGGTGGCGCTCAATAACATCGATCCTGAGCGCGACGTGCGTTTTACCATGGGGCCGATGGATGTACTCGACCACGCGAGCCGCGCGTTTACTTACGGCTCGAAGATGGGAATCGACGCGACGAAGAAATTCCCCGAGGAAGGATTTACCCGGAACTGGCCGCCGCTGATTACCATGGACGAAAATACCAAAGCCAGGGTTGATGCCCTCTGGCCGAAACTCGGACTATGACAAAACCAGGTGCCGCGGCCCGCGTGCAACAGGCGCGCGAGGGGCAGACGTTTGCCGGCGCGTCGCGCTTCGTACGATACGCCAACTTCGTGAAGCTGCCGCATACGGTGTTCGCCCTTCCGTTCGCGCTCGTCGGGGTCACGCTGGCGACATATCACGCCGCCGTGACTCCGGCAATTGTCGGCTGGGTGGTTCTCGCATTTACAGCGGCGCGCTTTGCGGCAATGGGGTTCAATCGCATCGCGGACCGTCATATAGACGCGCGCAATCCGCGCACCGCCATGCGGGAGATCCCGAGCGGAACGCTCAGCGTTGGCGAAGCCTGGGGCGCGGTGATTGTTGCCGTGCTGCTCTTTGCGTTCGCGTCTTCGCAACTCAATGCGCTCTGTCTGGCGCTCTCTCCCGTTGCGATGGTCTGGGTGTTTTTCTACAGCTTTACCAAGCGGTTCACGCGCTGGTCGCATCTGGTGCTCGGCCTCGGCCTCGGCATCGCGCCGGTGGGTGGCTACCTCGCGGTCACCGGGCAGTGGAGCCAACCGTGGTGGATGCTCGTGGCGCTTGCCGCCGCAGTGATGACGTGGACCGGCGGCTTCGATATTCTCTACGCGCTGCAAGACATCGAGTTCGACCAATCGCACGGGCTGCATTCGGTGCCATCAAAGCTTGGCGTTCACCGGGCGCTGATAGTGTCGCGCATGCTGCACGTTGGCACCGTGCTGCTGTTGGGTGCGGCGGGATATGCAGCCGGCGGCGGCTGGCTGTATGCGGTTGGCGTCACTGTCACGGCCGGGTTGCTGATGTTTGAACATTCCCTGATTCATCCACAAGACGTGTCGAAAGTCGATGCCGCGTTTTTCAAAGTGAACAGTGTCATCTCCAGCGCATTCTTCGCGTTTGTGTTGGTGGAACGGTTGCTTCGATGAGCGAAACAATTCGATCGGCTCCCATTGTGATGGCGTTCACTGGAGCATCGGGCGCACCCTATGGCGTCCGGTTGCTCGAGCAACTGATCGCCGCCGGGCGCGACGTGTCACTGATCGTCTCGTCGCACGGACTGCGGCTGCTGAAAACGGAAACCGACATTGGCGATGTGGCTGGCCTGCGCACCGCCGTCGGCACGACCCCGTGGGACAAACATGTCACGGTGTTCGATGACGCCGATCGCGGCGCGGCGCCCGCATCCGGTTCTGCAAAAAGTGCGGGGATGGTCATCTGTCCCTGTTCGATGGGCACGCTGGCGTCGATCGCCGCGGGGACATCGCGTTCGCTGGTCGAACGCGCCGCCGATGTGACGCTCAAAGAACGGCGTCCACTGGTTCTTGTTCCCCGCGAGACACCGCTCAGCGCAATTCATCTTGAGAACATGCTCCGCCTCACACGCGCCGGCGCGGTGGTATTGCCGGCGGCACCGGCGTTCTATCATCGCCCGACGACCATCGCCCAGTTGGTGGACTTTGTTGTGGCCAGAGTCCTCGATCAACTCAGTGTCGAACAGTCGCTTGTTCCGCGCTGGGGCGCGGCGACTTCGGCCGACGGCGCGTGACCCCGCGTGCGCTGCCGTCCCAGCGCATGGTGATTGGCCTCATCAGCGACACGCACGGACTCGTCAGGGCCGATGTGTACCGGGCTCTTGCCGGCGTCGAGATGATTCTTCACGCCGGCGATGTTGGCGGGAGCGAGATTCTCGATGAACTCGCACTGATCGCGCCGGTGCACGCGGTGCTGGGCAACACCGATTCGCCGTTCGAACTGGCGCTGCCGCTGGCGCTCGATCTGACGCTGGCTGGCTTACGCGTTCACGTGAGCCACGGCCACGAACTTGGCCGGCCGAAACCGGCTGTGCTGGCGCAGGCGTACGACGCGGATGTGATTGTCTACGGGCACACTCACGTCCAGATCATCGAGCAGGTGGGTCGGACGATAGTGGTGAATCCGGGAGCCGCTGGCCCGCAGCGGTTCAAGTTGGCGCCATCCGTAGCGCGCTTAACGATCGAGCACGGTGTGGCGACGGCCGCCCTGCTTCCGTTGCGCGTGTAGCGGCAGCAGGCCGGCCGGCGCCACCCGCCGCTAGTGCTTCCTCGTCGCTGTCGGCGCCCATTTATAGACCACGCCGCCGCGCATCACGAAAACCACGCGCCTAACCGCCGTGAGATCGGCCAACGGATCGCCATCGAGCGCGATGATGTCCGCTTCGTACCCCGGCGCCAGCCGTCCGAGCCGATTGCCCATCCCCAGCGCTTCGGCGGCCAGCGACTGCGCCGAGACGAGGGCGGCCATTGGCGATTGTCCGCAATGCGCCACGCGTCCGAGGAACTCCTCGGCGTTGTGACCGTGCGCGCCGGCGGTCGCGTCGGTGGAGAAAACAACCTTGGCATCGGGCGTCGCCACGGCGATGCGGCAGATGTCAAAGTCGAGCGGGAGGTCGCGATCCATCGTCGCCATCCCCGCCTCGGTGTAGTTCCCCACGCCCAGATAGCGCGCCTGGTTGGCAATGTAGTTCTGCACGACGAGACCCACCTGCGGACTGATAAACGTCCCCATGCGCACGGCTGTCGCGATGTCTTCCGCCGACGCATACGTGGCGTGCTCCACTTGCTTGCAGCCGGCCCGCGCCGCTGCCGAAACCTGCGAGCGGTAGGCGTGCACCATCGAGCGCAGCCCCTGCGCCGCGGCCTCGTCGCAGAAGATCCGCAGTTGTGCCTCGGTCAGCGTGGGGCGGGCGCCAACACGCTGACTCGTGGATGCGAAGATCTTCACCAGATCGGCGCCCTGCGCCTTTCGCTCACGGACTATCGCACGCATCTGCTCCGGCGTCCCCGTGCTGTCGCCCTTCCCCTCGATCCACTCCAGCGAGGTGAGGACTCGCGGCCCCGGGAACCCGTGGTCGCGGATGATGTTGCGAAGGGGGCGCTCGGTGAGACTCCCCACGGACTGCACGGTGGTGAATCCGCCCATAAGTGTCTCCCACGCCGCGAGGGCGATCCCCATCGCCGCTTCGAGGGGCGGCTCCGTGTCGGTGGCGATGCGTCCGGTGCGATCGAAATGCGAGTCGAGGTGCACGTGGGTGTCGATCCACCCCGGCATCACCGTGTAGCCGCGCAGGTCGATCGTTGCGCCTGCGGCCGACGCCTTGAGCGACGTGATGCGCCCGCCGGCCACGCCGATGCGCGACCCCCGCAACAGGTTGCCACGCCCATCGAGGGCGCGATCAGTGATGAGCACCACCGGGCCAGGCGGCGCAGGGGGCGGTACCGGAGCGACCTGCGCGCCCAGCGTCTGCGCACTGCAGGCCCCGATAAGAAAGAGGGAGAGAAAACGGGAGCGGGCCCGGGAGGTGACGAGGGAGACGAGCGGGTGCATTTGGCGAGACCGGAGTGAGGTGGTCGGGTGCAGCGACGTGGCACGCAGCGTACAACGTCACGCCCGGTCCCTCGCGCGTCAATGTTCAGTGACGACGGCCGCTCTGCTGCCGCTGCGCGCGTTGGGGCTGTCTTATGCCGACCGTGCGCGCGGAAAGTTTTTTGCCGGTGTCGTGCGGTCGTGTTCTGCCGGAAATTTCCGAAACCAGCTCGACAGCAACAGCAGCTCGTCCACTTCGTGGGCCGGCACCGTAGCCGACAGGCGTTCCGACGGTGCGAAGATCTCCGCCGCACGCAGGGCGAGCGCGCGCTCGTCGGCGGCCGTCGTCGGCGCAGGGAGATCGGCGTGCACACGCCCGCGTCGTATTACATACGCGCGGTGCTCGTCACCATAACCCGGAACGATATACACGAAGGACAGTGACTCGACGGCAAAACGAAGCCGGGCGAATTGTTCGCGCAGGGATTCCAGTCGCGCGATCTTGTCGCGCAATTGCGCAGCCCGTTCGAACTCCAGCGCCTCACTCGACGTTTCCATCGCCGAGCGCAGTGTCTCGATCGGCGCGTCTTGCGCGCCGTCGAGAAAATCGCGGGCCAGCTTGAACCGGGCGCGGTACTGCCGCTGGGTGGTACCAGCCACACACGGCCCAAGACATTTCCCAATCTCAAATCGAATGCAACCCGGTGTACGCGGTGGCGCCACCGGCATTTCAGTTTGGTCGGCAAAGTGCATCGGCAAGTCGGTCCGGCAGTCACGCAGGCCGAGTACGTCGTTGAGCTCCCGGAGGGCTTCCTCAAGCTGGTACGCGCCAT
Source organism: Gemmatimonadota bacterium (assembly GCA_025358315.1). Lineage (GTDB taxonomy): Bacteria > Gemmatimonadota > Gemmatimonadetes > Gemmatimonadales > Gemmatimonadaceae > Fen-1231. Next base: position 12,407 of record JANYKA010000146.1, on the reverse strand, counting down.
GGAATGGGCCGAAGTAGGTGCCGTGGTTGTCATTGCCGGCGCTGCGCACCACGGTGAACTTTGGCGCCGGGCCGCTCGAAATTCGAATAAAGGCGTAGTGCCTGGCATCGCGCTTCATCATCACGTTGAAGCGCGGCCGGTGGCGTTTGATCAGCCGCAACTCTTCGAGCAACGCGGCAAACTCGCTTGGCTGGTAGTCCCAGGCAATCTCCCCGGCCTCGCGAATAATTCTCGCGCCTTTCTCCAGCGGGAACTCGGCGCGGAAATAGCCGAGCAGCCGCGTCCGCAGTTTCTTTGACTTCCCGACATAAATGATCTCGCCATCGGGGGACAGCATGCGATAGACGCCGGGCCGGTCACGAAGATCGGCGCGTACGCGAGCCTGCATTTCGGCGACGCGCGCTTCCGTTTCCGGCGACACGGCGCGTGATTTTTTTCTGCTACCGCGCCGACGGCCGCTCATTTCTGGCACGCCGCACAAAAGACGGTCACGCGTCCCTCGAGTTTGTGGTGCGCGTTGAGCACCGCGCCGCAGCGGAAGCACGGTTCGCCTTCGCGTCCGTAGACCTGGAGACGCGCCACGTAGCCGCCGCGGCCACCGAACGCGTCGCGATAATCGCGAAAGCTGGTGCCGCGGAGTGCGATCGATTCGGTAAGAATGCGTCGCAGAACGGCGAGCAGTCGACCGCTTTCCGCACGGGTCACACTGCGCCCGCGGCGTGTCGGACGAATGCCGGCGTGCCAGAGTGCCTCGTTCGCGTAGATATTGCCGACTCCCGCCATACGCCGCTGATCCATGAGAATGGTCTTAATCGCTCGACCTGATGCCCGAACAAGTACCGAAAATCGTTCATTGGTAAGGCCTGGGTCAAGAGGCTCCGGTCCGAGGCATCCCTCCCAGCTTTCAAATGTGCCCGGCGCCATCAATGCGACGGTGCCCAGCCGCCGGACGTCACGGTAGCGCAGCACCCGGCCGTCGCTCAGGGCGAATCGCAGGACCGTGTAGTCCGTGTCGTGGCTCACGGGCAATGCCGGAGCCGATTCGATTAGCAGAGCCCCGGTGAAACGCGGCGTGACTACGAGTCGGTCGCCGGAACTGAGTTCGGCAATGATCGATTTTGCACGCCGCCAAAAGTGCTCGAACCTGACCCCGACCGTCCGGCGTGTGAATTCCGCGGCCCCGATGCCGCGCAGCACATCTGGACGGAACAGCTCCGCTGCGACAATCGCCGCACCACTCGCCGCGCCGTCGAGGTCGCGGGCGATGGTCTCCGCTTCAGGAAGTTCCGGCACCGCGCGCGAGTTCGCGCCACCCGATGTCGCGCCGCAGTTGGCGGCCTTCGAACTGAATGCGTTCGGCGTGTCCAGCGCTCAACCGTTGGGCAATAGCGATGTTCGCGCCGAGCGCTGTGACAACCACGACGCGCCCGCCGGCCGAGATCAGTGCCCCGTTCGCATCGCGTGCCGTGCCCGCGTGAAATACCATCACATCGCGCTCGGCGCCCGGCAACGTGATTACATCGCCCGAGCGCACCGTGCCCGGATAGCCACCCGCAGCAACTACGGTCGCCACCGCAGCGCCGGTACGCCAACGCAATGGCGCCACACCGGCGAGCGATCCACCATTCGCAATGATCAGCATTGGATCAAGCAAACTCGAGTCCATCAGGGGCAACAGAGCCTCGGTTTCCGGATCACCAAATCGACAGTTGAACTCGACGACCTTCGGGCCATTCGCGGTGAGCATCAGGCCGGCGTAGAGCAAGCCCGTGAATGGTGCGCCCGCATCGCGCATCGCACGTAACGTGGGGAGGAAAACATCATTTACCGCTGCAGTCGCTACGTCGGCCGTTTCGATTGACACGGGCGCGTATGCACCCATGCCGCCGGTGTTCGGACCCGTATCGCCTTCGCCAATCCGTTTGTGATCCTGTGCGGCAAGCATTGGCAGAATGTGTGTGCCATCGGTAAGGGCGAAAACCGAAATCTCTTCTCCCGACATGAATTCTTCGACGAGCACTTCATGCCCAGCCGCGCCGAACGCATTGCCGTCGAGCATCATCGTTATGGCATCGTCTGCTTCATTGATTGATGTGGCGACCACCACCCCTTTTCCCGCCGCGAGGCCGGACGCTTTGATGACGACCGGAACACCGAACCGGCGCGCCTCGGCCTTGGCGTCAACTGCGTTTGTGAACGTGCGGGCGCGCGCCGTGGGAACGCCGGCCGCGAGCAACAATTCTTTGGCGAACCGTTTGGACGTTTCAATGCGCGCCGCTGCTGCTGTTGGACCGAACACCGCGAGGCCGGCGGCGCGAAAGTTGTCGACGATCCCCGATTCGAGGGGAACCTCGGGGCCGATGATCGTGAGTGCGACTTTTTCACGACGGGCGAGGGCAAGCAGTCCGGCCACGTCATGGGCCGCAACAGATTCACAGCGTCCGAGTTCGGCGATGCCGGGATTGCCTGGAGCGGCGATCAGTTCGATGGAAGGGTCGTCGCGAAGCAACTTCCAGGCGAGCGCGTGTTCGCGCCCGCCGCCGCCGACGACCAAAACTTTCACCGACCGCCCTTGAATGCGTCGTCGAATGCGCTGCGGGCGCGGCCGAGCATATCACCAAGCTTTCCGGCGGCGGCTTTCGCCTGCTCGCCGTAATACGTGGCGGCCTCATTCATATCGCGGCCGACGTGCGTCTCGGCCTTGGCGTTGACGCGGGTCACCAAGTCTCCATTGACGATCTTGTCGTATGCACCGGAGTCAATCCACCGCTGCAGCTCGCCAGCCCGCACTGTGTTGAACGGATGGTCACGCAACACCGTATTGATCACCTGCCATACGCGGTCGACCACGTCGCCAGTGGATTCATACTCCGCGGCTTGCCGCATAAACTCGTCGAGATTGATCGTGTCGCCATAGTCGCGTCCGCCAGCGAGCTTAAGGAACGTCATCATGGCGGCGCGGCGATCCTGCACGGCGAGTAGCGCGCCGCGATCCGACGACAGCTCGCTTTTGCGGTACCACTCAAGCAAGGCAAACTGAAACGGAAAGAGGACGGCAGCGGCGAGAAACGGCAGTGCGCTCAAGCCAACCGTCATGATGATCAACGCCACGGTTCGATACAGCACATGGCCGCTCATGATGTGTGCGACCTCGTGTGCAATGAGCACCCGCTGTTCGTCGTGATCGAGATGCTCGAGCGCGGCTGAACTGCACACGATGAACGGTTTGTCAAAACCAATCGCCTGTGCGTTCAGCAGCGGCGACTGTGACACATACAGTTGTGGTCGTTCCTTCACGTCCAGTGCGGTACACACTTCGGTGAGCATCGCGTCGAGTTGCGGTCGCTGTTGCGGGCCCACGCGGACGGCGTTGGCCAGAAAGAGTTGGCGCAGGCCGCGTTCGCCAAAGAAACTGGCGATCTTCCGGATGACGTCGTCGAAACCGGGAATCGAACGCAGGGCATTCAACGCGGCGCGGTCGGCCGGATGCTCCCACGACTGCGACGCGATGTCAGTGAGAATCTTCCGATCGGCCACGGTCAGATGCCTCCGAAGGCGCGTTCGAGATCTTCGAGCAGGTCGTCGATGTCTTCAATACCGCAGGAGAGACGGATGAGTCCTTCGGTCACGCCGAGCGCTTTGCGGCGCGCGGGCTCGACGGACGCATGGGTCATTGACGCTGGATGACTAATCAGCGACTCCACGCCACCCAACGACTCGGCGAGCGAAAAGACTTTTACCCGGCCGAGCACGGTGGCGGCATTGGCCTTCGAGCCGGTCTCGACAGAGATCATGCCGCCGAATCCCGACATTTGTTTTTTCGCGAGTTCATGCTGCGGGTGCGACGCGAGCCCGGGATAAAAAACCCGCTCGTCACCCATGCGCTTGGCAAGCCAGTCAGCAATACGTCGGCCGTTCGCATCATGTTGGCGCACGCGCAATGCGAGCGTCTTTGTGCCGCGCAACGCGAGCCACGAGTCCATGGGGCCTGGTACCGCTCCCGCGGCGTTGGCGATGAACTGAATGCGGGCGGCGAGGTCATCGTCGTTGAGGACGCAGATGCCGCCGATCATATCGCTGTGGCCGTTCAGGTACTTCGTGGTGGAGTGATAGACAATGTCGGCGCCGTACTCGAGTGGGCGCTGCAACACGGGAGAAGCGAACGTATTGTCGACAATCAGCAACAACTTGTGCTGTTTGGCGATCGCCGAGGCAGCGGCAAGGTCGGTCAGCCGCATGAGCGGATTGGTAGGCGTTTCGACCAGCATCGCCACCGTATTCGGTTGAATCGCGTCAGAGATGCGCTGCGGTTCCCGGGTATCCACAAAGCTGAACGTCATCCCGAAGTTCGTGAGAATCTTGTCCATTAATCGGTAAGTGCCGCCGTAGACATTCTCGCCGACCACAATGTGATCGCCCGACTTGAAGAGTTTCATGAGCGAATCGGTGCAACCCATCCCGCTGGAGAATGCGAATCCGTGACGACCACCTTCGAGCGCGGCCACGTTGCGCTCAAGCGCTTCACGTGTCGGATTTTTCCCGCGGGCATACTCGTATCCCTGATTTTCACCGAGCGCCAACTGTACATATGTCGACGTCTGAACAATCGGCGGCATGATGGCGCCTGTCGTCGGGTCGGGGCGCTGGCCGGCGTGGATTGTTCTGGTGGCAAAGCGGAAGGTGAGGTCTTCGTCGAAGATTCGGGTCACGTGACGGCCTGACTGGAGGAGTGGAACGGGAAATCTACCTTGAGTACGGCGGAGTGGGCGTGCCGGTTACAACAGCGCAGCTGTCCGCCGAGCGCCGCGCGGTTTCAAGCGACGATTCGAATCACACTCGGCTGTTTGTACACTGCCAATCGTGATTCACACCACAATCGCAAATTCCCCTCGGTCACCGGTCCACTTACCACAATCCCGACATCGTTCTCGCGGGACGGCTCCGGTATCGCAAAACAGTTCACACTACGTACATCCGGCATTTCGCCCACCACCCGTTCGATTTCTTTTGGATACACATTAAATCCGTTTCGCGTGAACATGTCTTTGATCAGCCCCAGAAACGTGACGGTGCCGTTGGCGTCTTTGACGCCGCGATCTCCGCTGCCGAGCCAGCCGTCTCGGACGCTTAGTCCGCTCTCGCCGTTGCGCAGATAACCCCGAAAGACCGTTTCACCCCGAATGCAGATTTCTCCGGAGACGTCGTCCGGCAATTCCTTGTGATGTTCCGGATCGCGAATACTGATCTCGCATCCCGGAAACGCCACACCGAGCGTACCACGTTGGTTTGGCAGGGACACGCGATTGAACAGGCAGACCGGTGACGCTTCGGTGAGGCCGTACCCTTGGCGTAACTCGAGCCCGGTGGCTTCGAACCAGCGCTCCTGAATCTCAAGCGGGAGCACCGCGCCGCCGCAGCCGCTTAATCGCAGCGACGGACTCGCCAGCGATCCGCCAGTGCGCTCGATGGCGGTGAGCATCGCCGTAAACATGGCCGGCACACCAAAAATTTCCGTGATGCCGCCAGTGCGCAGCAACTCGACCGCGGCCAGAGGATTGAATCGCGCCATCGTCGTGACCCGGCTGCCCGAGATCATCGGTGCGATGAGTGTCACTGTAAAACCGAACAGGTGGGCGAATGGAAGCGCGGCCAGGCAGTGATCACTCGCGCTGTAGCCCAGTGCGGCAACAGTCTGGCGGGCATTCGCCAGTAAATTATGGTGTGTGAGCACCGCACCCAGCGGCCGCCCGGCCATCGCCGACGTGTACACGATGGCGGCCTCTTCGTCGCGGCCCGGCGCCGCTTCGTCGACTTCGACCGACAGGCCAACGTGCGATCCCAGATCCACCGCGGCCTCGGCACCGTCAAAATGTGTAGTCGCCGACCGCGGCGCATTGTCGAGCAATACATACGGAACGCCAGGCGGGAGTTTCGACATCAGCGACCGCGACGTGAATACGACTCCGACGTCTGCATCGGCAATTTGATATGCCACTTCAGCCGGCGCGGCGAGCGGATTGATCAGCACCGCGCCACGACCATCGCTGGCAGCGAGAGCGGTAAGGAAATGCGGTCCGCTATTTAGAAGCACCGCAGCCCGCTTGCCGCGCAACGCGCGTACCAGGCGTGCACTGCGCTGAAGCAGGGTAAAGCCAGCTGCCACGAGCTGAGAGGCCGGCAGGCCGTCGATAAACCCGCCTCCGGCGGCCGCCGCAAGGGGCAGCAGAGTCGAGGAATCGGACATAGGCGATGAATATACGCCTGTTGCCACCCGAGTCACCCGCGATACCTTCCGACCATATGAGTGAAAGCGGATTAATGATCGGTGTCTCGGGCATTCGCGGGAGAGTGGGTTTCGGCCTCTCTCCGGATGTGGTGGCGCGTTACGCATCGGCCTTCGGTGCGTGGGCGGTGCGACAGGGTTCTTCGCGTGCGATTGTGCTGGGCCGCGACAGTCGCGTCACCGGCCCGCTCTTTCACCAGGTGGCGCGCGCCGCGCTCGAGGCCGCCGGTGCCGACGTCATCGATCTTGGACTGACGACGACCCCTTCTATCCAGCTCGCGGTGGAGCATCATCACGCCGCAGGCGGGCTCGGCATTACGGCGAGCCATAATCCCATTGAATGGAATGCGCTCAAGTTCATTGGCGCATCGGGACTTTTCCTGAGCGCTGAGCAGGGAGCGGAAATGCGCGCGCTCATTGAGCACGGCATTCCCTATGCCACGTGGGATGCGCTTGGCAAAACCCGGTTCGACGGTGACGCGATTGCCCGCCACATCGAGGCCGTACTCGCCCTGCCGATGATGAATGTGCAGGCGATTCGAGCCCGCGGGTTCCGCGTCGCCTACGATGGCTGCCGCGGCGCTGGTGGCGTAATCATTCCGCATTTACTTGAGCGGCTGGGATGCGAAGTTCACGAAATCAATGTCGAAACCGACGGACACTTTCCCCGTCCACCGGAACCGATTCCGGAGAACCTCGGCGATCTCGAACGGTTGGTAAAAGACACGGGCTCGCAAATTGGATTCGCAACGGATCCGGATGTGGATCGCCTTGCACTGGTGTCTGACGAAGCCAAAGCCATCGGCGAGGATTACACGCTCGCGCTCGCCTGCCGTGTCGTGTTGCGACATCGGAAAGGACACGTTGTCACGAATTTGTCTACCAGTCGAGTGGTCGACGATGCCGCCGCCGATTTCGGCCAGCAGGTGATTCGTGCCCCGGTGGGCGAGGTTAACGTCGCACTGCGCATGAAGAAGGAGCAGGCGGTGATCGGCGGGGAAGGGAATGGCGGTGTCATTCTCCCCGAGTTGCATCTGGGCCGCGATGCGCCGCTTGGCGTGGCACTGATGTTGCAACTGATGCTCGAGGATCCGCGATCAATTTCGCAGATTGTGGCGGCGTCTCCGCGATATGCCATCATTAAAGACAAGCTCGACCTCCCCAAGGCGCCGCTCGACACGGTGTATGCGGCATTGCGGGCGGCTTTCCCGGACGCCGAAGCCGACACGCAGGATGGTCTGCGACTCGGGTGGCCGGACCGGTGGGTGCACGTGCGCCCATCGGGCACCGAACCGATTGTCCGCGTGATTGCTGAGGCGCCGACAAAAGAGGAAGCGGCCAAACTGGTCAATCGTGGCCGCGAGTTGTTGGCGAAACTGTCGTAGGAAGTGGCTCTGCATTCCGTCCCTAACCCATCCGAATAAATGTGCGGGATCATCGGCTCTATCGGACCAAATCAATCGGCGCCCTTTCTGATGGAAGGGCTGAAACGCATGGAGTATCGCGGCTACGATTCAGCGGGAATCGCCGTTTATAACGGCACGGCGCTGGAAACACGCCGCGCGGCCGGCAAAATTGCAAAACTCGAGGCGCTGCTGGTTGCCGAGCCGATTTCCGGCACGGTTGGCATTGGTCACACGCGCTGGGCGACGCACGGTCCGCCGACAGCGAGGAATGCCCACCCGCATCTCTCCGCCGATGGCACGGTGGCTGTCGTGCACAACGGCATCATCGAAAATTTTACAGCGATCAAATCGGCGTTGCAGGATCTCGGCTACGAATTCCGGTCCGACACGGACACCGAGGTCGTGGCGCACTTGGTGCAGGAGCTTTTTGAAGGCTCGCTGGAAGAAGCGGTGATTAATGCCTTGCGCAAGATCGAAGGCACATTTGGACTTGCTGTGATTTCCAGTCGCGACCCCGGCAAGATCGTCGCGGCGCGGAAGGGCAGTCCGCTGCTGATTGGCATTGGAGAGGGACAGAATTTTGTGGCGTCCGATCCGTCGGCCATTCTGGCCCACACGCGGCAGGTGGTCTACCTCAACGACGGCGACGTCGCTGTTATCGAGGCCGACAAATACCGCGTCATCGACATCAACGCCATACCGCAACCGCGCACGGTCGATCGCATTGACTGGGATCTCGCCGAAATCGAACGCGGCGGTTACGCACATTTCATGCTCAAGGAAATCTTCGAGCAGCCGACGACGATCGAAAATACCATGCGAGGCCGTCTCATTCTTGAAGATGGCACGGCAAAGCTTGGCGGTCTCAATCTGACACACGAAGAGTTGTTGTCTATCGACAATATCGTGATCACGGCCTGCGGCACCAGCTGGCATTCGGCGCTCATTGGCGAAATGATGCTGGAAGAGCTCGCCCGCATTCCTGTGTCCGTGGAGTATGCCTCGGAGTTTCGCTATCGCAATCCGATTATTACGCCAACCACGCTGTGTATTGTGATTTCGCAGTCGGGTGAAACCGCCGATACCTTAGCGGCGATGCGAGAAGCCAAACGGCGAGGCGCGCGCACGCTCGGGCTGGTGAATGTGGTGGGATCCACCATCGCGCGTGAAGACGATGGCGGGGTGTATCTACACGCCGGACCCGAGATCGGTGTCGCCAGTACCAAGGCGTTCACGAGTCAGGTCGTGGCGCTTGCGCTGTTCACGCTCAAGCTGGCGCGGAAGCGCGATCTCTCCGTAGTGCGCGGCCGCGAGATTGCCCAGGCGATGCACAACCTGCCGGCGCAGATTCAGCAGATGCTCGATCATGCGCAGGACATTGAGGACATCGCCGAGGAGTTCAAGCGCGCGTCGAACTTTTTGTATCTCGGCCGCGGGTACAATTTCCCGGCGGCTCTCGAGGGCGCACTCAAGCTCAAGGAAATTTCCTATATCCACGCCGAAGGCTATCCGGCGGCCGAGATGAAGCACGGACCAATTGCGCTGATCGATGAAATGATGCCCGTCGTGTTTGTCGCGCCCCACGATGCGGTGTTCGACAAAGTGGTATCCAACATTCAGGAAGTAAAAGCGCGGAAAGGCAAGACGATCGTCATCACCAGCCGCGACGAACCATCGCTCGCCGGAATGATCGACTACGAAATCCGTATTCCGGAAACGATCGACATGCTCACTCCGATTCTGGCCGCAGTCCCGTTGCAGTTATTGGCGTACTATATCGCCGTGAAGCGGGGATCCGATGTGGATCAGCCGCGCAATCTCGCGAAGAGTGTGACGGTCGAGTAGTGGCGCGCCCGCTAGTCGGCGGGACTGTTCTTGAGTTTGGCGATTGCCTCGCACGCGAATGCAGCTTCGCGGGTGCCCGGATGGGCCACAATCATCCGGCGCAGCTCAACCATCGCGCGGCCGGGATCGGCGAGCGGGCCTAGATATAAATCCACGATTTTCTGTGATGCGTAGCATTGAAGTTCCGGCGTGATGCCTACCACGTCGCGAGCGAGGATAAAGCGCGCCGCGGCGGTCGCCGGGTCATTGAGTTGTCGTGCATATAGTTCGCCGGCACGAATCAGCGGCCACGCATTGAGAGGCTGCGAGACGACCATCGCCTCCCAGGCATCGGCCGCGCCGCGGTAATCTCCCCTCGCTTCGAGGGCATCGACGTGCGAATGCGTTTGCGCGTAGGTGCCCGCTCCGACAGGTGCATAGATGGCTTGCGCGGAGCGTCCGGAGCCCTCAAGCAACGCAAAGCCAATCGTCTTGCCGACAAAAAATCCGACGACGCCGAATACCGGAACCATCAGAAATGTGTGACCCATACCGGGGAGGCCCATAGCAATGCCGAAGGTCGAGAATCCGGTCGCCAATATGGCGCCCCATGTGCCGTGCCCATTCCCACGGTAAATCCAAGCTTGGTAGCGCTGCTCGAAGTTCATCGGCTATTCTAACTCCATATGCGCCTATTACTCCAGAGGGTTTCACGCGCCGAGGTGCGCGTCGGCGGTCGCGTGACCGGCCGAATCAATCAAGGGTACCTCTTGCTCGTGGGGATCACGCACAGTGACACTGCATCCCAACTGGAATGGATGGCCGAGAAAGTTGCCGGCCTGCGACTCTTTGCCGACGCTGACGGCAAGATGAACCTTGGCCTTGCTGACGTGGGTGGTGCGGTGCTGGTCGTCAGCCAGTTCACGCTTTATGGTGATTCCTCCAAGGGTCGGCGGCCCAGTTTTGTGGACGCGGCGCGTCCGGAAATTGCCGAGCCGCTCTACGACCGTTTTGTCGCACTCCTCCGGGAACGGGCATTGCCGGTGGAAACCGGGGAGTTCGGCGCGATGATGGATGTCGAATTGGTCAACGACGGGCCGGTCACTCTTTGGCTGGAGAAGTAATTGATGCCGCCGCACATCATCCTCGCTTCAGCCTCGCCACGCCGGCACGAGTTGCTCGCCTTGATTGGAATCCCGCACGACGTGCATCCGGCTGATGTCGACGAGACACTGCTGCCCGGAGAAACTCCCGAGGGGCATTCCGAACGGCTGGCGCGACTCAAGGCCCACACTGTTGCTGGCCGAGAGCCCGGCGCAATTGTCATCGCTGCCGATACCATCGTCGTGATTGACGGCGCGATTCTCGGCAAGCCACGTGACCATGCCGATGCGGCGGCGATGCTGGCGCGGCTGAGCGGGCGCTCGCACACGGTGTTCACGGCCATGGCGGTCGCGCGTGGCGACCAAACGGAATCAGCGGTGGAATCTGTTGGTGTGACATTTCGAAAATTGTCCACAGGAGAAATCACGAACTACATCGCGACCGGTGAGCCGATGGACAAAGCCGGCGCGTACGGCATCCAGGGCTATGGTGCGACGATTGTCGAGCGCGTTGATGGCGACTATTTCAGCGTCATGGGGCTGGGCTTGCTGCGTGTCGTGCAGCTGCTGGCCCGGGTCGGAGTGGACTACGCCTTTGCGGGCGGCGTATCGGTGCGCGAGTAGTGTGAGCGCCACCGCTCGACTTTGTCGAGCACGTCGCGCACCGTGATGTTGTCCATACGGTTTCGGCGATTTTCCATCGACAGCGGGTAGTCTTCCCCGGGATCGCCGTACGCATCGATCATTAAATCGCCGAACTTCCGGTATGGTCCCACGCGCTTCGGGTTTGAATATCCGATCAGCGACACGACCGGTTTGTCGAGCGCGACACTGATATGCAGTGGGCCGGTGTCCGGCGAAAGCACGAGTGCGGCGCCGTCGAAAATCGACACCAAATTGCGCAGGCCGCATCCGAGCGCCGACACGGGCGTGCAACGGCTGTGCTCGAGAATAACCCGCTCGGCGTGCACCTCGCGCGGCGAGCGGCCACCAACGAGCACCGGCTGCAACCCGAAATCAGCGTACAGAGCATCACAAACTTCGGCCCAGCGTTCCGGGGCCCAGTCTTTCTGCGCTTTGCTCGTGGCGACAACAATAGGAGCGGCGGGCCGTTCAAATGGCGCGTAAAACTGCCGTTGCCACGCCCGCTCGTTCTCCCACGGACCGATGCCCCATTCCACCGGATCGTGCGGAACGCCAAGCCAATCGGTGAACTCAAAATACTGATCCTGCACGTGCTGCATGTCGTGCGGGGGAATCTTGTCGGTCGTGAACAGCCAGTTGAAGTCGCGGGCGCGCGCACGATCGAACCCGAGCTTCACTGGCGCGTGTGTGAACGTCGTGATGATGCCCGCTTTGAAATACACCTGCAGATTGATCACAACATCGAACAGGTGACTGGCCAGCGCGCGCCGAATATCGCGGAACCCGCGCCATCCGGCTGTGCGGTCGAACAGGATAATCTCATCTACCAGCGGATGTCCGCGCACCAGTGTGGCAGGCCCCGGTTGCAGCACCCAGGTGATGTGCGACGCCGGGTGGGCCCGCTTGATCGCCGTGATAACAGGAAGCACGTGCACGGCGTCACCGACCGCGCTCATCATCACGATGCAAACACGGTTCAGAGGTGCCCGACTCACGATTCGGTTGCGGACTGGGTTTGCCCGGCAGCATCCCGAAAATGCTGAAGATGCGCGTCGGACAGACCCAGCTTCCATCGGTGACGCCACTTTTCTGCCGAGCGCATTACTCGCGCGAAGTTGCGCCCGGCAATGCGCTTGTCGCCCCGCA
>JANYKA010000194.1 GCA_025358315.1 Gemmatimonadota bacterium | reverse complement strand
GGTGGGCGCGCGCTGCCAAATAGCCGAGCAGTCGACCGGCGTCATCAAACGCAGGAGCGACGAGCGTGACATCGGGGAGGTGGCTCCCGCCGGCGTAAGGGTCGTTCACGATCGCGACATCGCCCTCTCGTAACGTGAGTGCGTCGAGGACGGCGCGCACCGAGAGAGGCGTCGAGCCGAGATGCACCGGAATGTGCGCCGCCTGTGCGACCATCCGCCCGTCGGCATCGAACAGCGCGGATGATGCGTCGCGCCGCTCGCGAATATTCGGCGAGAGCGCACCACGTTCGAGCACCGTGCCCATTTCTTCAGCGATCATCGCCACAGCGTGGGCCATCACCGAGAGATCGAGCGGATCGAATGCCGTGGTCATTGGCGCTCCACCATCCAGCCGCCGATGGCGAGTGGACGGGCGGTCCAGCCGTCGGCGACAACCATCGTCGCGTCAGCGAGCGTGATCACTGCGGGGCCACGCATTGCACGCGCGTGATTGACGGGCGCGGAGAATTTTAACTGCACGGGCGCGCCCGTCATCGCCACGCGTGCGGCGACGATTTCCACCGGACGGTCGAGCGTGAATCCATAGCGCGCGTCGTGCATTTCCGAAAAACGCTCCGATATTTTGGCGCCGTTTTCGCCGAGCGTGCACGGTACGTCGAGCTCGTGTCCCTGCCCCACGTATCGCACGCGAACGTGCCATGATGGTGTGAGACCGGCCTGATCGCCGGCGGCGCGTGCGGCGAGTGATTGGAGACTGACGCCAAAGGTCGTTGCATCGAGAGAAGCAGCTGCCCGCATCACGCTCATGGCCGCGTCCCGACGTTCCGGCGCGATCGCCAGACCCAATGCACTGAGGACTCCGGCATGCGGAGGAACAAGTATCGCGCGCATGCCGAGCAGTTCGGCGAGCCCGCACGCGTGGAGCGGCCCGCCACCGCCGAAGGCCACCAATGTGCAATGCCGTGGATCAATCCCGCGCTCAACACTGACTCGCCGCAACGCGCGGGCCATTGCCGCATCGGCAATGGCCAGAATGGCTTTGGCCGTCCTTTCCATGGTCGCGCCGAGCGATTCCGCCAAGGCGCTCACCGCAACGCACGCCGCCACCGTATCGATCTGTACGCCACCGGAAAGCCGGGCTGCACTGAAATGACCGAGTGCCACGTGCGCGTCCGTAACGGTCGGGAGTGTGCCACCACGTCCGAACGCCACCGGCCCGGGAACCGAACCTGCACTTCGCGGGCCAACGCGTAATGCACCGCCATCATCCACCCAGGCGATACTTCCCCCGCCTGCGCTAACTGTTTCGACTAACACCCGTGGCAGCGCAATCGGCACACCGGCCACATTGCCACCTGGTTCAACGAGTGGTGCGCCATCGAGGATTAATCCGGCGTCGGCGCTCGTGCCGCCAATATCGATCGTCAGGGCCTTGGTAATGCCGCAGGCCCGCAACACTGCCGCGGCGCCGACAACGCCCCCAGCGGGCCCCGAGAGCGCGAGCGATGCCGCCGCGCGCGACGCGTCGGCCGCCGAACGCATGCCTCCGCCCGATGTCATCACTTCTGGCGGCGGATAGCCGCCACTGGCCAGGCGCGCCGCGAGATGCGAGAGATACGTCGCCACCCTCGGCCTCGCATACCCTTCGGCGACGGCGGTCGCCGTTCGCTCGTACTCGCGAATCTCCGGCAGAATATCGGATCCGCACACGATTTCAACACCGGACGACGGCGCGAGCTGCGCCCGAAGCGCATTCGCGAGCAGCTGTTCGTGAGCACCGTCTTCGTACGCGTGCAACAGCGATACCACAACAATCTCGGGTTCGAGCGCGGCCACCGCTTTCGCCACGCGCTCGGCTTCGGCCGCCGACAGCGCCCGCGCCACGCCGCGCGGCGTACGGCGCTCATCAACCGCAATCACATGGTCGGCATGCACCAACGGCGGCGGATAGTCCACGGAAAGATCGTAGAGCGAGGCCCGGTCTTGCCGACGCAGTTCGAGCAAATCGGATGCGCCCGCGGTCGCGCATAAGACCACACGCGCCCCGCGCCGTTCCAGCAGCAGATTCGTGACAACGGTAGTTCCGTGCGCCACTCGTGCCACGTCGCCGCTCGCCGCACCCAGTGCCTGGAGCGCGGCGGCCACGCCTTCGCTCTGATCAACAGGAGTCGACAGCACTTTTCGGGCAACAACAACACCATCGGCGCCTACGGCCGCGAGATCGGTGTAGGTGCCACCGACATCAATGCCGACAGACCACGTCAGCGGTCGCTCCGACTCTTGTTCTGGCGCGTGACCTGCCAGAGCACCGCAGCCACGGCCACGTGGCCGGGCAATAACATGGCGATAATCGGAAGATTGTCCTGGGTGAACGCCGGGAACGCACGCAGAAGCACCGTGAAAATCGCCGCGCCAGCGGTAATCGCGGCAAGCCCGCGCGCCGCGCCAATCACCCGTGGCCTTGCCTCACGGCGAAGCGCCATCGGCAAGAGCACCAGCAGCGCGAGCGACGCCGGTGTCGCGAGCAGCCAATTTATATTTTGTCCCATGTAGACGTGCCGGGTGAATAAACCCGCGCCCAATCCCAACAATCCGGCCAGGCCAACAATGCCGTGCCACGCCGCGCCAGCCGCGCCAAGCGCCACCCGCGCCGCACTGGAGCGCCCGGCAAAAAATCCGAGCACGAGTATCAACGCCGTAAACGACATTCCCACCATCAACGCCAGCGGCATCAAGTCTGTCCGATATTCGGAATCGGCATAGCGTTCGTCGGCGACGAGCACCCGCTCGGACAGCACCAGCCGCCCACGCGTTCCATCGGTGTGACGCACCGACACGCCACGAATGAGATCCCGCAGTCGCATCGGGACGAACATTTCGTCCCACGCCGAGATTGTCGCGTCGGCCGGGCGACCGAGCACGAAGTCCATCGCCACGTTCGTAATCGGAAACGTCACCGCGAGGCGCAACGTCTCGCTGCGATAACTCACGTCATTATCTTTGGAATTGGCGGTGCGCTTGAGTTCCCCGTGCAGCACAACATCCAGTGCGTCACGCACCCGCGTCGAGCAATTGTCCCGATAGTAGTCGTAGCGATAATACTTGTTCTGCTCGAGCGCGTTGGTTTCGATGTGGCGCTTGATCGCCGCCTTCTCCGCTGCGGTAAGCGCCAGCGTTTGTTCCCATACGGCGCGACCGTTCTGTTGGTATGCGGCCACCAGCGGAAGCGACGGAAATCCCTGCATCCAATAGCGCGTATCACCGGTCAGAAACCGCTGTAGAAAGTGCGGCTGGGCGAAATCGAACATCCCCCAGTTGTATGCCGAGTCGACGCCGGTGGTGATATCGTGAATGCGGATGGCGATATGGCCAAAGCGCTCGAACACTTCGTCACCCGGCCCCATCGTCAGCACCGAGACGACCAACGAGTCGCCAGGCGACACTGGCTGCGCCGTCATCACCACCGGCCTGAGCCCCGCGGACAATATTAGTGCCGCCAAGATAGTTACCCAATTAACTATTGACCTGTTCACAATTTAAATTCCTTCCCGCTCTCAGCGGCGGCATAGATCCCCTCGAGCGCCCAGTACACTTTCACCTGATCGTCCGGCGCTTCATATGGCGATTCATCGCGCAGGACCGAAATACAGTGGGCGATTTCGGCGCGATACGACTGGATGAACGCCGTCTCCCGCTGAGCAGCGCCGGTGGGTGACACGTCTGTCGGCTTGCCATTCAAATCTTTGATGATGCGCAGCGGAGAGAGCCGCGCACTCCCCTTGGTGCCGATGACTTCGAACCACCACCGCTCGCTGTCGCCGATGTATGCCCAGTTCACATCCAGCGTCACGTTAAAACCATTCGACAGTTCGGCGAACACAAACAGTGCATCTTCCACACTGTTCGCGCCGCGCGACCGGTTCATTGTCGCACTCACACGAATCGGATCGGGAAAATCGGCGATCCACGCCGCGAGATCGAGCAGCGGTAGCCCCAGCTCGAGAAACGCACCACCGCCCGCCTCCGCCCGGCGCATCCGCCACGGCGCCAGCGCGCTCGGCAGGCGATACGCACCGGCGCGCACGGAATGCACTTTCCCCAGCTCGCCACCATTAACGAATCCCACCAGCGCCTGTACATCGCTGCGAAACCGATGGTTGTTGGCGACGAACACTTTGCGGTCGGCTTTCTTCGCCGCCGCGAGAATGCGTTCCACGCCGCGTGAGGTCAGCGCAAAGGGCCGCTCCACCAACACGTGACACCCCGCCCGCAGCGCGCTCAACGCGTGCGGCTCATGCAGATGATTCGGCGTCGTCACGAACACCGCGTCGAGCGACGCCATTTCCAGCAGGTCGTCAATGTCGCTGCACGCGTCGGCAATTCCGAATCGCTGGGCCAGTGCGCGTGCTTTGGTGATATCGTTGTCGCATAGGGCGACCACCTGCACGCCGCGCGTTTTCATGAGCACCGGCAAATGCGCCGTCTGCGCAATCGCGCCCAGGCCAATGACGGCGACGCGAAGCGGCGGATGTGTTGTGCCACCTGCTAAACTCGGTCTCACAGCCGCTCCGAAAAAAGATAATTCTGCCTGTCAGTACGCGGCGGCGAGGGTCGTGCCAGGATAGTATGTGGCCAAAATCATCCGGACCGTCTGCCCAGCCCGCGCCCGCCCAATCGCGCCCCACTGACACATCCCTATCCCGTGTCCGTATCCGTTGCCCCGAATCACCAACCGTCCCACCGTCCCATCCCGACGGGATTCTGTCTCCACGGAAAAATAGGTGCTGTTGAGGATCTCGCCACCAGGGGATCGCAGCACCGAGCGAATATCGTTGGCTCGTAGCGCAAAGGCGCCCTGATCCGTACCGATCGCGAGTCGGCCCACCCGACCGCTCGGCGTGCGCGATTCCACCACGACTGACCTCGCGTGCCCTGGCCCGCTGGCAGCCACCGCGGTGAAACTCTTCAGATACAATCGCAGCGCCACGTCGAGCTCGTCGCCGGTAAAAACGCGCGTCCAGGAAAACCGGGGCGCGATATCGCAGTACGATTTATCGGTACCGGGAATCCGGTCACTGACGCGGCGCAAATATGGCGCCGGTGTCGCGCGCCACACTTCGTCCGGTGCCGCGGTTTCACCGCCGCACGCCGAGTGGTAAGGCGCGCTGACGGGACGCCCGTTGTATTTGATGACCAAGCCACTTGTCATTTGGACGGCGCGATCGGAAAACGGCCGCTCGGCATCGACGCCACCATAGACCTGATCGGCCACACTCGAGAGCATATCGTAGTTCACATTCCGCGACGCCGTGCCATCGACAGCCGCGAGCCGCACCACGGCATAGCTGCGTGCGGCAATCGCCTGCGCCTCGACCGCCGCCTGCTCGTTCCCCGCCCGCGGGCCGCCGATTTCCAGCGGCACCACACCCCGCAAATAGTCTTCCATTGGCAGCACATTCACGATCACCAGCCCGCTGTCGCTCGCGACGACGCGAATCGCGCCACGATACGACCGCCCGGCGAATCGCGCGAAGGCATTGTCCCGATCCGGTCGCAGTGTGAGCATCTCGTCACGCCACGGCGTTGCGCCGCTGCCGTTTGCCGTCGCCCGCAGTTGCCGGCCGCGCCGTTCGATCGACCATTCATCGCCGGCGCGGCCGCGCACGAGCACGGAATTGCGCGAGTCAGACAGTCGCCATGCACCCGTGGCCGATAG
>JANYKA010000179.1 GCA_025358315.1 Gemmatimonadota bacterium | reverse complement strand
TCGCTGGCCTGGACGCCCAAGGGACTTAAGAAATAGCGAGCAGCTGTTCCACCAGCGCCGCTGATTTTACGGCGGCGCCCAATCCGGACTCGACCAGCGCGCGCGCCCGCCCTCCGGCGGTGGCGCGCGTTTCGGTTTCAGTCAACAGCGAAATCAGTCGCGTGGTCAGCTCCTGCACCGAGGCCACGCAGAACCCGCCACCGTCGGCGAGCAAGCGCGTGGCATCGCGGCTCGCGCGATGTTGCGGCCCAAACAGCACGGGAACGCCGAACGCGGCCGGTTCGAGCACCGAGTGCAGGCCGGCGCCGTGAAATCCCCCGCCGACGAACGCGACATCGGCGAGGGCATACAAGTCACCCAGCACTCCGACGCGATCAACCAGCACCACATCGGCCTGCGCTTGCGATGCGGCACCGATGCGTGCCAGTCGCAACTGCGACTGTTCGGCCCACCGTTCGATGTTGATCAGATGTACATCAGTCGGCTCGTGCGGTGCAATAATCATTCGCGCCTGAGGCAACCGCCCGAGCACGGCACTCCAGGCTTTCAAGAGCACTGCTTCGTCACTGGGCCAGGTCGAACCGGCGACCAGCGTCGGACGGGTGCTGGCCAACGGTGCCAACAGCGCACCACCGCGATCGGCCGCCGCCGCACGTTCCCGGACTTGGTCGTAGCGCGTATCGCCCGTGACGTGCACACGATCCGCGCGCACGCCGAGTTGCATAAGTCGCGTCGCGTCGTGAGTGTCAATCGCGCCAACCGCGTCGAGTGCGCGATATGCGTCGCAGAGCAGCCACGATGCCATCGCCGATGTTCGAGCCGACGCCTCGGCGAGAGTCGCCGAGATCAACCCAACGCGGGCGCCGTGCGCAACCGCACGTTCGACGAGCACGGGCCAGACATCGAGTTTGCTGAAGACCAGCGCGGTGGGCCGCAGCGCGCGAATGGCGGCATCAGAATCGCCAAAGGTATCGAACGGCAGGTAGTCACAGAAATCCGCACCGACGCCTGCGGCAAACGGCGCGGCGCTCGGTGAGAAAAATGTATAGGCGATCTGGAGCTGCGGGTGCCGGGCGCGTAGCAACGCAATCACCGGCCGGGCCTGCAATCCTTCACCGACAGACGGCGCGTGAATCCAGAGGAGCGGACGGGCGGGATCACGATGCGCTACACCCCAGTCTGTGTAACGCGCCCGAATTCCCCGTCGTGCCCGCAGCGATGCTCCAAGCTTTCCAACGGAGGACGGTGCAATCGTCGCCGCAGCCTGTGCGACCGCGCCGGCCGCGGCATAGGGAATCCTTAGAAGCGGATGCACGCGACCTTCACGAGAAATCGTCGCGCGGGGTCGGGACTATTTTTCGACCTTGGCCAATGCCGCGTCAATCGCTTTGCGGAATTCAATGATCGAGGCCGCCCCAATCAGCGGCGTGCCGCCGATAAAAAACGTCGGCGTTGAGGTCGCGCCAGCGCGCGTGGCGCGGTCGATATCTCCCTGAATCAGCGGACGGGTCAGATGCTGTTTGACGCAACTGCTGATTGAATCGACAGGCATACCGAGTTTGTCGAGTTGCTGGAACAACTTCGGCAGAGGGTCCGACTCTGTTTCCCAATGCTCTTGTTCACGGAAAATGGCGTCATGGATTGGCCAAAACTTTCCAGTGGGTTGACCGGCGGTGCACATCGCCACCTCTGATGCCGCCCACGAATTCCGGTGTGCCGGCATTGGATAATTGAGAAACGCCACACGCACTTTTCCGGGGAAGACGTATTCGTCGCGGATCGCGGGCCATGTTTCACGCTCAAACTTTGCGCACCATGGGCATTGAAAATCACTGACCATGATCATCCACACTTTTGCGTCAGGGCTACCGAGTGTACGCATCCTGTCGGCGTGCGCGAGCAGGCCCTCCGCCCGTGCCGAAACGGTTGATTGAACCGCTGGCGCATCGCCAACGGGCACCGGCGCAGCCCCGACTTTCCCGGCCTTAAGCGCAGCTTCGTTTATTGCTTGTTGCGAGGCGGTGTTTGCCTTGGCAATGGCGATTCGAATGGAATCGGACTTTGGATCGGTGGCGGGGCCGGCTGCTGTTGCGGGCGCGAGCGCCGCAATCTCAGCTGTGCTTGCAGCTGGTGCACGCTCGCACGCCGGGGCTGCAATGCAGGCCAAGGCAGCGGCAAAAAGTGATGAAAGAGTTCGCATACTCATACTATACCACGGATACCCTTTTGGACGCGAGATGCTGGCGCTTAATGACCCGGCGACACGCCCAGCCGGGTCATCCAGTCTGCCAAGCCCGGAAAATCCGGCTGAATCGCCATCGCCTGTATGGCATATTGGCGCGCGTGCACGATGTCACCGGTGAGGGCGTACGTCAGAGACAGCTGATACATCGTATTTGCCGCCGTCGGCTGGAGTTGCAAGTTCTCAAGGTAAAAACGGATCGCTGTTGGAAAATCGCGGCTATGTGCAGCCAGCGTCGCCAGCGACAATGTCGACATCGCCGACGGTTGCAGAGCATATGCTGAGCGCAAATACGGCCCGGCATCGGATTCCCGACCTGCCAGCAGCAAAGCGCGAGCCGCCATTTCGCGGGGCGCCGCTTCCACGGGTGCGTCGCGGATAAGTCCACGGCATTCCAGCAGCGCCGAATCAGTTTGTGCGCCGGCGATGAATCGCTCAATCAATAGGAGCTTGGCTTGTTCCCACGGCATTCCGCCGCGGGCCACGAGCAGGGCCATACTGTCACTGCGGCTGACCGCTTTGTACGTGCCGCGATAATCGACCTGTTGTGCACTTGGCACGAACGGCCAGCGGTTAATGATGGATTGCGTCGTGTGATATGCCACCCGTTCGTCGAACGGAGAGAGCGCCATGCGTTCCTCGTACTGCGCCCATGATTCAAGCCGGGTCTCCTGCGACTGATGTCCAAGAAAGTGTGCGGCGCGCAGCGACTGGTAAAATGTGCTGGCCAGCAGCACGTATCCTGTGCGACTCGGATGCACGTGCTCCAGAAACAATTCGCGACCCGGCACATGACCCGGTGCCGCTGAATCAAACGCCTCGGCGACCGGCACATAGACCGCACCTTCCGCTGCGGCGGCAGTGCGAATGATTCCATTGAATGACGACGGCGCGCGAAAACGAACCACGTCGAGATCGCGCGCCTTCACGAAGCCGGCTCGCGCGGCGGCCGAGTCGCCTCGCGCGAGTGTGGCAGATGCGCCATTGAATGCAGCGTCGGCGCCAGCGGGTCCGGCGTTGCCGTCCGACGCCAACGGCGGCTGATCGCGCAGGTTTGATGCGAGGCTCCCGACAAAAACCGGAATGCGGGAATTCCGGAAATGTCCGAGGAGCAATCTCAAGTTTTCGTCGAACTGTCGCTCGCCGGCAGCGAAGCGCGTTGAACCAAGTGCGATGCGTTGGTCACGCACGACAGTTTCCATAAAGCTCGCAACCGTGACATCGTCCGGCGCCTGATGCGTAAACGCGTGCCGCACGGAGCCAATGACCGACCGGAGCAAGACGACCGTTCGCAAATGCAACGCCTTCACATATAGCCGAACGAGGGCCGGCGAT
>JANYKA010000172.1 GCA_025358315.1 Gemmatimonadota bacterium | reverse complement strand
CCGGCGCCTTCGCCGATGAATCGGTGGCAAGCGGCGCGACTGGCGCACTCGGCGGCCCGTGATGCGAATGGCCGGTCACGTTGCGCTCCCAAGCCGAGTGCCGAATACACGGGGCTGCGTTGCTCTATTGATGAATGGCGTCAGTGCGTTCATAAAGAGAATCGCATACATCACGCCTTCGGGGAGTCCGCCCCACACACGGATCACCACGACGAGAATGCCGATGCCAACGCCGAACACCCACTTCCCGCTATTCGTGATCGGTGATGTCACCATATCGGTTGCCATATACACGGCACCGAGCATCAGGCCACCGGAAAAGAGCATGAACAGTGCATCGGGTTTCGTCGCATCCACGAGATGAATGATGGCGCTCAACACGACAACGGAGACGAGGATACTCACCGGTGTTCGCCAGTTGAGGTATCCGCGCCAGGCGAGGTACAGGCCACCGGCCAGGATCACCAGTGCTGCCGTTTCGCCAAGTGAGCCGCTGGTGCTCCCATAGACGAGGTCGGCAAGCCCCGTGCCCTTTCCTTCGAATTTCAGCAGCCCCAGTGGCGTCGCTGATGTAACGGCGTGCGGCAGCGGATGCGTGAGCGGTATTGCGAATAAATCGCCGTGCAACGTACGGAATCCACCGCCGGCGGCCGGCCAAGTTGTGATAGCAACGGGAAACGCCGCTTGCAGAAATGCGCGGCCGACAAGGGCCGGGTTAAACACGTTTTGTCCGAGG
Organism: Gemmatimonadota bacterium; assembly: GCA_025358315.1. Classification (GTDB taxonomy): domain Bacteria; phylum Gemmatimonadota; class Gemmatimonadetes; order Gemmatimonadales; family Gemmatimonadaceae; genus Fen-1231. The sequence continues at coordinate 1,534 of JANYKA010000172.1, read as the reverse complement.
CCACCCCACACTTGCTTTCCGAACACGATCGCGAATGCGGCGCCGAGTGCCGTCATCCACAGCGGAAATCCGGCTGGAAGCGAAAGGCCAAGCAGGAGTCCGGTGATCGTTGCCGAACCGTCGGCGATAGCCCCGCCCTTTCCGGTCGCGCGCTCAATGATCAGCGCGACCACTACCGCTGTGGCAATCTGTAGGAGTGCGCTTATGCCGAAGAACCACGCGGCGGACAGAACTACCGGGACGAGACTCGCAACCACGTGCCACATGATGCGTGGTGTGGAGTCAATCGACCGGATATGCGGAGATGCCGTGACAATGAGACGTTCAGTGGTCATGCGACCACCGCCTTTGCGCGCCGGATCGCAACCTTACTCGCCTGGAAGAGCTGGGACAATGGAATGTTCGATGGACAGACATATGCGCACGAACCGCAGAGCATGCAGTCGGCAAGATGCAGATTGGCCATTTCCTCATAGCGCTGGACCCGGGCGAAATCGCCGAGCAAGGAAGGATTGAGGAACACCGGACATGCGTCGAGACAGCGCCCGCAATGGATACATGGGTAGGTGGCGGCATCGCGCGTCTCCCCCCGCTCCAGCACCACTACACCGGTGGTCCCCTTGATCACCGGTGCGTCGAGGTTCGCCTGTGCCTGTCCCATCATCGGACCGCCAATGATCACTTCGGCGGCATCCGTCGTTACACCGTCGCAATGGGCAAGCAGATCGCGAAGCTTCGTGCCCACTGGAACGATGAGATTGGCCGGCTTTCGCAGTCCGTGCCCGGACACGGTTACAATGCGCTCAATAAGCGGTAACCCCGTTTCGAACACTTCGCCGATCGCCGATACGGATCCGACATTTTGCACAACGACTCCGGCAGTGACCGGAAGCTTTCCTGATGGCACTTCGACGCCGGTCACGGCGTGAATGAGCATCTTCTCTGCACCCTGCGGATATTTTACGACGAGCGCGAGGATGGTCACGTCGAGATCTGTCGGTGCCGTTCGGCGGAGCGCTTCAATTGCGTCCGGCTTGTTTTGTTCGATACCGATCACACATTTCTGCACTCCCATCGCGCGCATCATCACTCGGATGCCAAAGTGTACGCGCTCCGGATATTCGACCATCGTTCGGTGGTCCGACGTGAGATACGGTTCGCATTCCGCGCCATTGATGATCAGCGTGTGCACCGAATATTCTTTCGGTGGCACGAGTTTTACGTGCGTGGGAAAGGCCGCACCACCGAGTCCGACCACGCCTGCATCCTGCACCGCCTGCACGACTTGTTGCGGGGTCAACCCTTCCCAGTGCGGCACCAGACGGGGCCGCGCGATTTGTGGTGCAAACCTGTCAACTTTGATGCGCACCGCCTCGGCCATCGATCCATCGGGGTGCGGCCACCAGTCGATGCCCGCGACCGTGCCAGCGGCGGACGCGTGGATCGGCACGGACATGAAGCCATCGGCTTCGCCCACCTTGTCGCCGCGCTCCACCCTATCGCCGACTTTCACGCAGAGCTTCGCCGGTTTTCC
>JANYKA010000139.1 GCA_025358315.1 Gemmatimonadota bacterium | reverse complement strand
CACGTCGGACTTCGCGTTTATGGAGCGAGTCTTGGCACCGGAGTTTACGCTCGTCGGTATTCGGTCAACGGGAGTTTCCACAGTCACGCGCTCCGAGTGGCTCGCCAATACTCGCGTGATGACATTTCGCGCATTCGATGCGCGGGTTCTTTCCGTCGAGACATACGGTGATGCGGCCGTGGTCACCATGGATGGTTCATGGACGATTGACTGGAACGGCCGACACATCGACGAAAAATTTCTCGTCACCGATGTTTGGGTTCTACGAAATACCAAATGGCAAGTGGTTCGTCGCCACTCGAGCCCATATCCGAAGTAAGTAGCCGCGACCGCTGACTCGGCGGTCGTGGCCGCGAACCCACAGGCTAGTGTCCCGTTGCTTCAGGCCCGTTCGCCTGATTCCACATTTCCCGCCTAATGCGCCATTTGCTATCGGCGCCGCGATGGAGCACAAGCAACATCTTGCCCCATCCATCAAAGCGTTTATCTCCGGGCAGCTGAACGATCTGGTGCTCGACGCACCATTCTGAGGCCCATGCGCCACTGACTTCGATGTCATGGCACTCATTTTCAAATTTCTCCATTCGACCACCGGGGATGTCTTTCATTACAGCGTCCATGAAGCCGGCAATCGCTTTTTTCCCGACGATCGGATTCGTGGAGGGGAGGAGACTGATGCCGTCGTCTTCCCACAACGCCAATGTGGCCGCGTTGTCCATGTGTCGGGTCGCGTCGTCGAATGCCCGATTGAAGGCTTCTATTTCGGCGCGCGGGCTCGCCACCGGCCGTTGGGCGCTGAGAAGCCCCGATGCCGTCACCATCACCAACAGGGCACAATGAAGTGTTCGCATGCTGCGGCCTCTCGCGTAAGGTCGGGAAGAGATATCATTATATAGTTCGATCATCGCGCAACGTCAATCGTCAGGCAATTCCAGGAGGGTGTTCGTATGAGCCAAGCGCGACAAATCGCCGAGCAGTGGGTCGACGCGATCAATGCCCATGATCCGGCCGCAATCCGGGCCCTCCTTGACGATAAATTCATCTGGGAGTTGGGAGGCTCGTCCACGTCCGGGGCAGAGATATCCGCCGAAGCATGGCGGATGTGGTTTGTGGGGTTTCCGGACTTTTCGTTTGAGACACTGCGAGTCGTTTCCGAAGGGGACATCGTCGTGTCACAACTGCGTATGCGGGGTACTCACAACGGTGAATTTAAATTCCGGGGCACCAAGAGTTTAGAGAAGGCGTTGCCGGCAACGGGTCGGACGTTTGATTTACCGGGATGCGCCGTCCATGAAGTGCGTCACGGAAAAATCACACACCTGTGGGCATATTGGGACACGGCAACTCTTCTGACGCAACTCGGACTGTTGCCCAGCGAGTGAAGCCTCGCTGATTGCTACGTCTCATTCCCGCTCGGCTTTGACGTCAGTGGCAGGAACACATCGAATCGTGTTCCGCGTCCAACCGCGCTGTGCACGGAAATGTCGCCGTGCGCCCGGTGCACAATGCTGTACACCGTCGCCAGTCCGAGCCCCGTTCCCTCGTCGCCCTTGGTGGTGAAAAAGGGATCGAAAATCATCGGCAGCACCGTGGGGTCGATGCCACCGCCGGAATCTTGTACCGACACGCGCAGATAGGATCCCGTCGGCAATTCGCCCTCGGAAATCACTCGCGGGCTGGCGAACACTTCCGTCCTCGCCTCCACCCGAATGGTGCCGCCCGCCGGCATTGCATCACGCGCATTAACGACGAGGTTCATCACCACCTCTTCGAACTGTGACGGATCCATGCGAATCCATGTTTCGTGCATTGCTGCCACGATGTGCAGCTCGATGCAATCGCTCAGCAACCGGCGCAACATCGGCGCCGAGCCGGTGAGATACGCGGTGACATCGAACGTCGGCTCTGACATCACAGGCGGGGTTCGCGGGCTGGCAAACGTGAGGAGCTGACGTACGAGTGTGCCGGCGCGCTGCGTCGCGTGCTTGATGACATCCAACTCAGTCTGCAGGTCGACCGACTCAGCTTTGGAATCGCGCGCGAGATCAACGGCCATCGCGATGGCCGCGAGAATGTTGTTGAAGTCGTGCGCAATACGCGCCGCCATCTCGCCCAGACTCTCGAGCCGTCGACTCTTTGCGAAACGCACTTCGGCGTGTCGAAGCCGTTGCGACTGCTGGAGAATTTCACTCCGCTCGATCGCCAGTGCGACGATCAGGCATATGGTCCCAAAACTCACGACATGCACGTTCTGAATGACCGCGACCAGGAGCAACCGGGGGCCGCTGGCATCAAGGTAGTTCACGTGGCCGAGGACGACGTCTGTCGTGAGCTCTACCCGTACGGCGAAAGTGAGGAAGCCAATCGCGAGCCAGAGGAGGGTCTGACGGTTGGCGTCGGCATGGCGCGTCATGCGCCACGTTGACCAGGCAAGCCACGCGAACGCGACCGGGTAGAGGTACTTGAGCGGCCCCGAGCCAGGGGTGAGCAGGTCAAGGCGCAGTCCCCGACCGATAAGAATAAGCGCGACCGCGAAGGCAGCGTAGAACATCAGACTGCGACGACTGGGCATCGCATGTTGTCGCGCGCCAACAAGCAGCGCAGCCGTCGGCTGCCAGAAGGCAAACATCCCGAGCACGCTGAGCCCTTCGAATATACCAAGCATCGACCGGTACGAATCGCTCGCATTCGAACGCGCTGCGAAGGCGTTCGCGAGGGAGCCCAACATATAAAGAAGGAAGAACGACCACCCACCCGCCAGCGCGGTCACCGCTGGGTAACGAAACGCGTTCACCATTCCCCAAAGGGCGATGAAGAACACCACTCCGAGGGCCAGCTGAAGCACCCAAGAGGCGACTAGGGCGTCCAGCGCGACTAGCTGCAACGCAGGCATTCAGCGGCAAGCGGCTGCAGGAAGTTCCGGAGTGGATGAGGAATTTACTGGCGGAAAGAGGAGTATGCGGCGACCGCCAAGCGATAGCAACCTCGGACCGGTTGCGGAGTGGGCGCAAATAAGAAATTCAAGATGGACAGATGCGCGCTCCGGTGAGATGTTACCCCTTTCCCAAATCACCTTCACCGCGAGAGGGCTGCATGAAACGCTTCTTGACCACCGCTCTACTGTGTGCCACCATCCCCGCCAGTGCCACGGCGCAAACCGCTGTGGCTGGCACTGGCGCAGATGCCAGTATCACCGCCCTGCGGTCGAATTGGCTGCAGGCGGTCGGAAACATTACCAAGGCTGCGGAAGAACTTTCCGAAGCGGACTATGCATATCGCCCAGTGGCAACGGTACGCACGTTCGGCGAGATCGTTAGTCATGTGGCTGGTTCGCAATACCTGATGTGCGCCGCCGCACTTGGCGAAAAGCAACCCGCTGAAGATGCCGTAGAGAAGACCGCGAAAACCAAGGTGGCAATCCTGAAGGCGCTGCATGAGTCTGTGGAATATTGCACCAAGGCGTATGCGATCAACACCGCTTCCGCCGGCATTCCGACGCAACTGTTTGGCGAGACTTCGACACGCGTTGGGGCCCTGACGCTCAACGCCGTGCACGATGGTGAGCACTATGGCAACATCGTCACGTACATGCGTATGAAAGGCATGGTGCCTCCGTCGAGCCGCCGATGAGCCTCGGCCCCACGCCCCGCACGAACACATCCGTCTGTGTCATCGGGGCGGGGCCGAGCGGTATTACCGCTGCCAAGAATTTCAAGGAGCAGCAGTGCGACGTTACCGTATACGACTACGGCACGTCCGTTGGCGGCAACTGGCGCTTTGACGATGTGAGCGGTCATTCCAGCGTGTTTGAAACCACACATCTGATCAGTTCCAAATACACGTCGGAGTACGAAGATTATCCTCTGCCACCGGACACGCCGGACTATCCGTCGCACGCGCAACTCCTGACGTATTTCAAGGGTTACGCCGACCACTTTGGCGTCACGCCGCTCGTCCAGTTCGGAACGCTGGTCAAGGCATGCGTTCAGGAACCGGACGGCCGCTGGCGTGTGACGTCCGAGCGGGACGGCATCGAGCAAGCGGCGACCTTTGATGCACTCGTCGTGTGCAATGGGCATCACTGGAAACCGCGCTGGCCGGAATACCCCGGCACATTTACTGGCGAGTATCTGCACTCGCACACGTTCAAACGCGCTGCGCCGTTCGCTGGCAAGCGCGTACTTGTTATCGGTGGTGGCAACTCCGCGTGCGACATCGCGGTCGAGACGAGCCGTGTAGCGGCCAGCACGGATATCAGCTGGCGGCGCGGCTATTTTCTCGCGCCCAAGTTCATGTTTGGTCAACCGTCGGATCGATTTTACTTTCAGCTCAATTTTATTCCAATAAGCATTCGTACGAAGGCCACCCAGTTTCTGCTCACACTCATGCAGGGCCGCAACAGCAGCATCGGCTTGCAGGACCCCGATCACAAGTTCGGACAGACGCATCCTACCGTGAACTCTGAGTTGTACTACATGGTGCGCCACGGCCGGGTGAAGCCGCGAGTGGACATTGCCCGCTTCGATGGACGCATGGTGCACTTCACTGATGGCAGTAGTGCGGAATATGATGTCGTCATTGCCGCGACCGGATACTGGATCGATCACCCGTTCTTCGACCCGTCGGTGATCGACTTCACTGCTGGGCAGGTTCCGCTGTATCTGCGCTTTCTGCCGGCCACGGTTCGTAATCTGTATTTCATCGGACTCTTTCAACCGCTGGGCTGCATCTGGCCCGGCGCTGAGTTGCAGTCGAAACTCGCGGCACGACATTTACGGGGTACCTGGAAGGCGCCATCGCAACTCGAAAAACGCATCGAGAAGCAGATGGCGCACCCCGAATACGATCAGCTCCGCACTCCTCGGCACACGATCACTGTCGACGACATCAATTTCCGGAAGCGGCTACGCGCCGAGTTGCGACGGACGGCGTCGGACGATTCGTCCAGCTAGGTGGATCGGATGTAGGTGCAGCCGGCCTCCTGTGCCCGCATCACCGCAAAGACACCGTTCGGGGCGAGGGTCACGCCGGGAATGAGATGGGTCAGGATTTCTGCCACAACTTCGGCATGGGGCTCCTTTCCCTTCGCGGCGAGTTGAGCGGCGAAACCGCGGGCGGCGAGGTTGCAGCCAATCATGATGGCGCCGCGGTTCGCTATCGCTTCGAGGGTAAACGGGTCCGGTCCCTTGCCCGGCGCCGGTTTCCAGAACGGATTCCGACGCGCCCACTTCCCGGTTGCGTCGTCCTTCACTTTTTCTTTTTTCCCGATTTCGTATTTGTCCCACACGTAATCGTCGAAGGCTAAGGCAATGCCGCCGTGTCGCATCACGAGCACCAGGCTCATGTCGGCATCGGTCGTGTCGTACACCTTCTTGAACCCATCCAGGTACACCCATGCATTGCCGACGATCGTGCCGTCTGCAATTTCTGGTGCATCAAAGACCGCTTTGTGTTTGCCGGTGATGCGCTTGACCCAAGAGTCGTCAAACTTTTGCGGTGCAGCTTTGGGAACGGGTGCCGCGCCGGGCGCAGCAAGAGCCGCGGGAGCGCAGGCGCTGGCAGCGATGGCCGCGGCGCCGATAGCGAGTTGACCAAGGAATTCGCGGCGAGCGGTCGGGGAAAACTCCGTCACAGTAAAGCCTCACGGTGGAGACCAGGGGAGGGCGCCGGCGACCGCGCCGCCGCAAAAATATCGCGTTTGGGAATCATTGCGGAATCGGCCTCGCATCCATGCGACGTGCCGACGCAGTAATTCGGCGTACCACTTGATCCAGAAAATCGAGTCCTTCGTAGAACGACTTCACCCGCATTTTCTCGTCGCGGCCATGCACGTTGCTTTCGCCAGGCTGCATGAAGAGTCCGCTCACGCCGAACGTCGGAATACCCGAGCCGCGTAAGAATGCGCCGTCTGATGCGCCGGTGGACATGGTCGGAATTACGGGAATGTTTCCCCACATTTTCTTCGTCAGGTCGGTCACCGCGTCGAGGAGTTGCGGGTCGACCGGGCTCGGCGCGCGGCCAAATTTCGGCGCATCCGGCAGGGTGAAAGTAATCTTGACCCCGGTATCGGCGATGGCCTGCGTAAGGGCGGCCACAACGCTCGGTGCATTGGATGTGGGTGCAACCCGACAATTCACGTTCGCCGTCGCGATGTTTGGCAACGCATTGTACGCGTGCCCACCGGAGAGGCGGGTGGCGACGCACGTTGTACGCATCATTGATGCGTACACCGCTTCAGTTGAGATCGTTGCGGCCGCTGCAGCATCGGCCGGATTGGCGACAAGGGCCCGCATTGCTGCTGCGATGTTGGCGTGCTGCTCCACCTTCGCTGTCTGTTCGAAGAACGGTTTGGTCACTTCGTTCAGCTCCACCGGAAACACAAATCTGGAGAGTTTTGTGAGAGCTTCGGCGAGTTGGTAGATCGCATTGTCCGGGCGCGGGACGCTCGAATGGCCGCCAGGATTCGTTGCCGTCAATGTAAAGTCGATGTAGACTTTCTCCGCCGCACCGATGGAGTGAAAGAGTGGTGTATCACCGGCGAGCACGCCGCCGCCGCCCTCGTTGAGTGCGTATTCCGCTTCGATTGATGGCCGATGCGTTGCGAGCAGCCACTCGACGCCGTTTGCGTTGCCCGATTCTTCGTCCGACGTGAGGGCGAGAATCACATCACGGTCCGATTCGTAATGCTCGGCCCTCATGCGCAGGACATTCGCGACAAAAATGGCCGCCATTGCTTTGTCGTCCGAACTGCCGCGGCCGAGGAAGTAGCCGTTCTGTTCAACGAGTTTGAACGGATCGCGCGGCCAGTCACTGCGGACCGCTGCGACGACATCCAAATGGGCGAGCAAGAGGATCGGCTTCCGGGCGGCGGGGCCGCCCTTGCCGTGATAGCGCACGACGAGGTTGCCCTTGGTGGGCTTACCTGCGGGGACAAGAATCTGGATGTCTTCAGCGGGAAAGCCGGCGGCGTGGAATCTCGCAGCCATGGCGTCAACGGCTTTCGTGACAGATCCAACGGAGTCAACCGTATTAATTTCGACGAGTTGTTGGTAGATCTCGCGACCGAGGCGCTGGTGCGCGGTCAGCGTGGCGGGGCCGGGCGGAGCCGTTTTTTGGGCGGCGAGGGAAGGGGCCGCGGGCCCAATCAGCGCGCAGGTGATGGCGATGGAAGCGAGTGTGCTCGCGTGGCGCTGTGTCAGTGGAAGGCGGAGCATGAAGGCGACTCTCGAGTGTGGGAACGGGGCTGACCGGCTATATCTATTTGATCGCAGGGGACGTGTTACCGCAAGCACTATATTGTCGGGATGCCATTGCCGATGAACTCAACCCTGATTTCGCGGGCGAGCGCCAGTCTGCTCTTGGTCGGCGGACTCGGGCTGCTCTTCGCTCCGGACGTAATTCTGCCGCGACTTATTACGGGATATCCGGAAGCGGGGCTTTGGCTCGGACAACTCCTCGGCGCCGCCTGGCTCGCGTTGGCGGAGCTGAACTGGCTCAGCCGAACCAGTCTGCTTGGTGGAATTTACGGGAGGTCTGTAGTGCTGCCGAACGCGGCATTCTACTTCATTGCAACCATGGTACTGATCAAGGCGGTGTCAGCGCATTCGATGCCCGCCTGGTTGTGGATCGTCGTAATTCCTACGGCTCTGATGGCGGGGGTCTATTCGTGGCTACTTTTTCGTGGCCCAATGGCGCGGGATATTGAGATGCGTCCTCGCTGACATGCATGG
>JANYKA010000126.1 GCA_025358315.1 Gemmatimonadota bacterium | reverse complement strand
AAAACCTCATGGTGCATTCGATCAACCAACGCGCTGATTTAGGAGCCTCCGAGTAGTTCACACGGCTACCATTCTCGATCGGCTTACCCGCGTCGCGATCTAAGTTCACCAAGCGTATCAACTTCACCTCTATGCGCTCTCCCTTACTGCCACGGCGGAACTTCCGATCGTCGTACGTAACCTCTCCCCTTGCGTTCCGAGCTTCTTTGAGATGCTGCGGTTTCGGGTACCAGACGCCGGCGAGCCCTGACTCGTCGTCCGGCTGAAGGACGTCGTCGAAGTACACTCTCACCACGGACTCCGCGTCGGCATCTGCCATGAATACGCGAGAGATTGTGTGCCCTCGGTAGGGTATTTTCACTGCCTCCATGGCTGCCCACCCCTGCCAATCGCTGGGCCGTATATCACACGACTTAACATACCCGTCGATTACAGACTGCGTCGAGACTGGAGGTTTCGTGCGTACGTTCGCGCTCTTCGGGGCTGCCTGCGCATTAAGACCGTCTGCAACCAGTGCAAATAGGGCCATACGAACTGCGACAACACTTAAATGAGTCATCTCTCCTCCAGACGATGGCTTTTCGCTACCGCACCGATGCACTGACGTTCTGGGAGTACCCGCCGAAGCCGCTGATCCATCACTTGCATTTCTCAACCACCTTCTGAATCACGCTGCCGGCGAGATCAACTGTAACTACGTTCTTCCCGCCTGATTCCTCGTAACTGATCACCATCTCCTTCCGGTTGTTCAAGAACGCTTGCAAGGAACTCGTTGCCACGAGCGGAAGAACTTGGGAAGGCGATCTGGTAAACCGCGCTACTGCTGCTCTAGTGTCGATGTTCGCCATCATGCGCTGGAGGGCGTCATCCGAACCTAGTCCGCCAGTTAGCCGGTCGTACTCTTGAACTTCTGCGTTGCCTTTCGAGGTGGCGAGCACGGCTCGGAGCGAGTCGTCGACGACTTTCACACCACCAACAATAGTGCGGCATTTGTCGCAACCCGCCCAAGCAGTATCTGAATAGTTTACGGCAGAATCGCCGAACATTTTGCGCGCCCTACTAACGGAGTTGTCCCACGCTCGCGCTACGATGTACCGCCCGGCAGCAGTCAATCGCTGACCCAGCAAAATAGCTTTCGCCGAATCAACATGCCCCACTTCATCCAGCATCGTCTCGTTGAACGCGGCGTTTGCTCCGCCCAGTTGGACTTGTCGCGCCACTCCCACGAGGCCAGCCAATGACACGTTGTTTCCATATCGATCGGACTGATGAATCGCTTCGAGCGCGCGCGAGAGCTGGACTACATCGCCCTCCAGCGCCAGCAAACGATGTTCGAGTACGGTCTGCGAAAGGTTTCAGGTTACCGTATTCACAAATTACTGCTCTTCCACATTCAATCCGAAACCACCAAGACCCGCAGGGGCCCAATCTCCAAGGCGCGCTGGGTGGCGCTCGCCAAGCCCGTCAGCAGCTGCAAGCTTCCCGTTCGCATCTGCCGGCGACGCGAAGCTAGAGAACGTTATGCGGACTTGACGCGCTGGCAATTCGCAGGAGATGACAACTTCGCCCACCAAGGACTCTGTTTCGTTGGTTTGCTGGGTCGTAGCTGAGAAGACAGTCGCTCCCGTGAGCGGATCTTTCGTCTCGCTGTACTGCACGCCGCCGCCCTTGCAGCCGATACTACTGGCGATGAACACTGCGGACATCCAATGGACAACCAAACGAATCTTCAAGAGGTACCTCCGAGCTGCCGTGATCAGGTGTCCAGCGGATTTAGATTGTCTCAACGCGACGCTCCGATCGCGATGACCAGAATGAACGCAGCGATAAGCGCGGCGAAGCAGATGGCTATGATGCCCATGACTCTCGTTATCTCTCGACCCGCGCCGTACCGCGCTCCGCAGCCAACACACTTCTTTACCGGGAATGCAAGCCCGATCAGGCCGATGGGGAAGAGGAAAATCGCGAGAACGCCGTGCCAGACGCTAAACGTCTGCACGTAGTCCGCAGATCTGCAGTGAGGGCAAACGCTACCTTTGAGTGCGATACCGGAGGATGTGCCTGAGAACCCCGTTCCGGAGCTTGACCCGCCAGACCGCGATTGTTGTTCGAAGCGCACGGGGACGTCGTAGCGCCCCGGTTGGTCGAGAATCTGCGGCGGCGAATCAGCGTTCACGCTTCTCCCGCAGAAGCGACAGATGCGAGCCTCGTCCTGGATCTGCTCTGCACACCAAGGACACGCCTTCATAGAACACCCATCAGCAGGAGCGCAAACAGCACGCACCAGACTACGAAATACGCGTTGTTCTGCCTGAGGAGCTTCGCACGCTTGAAAAGGTAGACCGGTACAAGCCACGCAGCTCCCATCTTGGAAGTCTCATGTCCTGCCTTCCTGAGATTCGTGGCGTCCGCGCTCGCAAGAAGTACGTTGAGAATCAGCGTTATAAACCAAAGTGATTCTCTCGCGGCTCCAATAATGCCGCCTACAATTCCTTCAAGCAGAACTCCGATAAGTGGTGCAAACGCAAGCACCCAAACTATGGAGTTATTGACGGCGTCACCCGTGAGGGGTGGCGGATTCATCGTCTCGGCCGTGAGGTGTATTGCCAGTGGGCTAGCTGAAACGCACTGCCACCCCGTCATCGTCGGATTCCACACGAGCGACTGCGACGTGATGGTTCTTGTGCGAATAAGGTCCGCCAGTCGCTGTTCGCTGGTCGGCCCGTGCCGCTCGCCTGCTGTCGCGTAATACCAGTGCGGCTCATGTCCGCCATCGCCTTTCATACTGATCTCCCCGGGGGCCGAAAAGACGGTGTAGACTAGCGGTGCAGCGTCAACTACGCGTCAGAAGCTCCTCCTTCATGATCCACTAGCGGCCACGACCGTTGTCGGCACCATCCACACTCCTTCCTGCCAGAGCAGGGAGGTCCAGCCTGCAGACGACGCCGCAATACGGAGCGTAGTGACAGAACCGGCGTAAGGCTATTGCTCATTGACGCCGCATTGGCCTGACGTTTCCAACAACGGAGACACGCGACGCGAAAAGGTCTGGATGACCCGGGTGGAACTAACAACTCATGAGCGCACCTGTTAACTCTGCGATCACGCCTGCTCTTCGGATTCCCGTGGTTCTCGTCTTGCAAGCCCAGCCGATCGAGCACGATTCCGTGCATCGACTGCCGCGGGAAGAACCGAGCATGTTCGGCCTTATCGCCTTTGTCCCAAGGCGGCGCGTCCGAGAGCTCCTTCTGAACCTGCATCGCAGCTGTCTTCGCCGCCTCCTTTGTTCCGAGAGCCGTGAATAACAGTTCCTTGGTGCGGCGCGGCTTGTACCAGGCCGCGCGCGAGTAGCCCGCCAGCCGACACGCCCGGCACGCGGCAATCTGGAAGGTCTCCTGCATCCAGACTGCGCGTGCGCTCCGGCGCGCCGGCGTCACCGGTTTTTTCGGATGGTCTCCATCAGGATGTGCTTGCCCAGCGTGAGGTCGGCGACGACGCGCTTGAGCCGCGCGTTCTCCTCATCGATCTGCCGCATCTTCCGCAGCTCGCTGACGCCGAGGTGGGCGAACTTCTTTTTCCAGACGTAAAACGTCGCCTCGCTGACGCCGAGCTGCCGGCACACATCGGGCACGGGCGTGCCACTCTACACCTGCCGCAGGCCGTACGCGATTTGCTCTTCCGTGAACTTCGAACGCTTCATAGTCCGTCCCTCCTCGGGGCTGGGCGGACCGCAAACTTACCGTCCCGTTTCCAGTTGCGAACTGCCTAACTTTTCGGGGGAGACGTCAGACGTAAACGCGCGAGCTCACTTCGGCGAACTGGTCGAGTGTGCGACGCTCCGTGAGGCTGACCTCGAGGGGCTCGGCGGCGAGGCCGCGCAGGGTCAACGCTCGCGAATCCACCGTCGCCCCGAAAGTTGGGCGAGGATACGGTCGAGCCGCCCGTAGATCGCGATGACTACGGCAAGTCAAGCAACGAGGTATCAACCAGCTCACCCTTGAGGTCGGCATAAACGCCCTCCACCGTCCCAACACTGTCGCCGAGCCAGCGTACTCCTCGGCGTGTTCGCCGGACTTGCACTGCTCCTCGCTTCACTCGGCATCTATGGCGTCACGTCATATACCGTGGCCCAACGGACACGGGAGATCGGCGTCCGGGTGGCGCTTGGTGCGCAACGGTCTCAGGTATTGCGTTTGGTCTTGCAACAGGGGATGGCACTCTCAATCACTGGTGTGCTCATCGGATTGGTCGGTGCATTTGCCCTGACTCGGCTGATGGCGAGTCAACTCTACGATATCAGTGCTACCGATCCGGCGACTTTTATCGGCGTGACGGCATTGCTGACCGCCGTAGCGCTGTTCGCCACCCTCGGGCCGGCGTTGCGCGCCACGCGGGTTGACCCGAATTCAGCGCTGAGGGACGAATAGCGATGACAAACCACCGTCCGGTTTTGGGACGTCGCTTCCCACTCCCGCACGACTCTCATCTATTCGCACGGCCAAACGGAGCGTCCAATCCATTGACTACTATTGGGTTATGACGATTCGCAGTGCTGGCACAGTGTTTGCCAATAGTAATTGGATAGCATGGATATCACTCGAGCACCCAAGAGCAAGCGCAGCCGGTACATCGTCGGCGGTGTCGGTGTGCTCGCGGTTATCGCGATCACTGTTGTGCTCGGTCAACTCAAGCCGGCCGTACCGACGGTTGAGCGCAGCACGCTGTGGATTGACTCGGTTCGACGCGGCGACATGATCCGCGAAGTACGCGGGCCGGGCACGCTGGTCCCGATGCAGGTCCGCTACATCCCTGCCGTGACGTCGGCGCGCGTCGATCGCATTGTCGCATTGCCGGGACAAGTCCTGTCGCCGGGCAGCGTGCTGTTAGAGATGTCGAGCCCAGACGTGCAGATCGAGCTGCTCCGCGCCGAGCAGTCTTTGAGTGAAGCGAAGTCGGCACTTGTCAACCTTCGCGTCAGTCTCGAGAACAACCGCCTCAGTCAAGAAATGGCCGTCGCGTCGGCACGCACGGCCAACACGCAGGCGATGCAGGATGCGACCGCCGCGGAAGCGCTGATGGTTAGCAAAGTCATCGCGCCGTTCGAATACAACAACAAGAAAGCCGCCGCCCAAGAGCAAGCCACGCGGCTCCGCATTGAACAACAACGACTCACTTTAATTACTCAGGCCGTCGATTCGCAGATCGCCGTGCAACAGCAACAGATCAGCCGTCTGAAGGCGATCGTGGAGTTCTCAACGAATCGCGTGCAATCGTTGACGGTCCGGGCTGGCGAGGCCGGAGTGCTCCAGGAAATGTCGTTGCAGCCCGGCCAATGGGTGATTGCGGGAAGTCAACTCGCCAAAATCGTCCAGCCCGGCAAGCTTAAAGCGGTGTTGCGTATTCCGGAAACACAAGCGAAAGACGTGGCCTTGGGACAACCTGCTGCCATTGATACGCGAAACGGCATCGTCAAGGGGCACGTGTCCCGCATGGACCCGGCAACCGTGGGCGGTACCGTGACCGTTGACGTCGCGATCGACGACCCGTTGCCCGCTGGCGCGCGCCCCGACCTCAATGTTGATGGGACGATTCAACTCGAACGTCTGCAAAATATTGTGTACACGGGCCGGCCGGCCGTGGGACAGGATGGAGGAACCATCGGCATCTTTCGTCTGGAGCCTGACGGCAAATCGGCCGTACGGGTCCAGGTGAAACTGGGTCGCACGTCCGTAAATGCCGTCGAGATAATCAAAGGTTTGAATGTCGGTGAAAAGATCATTTTGTCCGACATGTCGGCGAATGACAATGCGGATCGCGTCCGAATCAAATAGTCACTCACTGGAGAAACCGATGGCACAGCACGGCGAAGCGCTGATCAAGCTCGTAGGGATCAAAAAGGTGTTCTATACGGATGAAGTCGAAACGCACGCACTTGCCGACGTGCATTTGGAGATTGCCGAAGGCGAGTACGTCGCGATCTCCGGCCCGTCCGGTTGCGGCAAGACGACCTTGCTCTCTTTACTCGGACTACTCGATACGCCGACCGGTGGTGAGTACACCCTTGCCGGCGAACCGGTGGCCAACCTTTCGGCCGCCGACCGGGCACGCGTGCGCAATCGGCAGATCGGATTCATTTTCCAAGCCTTCAACTTGATCGGTGATCTCACGGTCTATGAAAACGTGGAGCTCCCGCTCACGTATCGTGGCATGAGCTCCGAAGAACGGCGAGCGCGTGTGCAAAGTGCGCTTGAGCGAGTCGGGATGTCGCACCGGATGAAGCACTATCCCGCGCAACTGTCGGGTGGCCAGCAGCAGCGTGTGGCCGTCGCCCGTGCCGTCGCTGGCGACCCCGCCATATTGCTCGCCGACGAACCGACGGGAAACCTCGATTCCCAAAACGGCGAGGCGGTGATGGGCTTGCTGCAAGAGCTGCATAAAGGCGGCGCGACGATTTGTATGGTCACTCATGATCATCGCTATGCCATGCACGCGGATCGGATGATCGACCTGTTTGACGGCCGCGTCGTGGATGAACAAACGGCCGCAGCGCATGCGTAGTGCGTACGTAGTGCATTGCCTTCTCGCAGCATCCAGGAGCGTCGCCTGTGATATCGCTGCGTAGCGTCGAAAAAAGCTTCCCGGTCGCGGGTGGCCAAAGCTACGTGCTGCGTCGCATCACGCTGGATATCGCCGCCGGCGAGTTCGTCACCATCATGGGACCGTCCGGCGCGGGGAAGTCCACGCTGCTCGCAGTACTCGGCATGCTCGACAGTGCCTGGACCGGTGAATACACGCTGTTCGATCACGCCGTTCACACACTGGACCACAAAAAACGGATCGCGCTGCACAAACAATATGTTGGATTCGTATTTCAGCAGTATCACCTGCTGGATGATCTCACGGTCGCCGAGAATCTTGACGTGCCGCTGTCGTATCGCGACATCAAGAAGGCGGATCGGCAAGCGATGGTTGCCGACACATTGGATCATTTTGGGATCGTCGCGAAG
>JANYKA010000014.1 GCA_025358315.1 Gemmatimonadota bacterium | reverse complement strand
GCGTAGTGGCGTCACCTGCGTGACAATCGGGCGACTGAACGCCTTCGATTTTGCGAGCTGTGCGATGTACACGAGTGATGCATTCTGCTGTGCCGGCGTCGTGAAGAAAATTGCCGACCGGTATTGCGTCCCCACATCGGGCCCTTGGCGATTCAGTTCCGTCGGGTCGTGCACCACCGAGAAAAACACTTTCAGCAGTGTCTCGTAGGAAACCTTGGTCGTGTCGAACACGACGCGAACGGCTTCGGCGTGGCCGGTATCGCCATCACTGACATTTCCGTAGTGAGCCGTGCTTGCAGCGCCTCCGGCATACCCACTGGTGGCCGTTATGACACCCTTGATGTGTTGAAAGACGCCCTGCACACCCCAAAAGCAGCCGCCGGCAAATACCACTTCTTGCTGGCCTGGTGGCAACGCCGAGCGTTCCGCCACTGCCGGAACGACCGCTACCAGCAATGCGGCACTCAGCGCCGCGCGACGAATCGTAAAGCCGATCATCGAACACCTCCAACAGGGGATCGTAATGAAACCAGAAGGCTTCCCGCGCCTGACTGCCTGATATATGCATCGGAACAGGCGGAAGTTCCCGCTATCCCCAAATAGATGCGGCGGGTCGGACGACGCCGTAATTTACAGCAGAATTGATCGCCCAGCCCGTCACTTTCCCCCGGAGTTTCATCCGATGTCTGCTTCGCGCCGCCTTTTGGTCGCCTTCGCCATCGCCTGCTCGCTCCACCCGGCCCTGATACATGCCCAAAGCAACGTACAAGGCGAACCGAAAATATTTGTACCCGACGTCACTGCTTTGGTCGCCAGCCGTGGCAGCGAGATGCGCAACACGGTGGAACGCTTCAGCGCCGATCGGTCAGTTCTCCTTCGCCGCTACCGCCAACAGTATTCCAAAACTCAGCGGTCTGTCTTAGCAGGTTTTTACGCAGCGTGGCTCGACAAGATCAAGACGATCGATTTCAACGCCCTCAGCCACGACGCCAAAATCGATTACGTGCTCCTCCGCAACAAGATCGAACAGTCGCAAGACGACATGGCGCACGACATGCAGGTGTACGCCGATGTCGGCGCCCTGATCCCCTTTGCCGACAGCATTTGGGCACTCGAAGATGCCCGTCGCTCGATGAAGGCGGTCGGCCCGGAATCCGCCGCCCGAACGTTGACCAGCATCGCAACGCAGGCAAACACAATACGCGCAAAATTCGACGTCGCTCCGGGCGGCCGCGGAAATGCCGTGCCTGACACGACGGGTCGTCCGACGAAAGTCGCGGCGTATCGTGCCGTCGAGGTCCTCGCCTCGCTTCACACATTGCTGCAAAACTGGGACAAGTTCTACGACGGTTTCGACCCGCTCTTCAGCTGGTGGACCCGGGCACCATATCGCTCGGCCGATACAGCCATCACCGCATACTCACGCGTTCTGCGCGAACGGATTGTTGGTGTGAAGCGCGGCGAGGACGATCCGATCGTCGGTCTGCCGATTGGGCGGCCAGCGATTCTCGCCGGACTCAAACACGAGATGATTGCCTATACCCCTGAAGAATTAATCGCGATCGCAGAAAAAGAGCTGACGTGGGGCGAGGGCGAAATGAAAAAGGCCGCCGGCGAGATGGGCTTCGGCGACAACTGGAAAGCGGCAATGGAGAAGGTAAAACAGAGCGCCGTGCCACCCGGCAAGCAAACGGATTTAGTCCGCGATCTGGAATTTGACGGACTTGCTTTTCTCCTGAAGCACGACCTCATCACAGTGCCGCCGTTGGCCCAGGATGTCTGGCGCATCGAGATGCTCTCACCGGAACAACAGAAAGTTTCGCCATTTTTTCTCGGTGGCGAGGTTCTGCAGGTCGCCTACCCGACCGATTCGATGTCCGAAGACGACAAGCTGATGGCCATGCGCGGCAACAATCCGCATTTTTCGCACGCAACCGTTTTTCACGAGATGATCCCTGGACATCACTTGCAGGGATTCATGAACGCCCGCTACTTCGACTACCGCCGCGAATTCGCTACGCCATTTTGGACTGAAGGCGGGGCATTCTATTGGGAAACGATCTTTTGGGACCTCGGATATCAATCCGATCCGCAAGACCGGATCGGCGCCCTCTTCTGGCGGATGCACCGGGCGGCCCGAATTATTTTCTCGCTCAACTTCCATCTGGGCAACTGGACGCCGCAACAGTGCATAGAGTTTCTCATCGATAAAGTCGGTCATGAGCGCGCCAACGCGACCGCCGAAGTGCGTCGTTCATTCAACGGTAGCTACGGCCCGCTCTATCAGGTGGCGTATATGATGGGCGGGCTCGAATTCCGGGCGCTGCACCACGAAGTCGTTGACGGCGGCAAGATGACCAATAAGCAACTGCACGACTACATCTATACTCATGGCAATATGCCTGTAGAAATGGTCCGCGCCTCACTGCTCAACCTGCCCGTCACCCGCGACTACGGCACCCAGTGGAAGTTCGCTGCCACGCTTCCTCCTTCGGGGGGCGGGAAATAACATGCCTCGCTCGCCGGTGAAGTACGTCGAAGCCGCCGTCGACACTTTTGCATCGGCACTAGCCGCGCAGCACGATGGCGTATCCCGCATCGAGCTCTGCGGCCCGTTGCACGACGGCGGCACCACGCCGAGTGCCGGGCTTATTGCGCGCTGCTGCGAAAAGCTACTCGTCTCCGTGAATGTACTGATTCGTCCGCGCGACGGTGATTTTGTGTATTCCGACGATGAAATCGAAATCATGAAGCGCGACATTGCCGTCGCCAAAGCGCTCGGCGTGGATTGCGTTGCGATGGGTGCACTGACCCCCGACGGCGAAGTTGACGCGGTGCGGATGGCCGATCTCATTTCTGTGGCCACACCCTTGCGCGTCGTCTTCCACAAAGCGTTCGACCAAGTCCGCGATCAGGACGAAGCACTCGAGTTGCTCGTATCATTGCAGGTCAATGCCATATTAACCAGCGGTGGCGCACCAACTGCCGCCGAGGGCGCACCAAAACTCGCTCAGTTGGTCGAACGCGCCGGCGACCGCATCCGCATCGTGGCCGGCGGCAAGATCACCGCGCGCTCCGTGGTCGCACTCGCAAACGCGACCGGGGTCACCGCCGTGCACGCACGCGCCTTCCTCGGCATTTCCGCCGCAATCGCCGCCGACTAACCGTTTGTGCGCGGGCCCGTGCGCGCGGCCGGGCAAGCGCATTCACTCCTTCGGGCCTGCAAGTGGCATCCGTATGCCATCGGCCAACTGGCCTATGGCACACGGCAGCCACGGGGCCCTGTGGAGCGAATGCGCTCGCCCGACCTGGACTGGCATAGGTGCGAATGTGAGTCGATGCGCGTGCGCCGCTAAAGTGCGCTCGCACGCGACACATAAAGCTTATAGGGCGGGTTCGGGGGGCTCGCGTAGGCGGGCCCATTGCGTAGCGCGAGACTCGCCCCTAGGGCGAGGCTCGATGCGTGTAAGCGTTAGGCCCGACGAAGCGCGGTCCGCGAACCCGACCGCGCGCACAACTGCTTTTGCGATCTCCCACTAAGCAGCTTCGACCGCTTCCTCGAGTTGCTGACGGCTGAGCAAGGCCCAATATCGGCCCCGCAGGGCAATGAGCGTTTCGTGCGTGCCGTGCTCCACCACCCGACCCTCATCGAGCACGATAATATGCGTCGCATCGCGAATCGCCGTGATGCGGTGCGAGGCGATGATGGCGGTGCGTCCGGCGAGCGCCTCGCGGAGTCCGCGAAGGATCGCGGCCTCCGTGTGCGTGTCGACCGCGCTCAGCGCGTCATCAAGAATGACGATCGCCGGCCGGCGCGCCAACGCGCGCGCCATGGCCGCGCGCTGCTTTTGTCCACCGGACAGATTGATGCCGCGCTCGCCGAGCAAAGTGTCGTAACCGTCGGGGAAATCGGCGATTGTCTCAGCGAGTTGGGCAACTTCGGCGGCCCATCGAGCGTCTTCGTGGCTGGTGCCACCGTAGGCGAGATTGGCGAGAATCGTGTCGCTAAACAGCAGGCTTTCTTGCGGTACAAATCCGATTTCGCGCCGCAGCGCATCTATGTTGAGCTCGGTCACCGGGATGCCGTCAATGAGCACTGCACCGGATGTTGTGTCGAAGATACGTGGAATAAGATCGAGCAGTGTGCTTTTGCCGCTCCCCGTCGCGCCGACAACGCCGAGCGTGCCGCCGGCGGGAATTGTGAACGAGACATCGTGCAGAATCTCACGTGGGGCGGCACCGTCCGTGTGCTCCCGCAATGGATAGGCGAACGAAACGTTCCGGAATTCGATTGACCGTCCGCCCGTAGTTGTCGGGAGTGCCACCGGAGCTGTCGGCGACGCAACGACGGTGCGTTCCGCGAACAGTTCATTTAAGCGCGCCATCGACGCCGCGCCGCGCTGGAACAGGTTCGTTACCCAACCGAGCGCGATCAGCGGCCAGGTGAGGTTCGAGAGATAAAATCCAAATGCCACGAATGCACCAACGCTCATGGCGCCCCGCAGTACGAGCGATCCGCCGACACCGAGCACCGTGGCCGCACCGAGACCGGCGAGCACTGTGAAAGACGGATTCATCAATCCATATAACCGTGCCAGTCGCATGTTCCGATTCACGTACTCGGTGCTCATAGCATCGAATTGCTCGTGCTCGGCGCGTTCCTGGCGGTAGGCGCGGACGATGCGGACGCCGGAGAGATTCTCCTGCGCCATCGTCGTGAGATCGCCAAAGTGTGCCTGTACGGCCTCGAACCGGTCGTGTACCGCTTTGCCCAGTTTCAGCATGACGACCGGGAGTAAGACCATTGGCAGAACGGCCAGACCGGTGAGGGACGGGCTAATGCGCAGCATGAACACCAGTGCCGCGAGGCCGCCGAAGATCGTGTTCGTGAGATACATGATGGCCGGACCGGCGGCCATGCGCACGGCGCCCAAGTCGTTGGTGAGCCGCGCCATGATCTCGCCGGTGCGGGTGCGCGCGTAAAACCCGGCGTCGAGCGTCGCAAGGTGGGCAAAGAGATCGTCCCGCAAATCATTCTCGATGTGGCGGCTGACGCCGTTGAGTGTCTCGCGCATTTGCCAGCGAAAAAATGCCATTACCAGCGTGATCGCCACCATTTGACCAGCCACGATCCACACATCACGCGCCGGCATACCGGCGCGCATGTCGTCGATCGCCGCTTCGAGAAGCATCGGGATCAGGTTGAAAAGCGTGACGGAGATCACCACGGAGATGAGCCCGAAAGCCACCGTCCGGCGATATGGTTTATAATAGGGAAGAAGTGTCCGTAGCGCGTTCATCTGGATCGTATATTATCCAGTTGGTGTAGAATCTGCAGATCGCACAATTACCAGGAGCCAACCATGACACTATTTAATTTTGATCGGCGTTTCATCTCGTGCGTCGCAGCTGCGACGATGCTGGCGGCATGCAGTCCAAAGGACAACACCGCTGATCAGAGCCGGGAAATCCAACTCGCCCCCGCGCCAACCACACAGCCAGCGTTGAACGATGCCCCGCCGCCCGTTGCACCAGCGCCGACAAGGACACCTAAGCCGGTGCCGCGTCCGATTCCGACGCCATTGCCGGGTCCGACGCGCGTAAGGCCAGCGCCAGTGCCCGTTCCGACACCTGTGCCAAGTCGCGGTACCATTGCTGCGGGGAGTGTGTTGTCGGTGGCATCCACGACGCGCATTTGCACGAACACGCACAAGGTCGGTGATCGCTTCACGGCCACCATTCAGCAGTCGGTGCAGGGCACGAACGGTGCAATGATTCCTGCTGGCAGCACCGCATCCATGCGGGTCACCGAATCGAGCCGAAGCGAAAACTCGAAGAGCAATATCAAACTGGCGTTTGTCATCGAGTCGATTCAGATCGGCAGCGACAATTATCCGGTGAGCGGCAACGTCACCCAAATGGCCGCACTCGATAAGGTTCGCGCCCAGAGCACAACGACGCAGGCAGAGAAGATCGGTGCCGGTGCGGCGATCGGTGCTATCGCTGGTCAGATCCTCGGCAAGAACACCAAGTCAACGGTGATCGGAGCCACGGTTGGCGCCGCGGCTGGAACGGCTGTTGCCGCAGGTCAGGCGGATTATGACGGTTGCGTGCCAGTCGGCACGCCAATGAACGTTTCGCTCGACCAGTCCATCCGCGTCAAGCTGTAGTCGCTTCCACGCATGGCACGAGGGGAGCGAGACCGCACGGTCTCGCTCCCCTTTTTGCATGAAGTCGCCCGCGCACACAGAAGCCAACTCCTTTGGGCCCGGTCGCGCGCAGAAGCAGTTAGTACCCGACCGCACCGCCAACGCTACGCGGCTCGCGCACGCCGTGCCATCCGCCAGCGACCCGCAAGATCGAGTTCACATTCGCCAGCCCCGTCTGCTCCCGCACCGCGTGCCCCATCCCCTTCAGCGAATCGAGCACCGCTCCCGAAAACCCATCGGCCTCAACGCGAATCGTGTCCGGCAGCGCCTGGTGATGCATTCGCGGTGCCCGCATCGCGTCGGAAAGCGTCATGTGATACTCGATCACATTGAGAATGACTTCCATCGTTGCCGTAATAATTGTCGGACCGCCGGCGGCGCCGGTGACCATCAACAACTTTCCCTGCTGGTCGAGCACAATCGTTGGCGACATTGCCGACAACATGCGCTTGCCAGGCTGAATCGCATTCGATTCGCCCTGCACCAGGCCGAACATATTCGGTGAACCCGGCTGCGCCGCGAAATCGTCCATTTCGTTGTTCATGAAAAATCCGCCGCCGCGCACCCACACGCCCGATCCAAATCCGCCATTCAGCGTTGTGGTTGTCGCAACCGCATTACCCATCGCGTCCACGACGGAATAGTGCGTGGTATGCGTCGGTTCCAGTCCCGCATTGAACGCGGCCGTCTTGCTGGCCCGCGAACGTTCAATCTGTAAGGCAAGCGTCTTCGCATACGACTTGCTGATCAGTTTGTCGACCGGGTTCTTGATGAACGCGGGATCGCCAAGTGTCTGATTGCGATCGGTGAACGCCCGCCGGTAGCTCTCGGTGAGCAAGTGTACATACTGCGTGCTCCCAAACGGCGGGAGTGGCGCGAAGTTCTCAAGGATATTCAGCGACTCGGTCATCGTGATCCCACCGGACGATGCCGGTGGCATCGTGAATAACGTGTAGCCGCGGTAGGTACTCCGAATCGGTGTCCGCCACACGGGCGTGTAGTTCGCTAAATCGGCCTTGGTAATAATTCCGCCACCGCGCTGCATGTCGGCGGCGAGCGAATCAGCAATACTGCCGCGGTAAAATGCGTTGGCACCCTCGGCGGCGATCAAAGACAGCGATCGTGCCAAGTCGCGTTGCACGAGTCGTGCACCGGGAGCCAATACGTTTCCATTCGGGAAAAAGAGTGAGCGCCCCTCAAACTGCGAGACTAAGCGCTTCGACCCATTCAGCGATCGTGAAAACGCACTGTCAACAACAAATCCATCTTGCGCCAGCCGAATGGCCGGTGCCATCACTTTCGCTAATGAGAGCGTCCCGTATTTCTTCAACGCTTCGGTCAATCCGGCCACCGCGCCCGGCACGCCGCTCGCCAGGTACCCCACGGTGCTCTTATCGGTGAGTTTGCCGTTGGCGTCCACGTACATATTGCGCGTCGACGCCAATGGCGCGACCTCGCGGTAATCGATCGCCGCCGACCGGCCGTCAGCCATGCGGATATTCATGAATCCGCCGCCGCCGATGTTGCCGGCGAACGGAAAGGTCACGGCGAGCGCGAACCCCGTCGCCACGGCCGCGTCAACGGCATTCCCGCCCTGCTTCAAAATCTCCACACCGGCTTCGCTCGCCAGCATGGAGTTGCTGACAATCATCGCGTGCTCGCCAAAGTTCGCCTGCGCGCCCTGAGGGAATCGCCAGCCATTTTGGAATGCCGCGCGCGTGTTGGCATCTGGAATAGTCGCGTGGGCAGGCGCCGAGTCTGTCTGCTGCGGCAGATGCTGGCACGACACGAGAACTACCGACGCGATCAAAGCCGCGCCAACGGATGGGAGCAAACGGAACCGCATTTTTCGAGCCAGCATGGTCATTCTCCAGTTAGGCGGTCGGCGGCGGTTGGCTCCGCGCCGAACGTTCCGTAACTTAACAGTGTTCGGCACTGCTCCGCATCTTAGCCTCTCAGCATCTGCAACGAAGGATACAATCTCCGCTTCCGATATCGTCCCCGTGCAAACTGATCCCCGTATCACCGAGCGCCGCAACCCGCGCACCGTCGATATTGACTTGGCGTCGCCGCTGGACATCGTCGATCTGATCAGCGCCGAAGATCGTACGGTCGCCGATGCCGTCGCTACCCAGCGCGAGCCAATCGCCAAGGCACTGGCGTTGGCCGAGCAGACGCTTCGGTCGGGTGGCCGCCTCTTTTATGTTGGCGCGGGCACCTCGGGCCGCCTTGGGGTGCTCGACGCCAGCGAAGTCCCGCCAACGTTTGGCGCCGCGCCCGAACTGGTTCAGGGCATCATTGCTGGCGGAATGGCCGCGCTCACCCGCGCCCAGGAGAACGCCGAAGACCGCCCCGACGGCGCCCGCGACGATCTCGACCAGGCAGGAGTCCGCGGCGGCGATTTTGTGATCGGCATCGCCGCCAGTGGCACCACCCCCTACGTGCGCGCCGCACTCGAGCACGCGAAAAAGCTCGGCGCCCACACCGCCATTGTCGCCTGCTCACCGCCCCCCGCCGAGACGTTGGCGGCGGCCGATATCGCCATCGTCGCGACTACGGGTCCGGAAGTCGTCACCGGCTCCACCCGCATGAAGGCCGGCACGGCGACCAAGATGATCCTGAATATGATTTCCACCGGCGCGATGATCCGTCTTGGAAAGACGTATGGCAACCTGATGGTGGATCTGCAAGCGACCAACAACAAGTTACGCGATCGCAGTGTTCGCATTGTCGCCGAAGTGTGCCTGGTCACGCGCGAAGAAGCGCGCACACTTTTATTCGAAGCGGGCGGCAAGGTGAAAATCGCCATTGTGATGCGCAAACTTGGGTTGAGCGCCGTGGACGCCGCGCAGGCGCTCGTCGCGGCCGGAAATGTGATTCGCAAAGTGGTGAGAAACGCGCCGCCACCAGTGCGATGAACGTCCCGCGCGCCGATCGTGCGATAAACGCAATGGTCGTTGTCGGCCTGATGAGCGGAACCTCTCTCGACGGTATCTCCGCCGCGGTCGCGCGATTCACGGAGCGCGACGGCGCCGTTATACCGGAACTGCTCGCGTTCATTGAGACGGAGTACACCGCGGCCCAACGCGATCGGCTCACCGCGGCGCTTACGGGCGCCACCCCCAGTGAATACGCGCGCCTGGATTTCGAGCTCGGCGCCTGGCTTGCCGATGCCGCCGTCGCCGCGATCGCCGAATGCGGCGTCGCGCGTGTGGATATTGCCGCGATCGCGTCGCACGGTCACACGGTGTGGCATGAGGCTCCGCTCGCCACTTGGCAGATTGGTAATGCGGCGGTGATCGCCGAGCGAACCGGCCTGGATGTCATTTTCGATTTCCGCGTGCGCGATGTCGCGGCGGGAGGTCAGGGTGCGCCGTTGGTACCAATCGCTGACGCGCTGTTGTTCGCGGCGCCGACGCATTGGAGGGCGCTACAAAACATCGGCGGCATTGGCAACATCACCATTGTGCCCCCCAATCGCGATCTCGCCAGCGTGCGTGCGTTCGACACGGGGCCCGGTGTGTGTGTGATCGACGGCGTCGTGCGCCGTTTGTATCCCGAAAAACTTTATGACGTAGGCGGCCAACTCGCGCTCCGCGGTACCGTGATCGACGGTATCGTGAACGAATTGCTCGGTGAACGGTTTTTTGATGCGCCGCCGCCGAAGAGCACGGGTCGTGAACTCTTCACGCCGTCGTATATCGATGACTTCATTAGTAAATGTCGTGCGACCGGCCCAACTGCCACTGACGACGACATTATCGCGACCGCGGTCGAACTCACCGCGGCCAGTATTGCGTTGGCATTTGCCAAGTTCATCCCTGAACCAGTGGCCGAAATCGCGCTATCCGGCGGTGGTGCAAACAACCCGGCAATCGTCGCCGCGATCGCGCGCGCTCTCTCACGCGTGCCAAACGTGTCGCAGGGCGCAACGTTCGCCGCCCGTCGCATCGTCAAGTTCGAAGAACTTTTCTTCAGCGGCGATGCCAAAGAGGCCGTCGCCTTCGCGTTCCTCGGCTGGCTCCATCTACAGCACCGGCCGGGCAATGTCCCGACCGCCACTGGCGCGCGCGGCCCGCGCATCCTCGGCGCGTTCACGCCGAAGTGAACGTCGCATCGCTCCTCGTGCCGGCGCTCCGCTGGGACACCGCACATGGATTTGAATACCTCGGCGATTTCATCGACGAAGCACTGGAACTCGGCGTTGGTGGATTCCTGATCTTTGGTGGCACGCGTGAGTCGGTGCGTTCGCTTGCCGCGGATTTGCACGAACGATCGCGCGTACCGCTCTTGTTGGCATCGGATGTCGAGCGCGGAGCAGGGCAACAATTTGCGGGGTGTATCGGTCTCCCGCCGTTCGGTGCACTGGGCGAGTCGCGCGACCCCGATGTCCTGCGTCGCGCCGCGCGCATCACGGCGCGCGAACTTAAGCAGCTCGGACTGAATTGGGCGCTCGCGCCGGTGTGCGATCTCGATGTCGCGCCGTTCAGTCCGATTGTGTCGACGCGGGCGCTGGGGTGCAACGCGGCGGATATTGGCGAACTGTTGACGGAATGGGTGGATGCGTGTCAGGCCGAGGGTGTGCTGGCGTGCGCCAAACATTTTCCCGGCCACGGTCGCGCAGATGGTGATTCGCACGTCACGCTTCCGGTGGTTCGCGCACCAGCCGAACAGCTGTGGTGTGACGATCTCCTGCCATTCCGAAGCGTGATTGACGCGGGCATCGCCTCGATGATGACCGCGCACGTGTCGTATCCGGCGCTTGACCCAACCGGCGTGGCCGCCACACTCTCGCAGCCACTGCTTACTGAATTGTTGCGCAAAGAAATGGGTTTCGACGGCTTGATCGTGAGCGATGCGCTCGAAATGGACGGCGTGCTGGCCGCCGGCACTGAAGCGGACGTGGCGATCCGCGCCATCGCCGCGGGTTGTGATGTGCTACTCGCCCCGATGGATATCAGCGGAACGACACGGGCGATGGAGCGCGCGATAGCGCACGGCGAACTTAGCACGGATCGCGTGCGCGACGCCTGCGAGCGCCGCGACGGTTGGGCCGGCTGGGCGCGTCCGACCGTGGGCCGCGAAGTGACGCTCGATGACACCATGTGGGCGCGCCAGCTAGCCGATCGCTCGGTGTTCATAGTTCGCGGCACCGCGCCAGCGATTGGCGACGCTGTAGAAATAATTCAGATTGACGATGACGAAGGTGGTCCGTGGCGCGTACCGAGCCGCGAACAGTTCGCGCTCGGATTTCGCGCACTCGATGTGGATAGTCCGGTGGTAGAGGAGCCGTCGGCGCATACGAAAGTGCCGGTAATCATTGCGGTGTATGCCGATGTCGTGGCGTGGAAGGGACGCGCCGGAATATCGGACCCGAGTCTCGCCAGAATAGACCGTGCGCTCGCGCTGGCCGCCGCTCAGCAGCGCTATGCGTGCGTGCTCCTGTTCTCGCACCCGCGGCACGCGGCGCTGATAAGCGATGCGCGCAACGTCCTCTGCGCCTGGGGCGGCGAGCCGCCCATGCAATCCGCCGCCGCTCGTGTCCTTGCTCGTGGTATTACTGCGACGTCGTAGCGCGCGGTCGGTCGAGCGCATCTCCCACTTGTGTGTACCGGGAGTCGGTCCGTATGCGCCGCGCGAAAGCATTCGCGTGCCACACAGAATGCACTGAAGCCAGGCGCGGGAGCCGCCGAGCAGTATGCAACAGACAATGCTTGGAGGGCGGGCGCGGGGGGTTCACGCAGGCGAGCACGCGGCGTAGCGAGAGACTCTCGCGCAGCGCGAGGCTCGCTGCGTGTAAGCCGCCGCGAGCCGAAGCGAACCCCCCGGGCCCGCCCCGCGCACGCACTTTCTCCCACTAAATACTTACTTAACGATCGCCGCGCCTTCCGAAGGCATCTGGGCGACAAGTCGACTGCTGGGCACTGCGTAGATGATCCGACCGTTGCTGTCGGCCGCACCCCCAAACAACACCCCAATCACAAACCCCCGCTTGTCGAACACTGCGCTCCCGCTCGACCCCTGCGCCGCCCACGAATCAAACTGCAACATGTCGTCGAGCACCTTACTCACCGTGCCAACACCCAGCGAACTTGTCGCCCGCATCTTGGAAATATTTCCGTCGCCGCCATTGCCAGCGGTGCTCGTGCCTAGCGGAAATCCAATGACCGCTACCGGTGCACCAACATGCAACGACGCGTTCTTCACGATGCCGGCGACGACCGGATAACTCCCCGCGTCGTCGACTTTAATAAATGCGAGTTCGTCCGTCTTGCTAACACTCACCACGTGCGCGTGCTTGAATCCAACCGTGCCATTGAATAGAATCGCCACGCGCGACGCCGGGTGGCCTTCGGCATCTTGCACCACATGACGGTTGGTAACGATCAGTCCTGACGGCGAAATATTGAACCCCGACCCACTCACCAGTGATCCGTTCGCAAAACCGATCACAAGAAATACGATCGCCGGGCTGTTCTTGGCATTGATCGCCTCGTAGTTCACCTGCGCCGCGGCATAGAGCGCACGCTGACGCGAATCGCTGGCGTCGAGTTGTACGGTAAGTTTCGTCACCTGCTCGTCATTGCCGCTCGCCATCTCGCTGCGAATGCGCGCTCTTAATTTATCAACGTCGTTCTTGCTTGAGCTGAGCGCGGCGTCGAGCCCGGCGACTTTGCCTTTCAGCGACGCCATCGTCTTGCCCATCTGCGCGCTCAACGAATCGTTGCTCTTGAGGAGCGTGTCGATACGCGCTGTCGCGGCCGCGGATTCGCGATGATTGAACCAATACATTAGCCCGCCGCCGACGATCACCAGCACCGCCAGCCCAATGATCATCGCGCGCAACTTTCCCGTCTGTAGATGCACCGCATCGGCAATCCGCATTGACGTATCACGCTTCGGCGTACTCGGTCGCATCGGAGCTCCTTCGGCCGCCGCAACCGCACCAACTGGCACAGCGCCCTGCCCACCCTCAGGCGTCGAGATCCGTGTACTCGCCGGCTCGACAGCGCTGATATGAAATTCGACTTTCGGTCCGTCGCCGCCAAAAGCGATGAGATCGCCTTCAAACAGTGCTCTGTTCCCCTGCACACGCTGACCATTCACGAACGTGCCATTCGTGGAGTCGAGATCAATGAGCGTGACTTTCGATTCGAGGACGCGGATTTCCGCGTGCTTGGAGCTCACGTCCGGATCCTGTTCCGGGTGGAACCGCAAATCGTTGATCGGGTTGCGCCCGATGCTGATCACGGACTTGTCGAACTGCTCCCGCTGGCCAGCGCGTGAGCCGCTGGTAACGCGGAGCTCAACGCGCATCAGCGACGAATCTGCAGATAGATGACAATCGCCACGACAACCGCGATCGCGCCGAACACCAGGCGCAAATAACCGACTGGCACGCGAGGCGTGGAATCCGCCGCTAATGCAACCGGCTTATTCGCCATCCGCGGCGTCGTACGAATGAACTTGGCCGGTTCGAGATCGGCCGTCGTCACCATTCGCTCGTCGTCATCTGGCGGAATGGATGAACTGTTGACCGGTACCGTCGCTCGCGCTTCCGATTCGCTCGCATACACACGGTGGCCCACGGCATCGCCGTTCGCCGCCGCTTGCAACCCTTCACCGTCGAAGCGCACGGCGATCACGGTGATGTTATCCGGGCCGCCATTTTCATTCGCGAGATCAATGAGATTCTTGCACGTCATCATCAGATCCGTCGACTCGGTCACGATGCGCGAAATGTCACTGATGCGCATTTGGCCGGACATCCCGTCGCTGCACAGCACGAGCGTATCGCCGCGTCGTATCTGCTGATGCGTGAGATCCACCTTCACCACCGGCTCCGGCCCAAGCGCCTGCAAAATAATATTACGGCGCTCACTCACCTCGGCTTCTTCGGCCGTCATCTCGCCCGCTTCGACGAGCTTCTGCATCAACGACTGGTCTTTCGTGATCTGCTCGGCGACGCCGTTGCGCACGAGGTAGGCGCGGCTGTCACCAACTTGCGCGAGGTAGAGTTTATCGCCCAGCAGGCCGGCGACGGTTGCCGTCGTGCCCATCCCGCGGTTCTCCGGATGCTCGGTTGCATAGCGGTGAATACGCGCGTTCGCCTGCTCAGTGGCCGATTTGATCGCGACCGCAAACGCTTCCGGCGACTTGGCCGGCGCGTGCGACCAGCGCGATTCGAGCTCGCTCACCACGACTTCGGTCGCTAGTGCACTGGCGATTTCACCGGCCGCCGCGCCACCCATGCCGTCGGCGACCATGAACAATGAGCCGCTCGCGCCCGGAACGTGGGTTCGCACTTCCGGCTGCAACGTGGCGTTCATCGTCGTGAGGTCGGCAACGACAAATGCGTCCTCGTTGTGCTCACGCGTGCGGCCCACGTCGGTCTTGCCGAAGACGTGGACGATGATCTCGCCGCGATTTTGAGGGTTATTGTCGGTCACAAGGAGCAGGTACGGGTTAAAGCCAAAAAGCTTGGCAGTGGAACTTTACTCGCCAGTACGACTTGGCGCGAGCCGGAGAATT
>JANYKA010000006.1 GCA_025358315.1 Gemmatimonadota bacterium | reverse complement strand
CGTACGACTCATTTCAGGTGTCGGAGGGCGGGTTGCCGTGTCCACCGGTGGCGGACGGGAGCCCGTGTGGTCACGCGATGGCAAGCGCCTGTTTTATCGCAGCGGATCAAAAATGATGTCGGCCAACGTCACCGTGACGCCAGAGTTGGCAATCTCGGCGCGACGAATTCTCTTTGATGTGCCATTCATCAGCGACCCATACCATCCCAACTTCGACGTTGCGCCGGACGGAAAGAGCTTCGTCATGATCCGGCCAATGTACGAGGACCGTCAAATGATTATGGTAGTGAATTGGGCTGAAGAGTTAAAACAGCGAGTCGGCGGCAAGAAGTGACAAGACGCCACGAACGACTACTTCTTCGCCGCCTTTGGTTTCCAGAATGCATCGGCATCATACCACTGTTGGTTGAGAATGCTCATAGTCGGGCTCAAACGAAAGAGGTTTGAGTCCGCACTGCCCTCGTCTGACATCAGCATATCATTGAGTTTCTTTTCACCGTCAGCCCCGCCGAGGGCCGCTGTATAGGCCTCACCGTGCGGGCCTCAACAAACTCCGCGTTGTGCCCGAGCTTTACGCCAACCCGTGAGACCACCATGTACCGCAGGGACGTCATAGGGGAACCGGAGTTGTAGCTAAGGTCGTCGCGATAGCGAGCGATCATATTGAACGTGTTCGCGAGATAATCCGCTTCCAGCGGATAATACTTGGCAGAGACGGCTGCAAGCGCCGGGGTTGCCTCCATGCCGTCGTAATATTTTTGAATCGCGTCCGCCGACTCAAATCCCGTCATCCACTAGGCTTCGTTCGGGCCACTCATCGCAACCATTGCGAGCGTAGCTGCAGGGATTTTCGCCGCTTCAAGCGCACGAGACCATGCGACTTCATGTTTTGCGTGCGCTGCATCTTTCCCAGGCTTCACCACTTCGCGTCCGATGGTAATCCACTTCGGACTTGTCATCTGTTGTGCCGCCAATAGCCCAGGCGCGAGCAGGATGGTGGCAACGACGAACGATCGGAACCTGATGTTCATAGGAGAGTCTCCTCACGCTGCGGGGGGACCGAAGGCGATACCGGTCGCCGTCATTGGCGTGCCTGTAGCGATCAATGATGACGCGGACGAAGCCAATGGTTCCACTAGTCAGCGCATCCAGCGGACCCGTTCGCGCGCGGCCTAAAATGGGCGATCCGGGTTACCCCCGCAATAGCGGAGACCTTTCTGTTCACAAGAGCGCTCGAGATGCCCGGTCGCCACGTCTGGACAGCGGCCGCATTGCGTGCCAAACTCCACGCTACTCTTCCACCTTGGAATACTATGAAAATCCGCACGTGCATTGCGACATTCGCCATCGGCCTCAGCCCGTCGTTCATTCTGGCACAACAGTCCGCGCCCGTGGCGAAAGCGTTTCGCGACTATGCCTCAGACGAAGGCAAAAACCTGATGGCGGCGGCCGAGATCATGCCGGTCAGCAAATACTCGTTCAAGCCAACGCCAGCCCAAATGAGTTTCGGTGACATCGTGGTGCACCTTGCACAGGGAAATGATTTTCTCTGCGGCACGATTGGCGGGATGAAGGCGCCGGCGCGCGGCAAAGTTATCGCAACCGACAGCAAGGATGCGTTGGT
Source organism: Gemmatimonadota bacterium (assembly GCA_025358315.1). Taxonomy (GTDB): domain Bacteria; phylum Gemmatimonadota; class Gemmatimonadetes; order Gemmatimonadales; family Gemmatimonadaceae; genus Fen-1231. The sequence continues at coordinate 32,031 of JANYKA010000006.1, read as the reverse complement.
CGACCGACTGAAGGAAACGTTCCAGTTCTGCGATAAAGCCCTCGCTGGCTTGGATGACTCTAAGCTCGATGAGCAGTTGCCGATGTTCGGTGGCAAAATGATGTCGCGCGCCGCAGTCGAAATATTGACGGTCGGCGATTGGGCCGACCATTACAGCCAGATCGCCATTTATATGCGCCTGAACGGTCTGCTGCCGCCTACGGCGAAGAAGCCGGAGAAGTAACAACGCAAATCAAATGCCGGTCGTCCGCCCGAGAAACACATCGTAAAGGCGAACGACCGGCAGACTTGACATTCTGCGCTATGCTCCAGCGGAGATTCGCGCCGCCGAGCGCCACACCCACCAAATCAGCACAGCCTGGAGTGGTAACCGAAGCCAGAGCCCGGCCTGCCACAGTCGGGTAGCATGCGTCGTTCGCGCCAGCCGAAGCATTTCGACATTGGCCGGAAACACGCTGATCAGTAAAAGAATTAGCCCCCAGCCTGCCGCCCGACGCGTGACAGGGATCAGCAAGCCAAGGCCACCAAGAATCTCCGCGACGCCACTCAGTTTCACGAGCAGCGCCGCATTCGGCAGCCAGACCGGCACGATCCGCTCATACGGACGCGGCATTACAAAGTGCAACACACCGGCCCCGACAAACAACAGCGCCAGCAGTGCAATCGACCACGTCATCCGAAAATTCGGCACTAGGACACGATCTTCTTGGGCGTCACAAAAATACCCGGCACCTTCAATTCATCCATTAGCCGGTTGAATGCTTTGAGGTCCGTGTCCTCGATCAACTGCAGGCGCCGAAGCTGCACGTCCAGCTTCCCCTTCAAGTCAGTATAAATCTCACCGTGTTGTTTGGTCGGCGCGTACGCCCCCGTTTGCACTTGAGCATTGAGCGTGATGAACCAGTTATACAACTTCACCTGCTGGTCGAGCGTACACTGATCCACATGGCAGCTCACTTCGTACAGTTCGCCCCGGATCTCCTCGAGTTTGACTCGTAGCGCCTTTGCAGCGGCTGACACGCGTCCGGCATACCCTTCCCCTTTCGTCTGTGTAACCCGCGCGTCCAATTGCGACTGGATATCCTCGACCCGCGCGACATTTTCGGCGATGTCGGCGATCCGTTCGCGGATGCGCATGGCGCTATTGAACTGCTGTGTCAACTCGGCCGTCGTCGTCTTTACGCGCGGATCCGCAATCACCGTGAATGGGCGCGATATGGTATCTGCTCCCGCGATCAGCCGCACCGTGTACGTGCCCGGGACAATCCAGGGTCCGCCCAAATGCCCCTCGTCAATCACGGTGTTCTTGATCCGCTTGGCGTCCGGATAATGCAGGTTCCACACAAATCGATTCGTTCCCGCCCGCCCTTGCACCACAGAATCACTGGGCTGATAGGCGATACTGTCCTTTCTCGCCGCTCGCGTACGCTCAGCGAGGGAATCGAGCCCGGTTTTTTTTGCGAGAGAATCGGACTTCGCGTCCGTTTCGTTGGAGAAGGTTCGCATCACGACGCCGCTTCTGTCCAAGAAGTCGATCGATACTTTCCCGACTGCGACATCTTTAAGGTAGTAATCGACATAAACACCGGCCGCGGGATTTTCTCCCGTGTCGGAACGACCACGACCGCCGTCCCAAAGAATCGCCGTCGATGGCTGAAAGAGATGCACACGTTTGCGGGATACGCTGTCGGCGAACTGGCGAAGCATGGAAATATCGTCCAGCACCCAAAACGCACGGCCGTGAGTAGCGGCCACAAGGTCGTTCCCGTGGACTTGCAGGTCGCGCACACTCACGCGCGGAAGGTTCAGTTGCAGCGGTTCCCAGCGCGCACCGTCGTCGAATGAAACATAGACGCCCAACTCGGTGCCGGCGTAGAGCAGTCCGCGACGCACCGGATCTTCACGCAGGGTGCGCGTGAATGCGTTGGCCGGAATGCCATTCACAATCGCCGTCCACGTCTTGCCATAGTCGGACGTCTTCCAGAGATACGGCTTGAAATCATCCTGCTGGTATCGATTGGCAGAGACATACGCCACGGCGGGATCATGCGGCGACGGATCGATATGCGCGGTGCGCGTGAGCTTACCGAAGTCTTTGGGTGTCACGTTTTCCCAATGCTCACCGCCATCGCGCGAGACGTGCACCATTCCGTCATCCGAGCCCGCCCACAGCACGCCCTTCACTTTCGGTGACTCGGCAAATGCGTAGATCGTGGCATACCATTCCGCGCCCGTCATTTCTCCGTGAATGCCGCCCGTGCTCTGCAACGTGCTCGCATCATGCGTCGTGAGATCGGGAGAAATTCTCTCCCAACTTGCTCCTTCATTGCGAGTGCGCCACACGTGCTGCGATGTCACGTATAATGTGGCGGGATCGTGCGGCGAGATAAGAACCGGGAACGTCCACTGAAATCGTTCCGGAACATCCTTCGCTGCCCACCCATCGTAATTGCGAAGCGTCACAGAGATGTCGCGTTCCTGTCGCGTCGAATGATCGTAGCGCGAAAACGCTCCCAGATAGCAACCGCCGTATGTGACTGACGGATTGCGCGGATCCACTGCGACCGTGGCGTTTTCGCATCCGGCAGTCGAGTAGTAGTCTCGCTCACCTATGCCACCGTCATCCGAACGGCTCATCACGGAGATTGCCGAGTTATCCTGCTGGCCACCGTAAATCCGATACGGAAATTGATTGTCGGTTGTCACGTGGTAGAACTGCGCAGTGGGTTGGTTGTATATGCTGGACCACGTTTTGCCGGCATCGTAGCTGATGGTGGCGCCTCCATCGTTGCCGTTGATCATGCGCTTGGAATCTTTTTTGTCGATCCAGAGCACGTGTGTATCACCGTGCGGAACACGGATCGGCGCAAACGTTTTGCCGCCGTCGATCGAGCGATGGACGGTCAGGTTCATTACATAAACGGTATTCTCATCGAGCGGGTCGGCGGTGATCACCGAGTAATACCAGAGCCGGACGTGGAACGTCTGATCGGAGTTGACGCGCTGCCAACTGTCGCCGGCGTCATCGGAGCGAAAGATTCCACCTGCCGAGTCGGGAGCTTCAATGCTGGCATACACTCGGCGCGGATTGGCGGGAGACACGGCGACACCAATTTTGCCTAACGGTAGTTTTGGCATCCCTTCGTTGAAGGAGAGTTCCTTCCACGTGTCGCCGCCGTCGCTGGTTTTCCATAGTCCGCTGCGGCCGCCGCCGGCGTTCATCGACCACGGCGTGCGCTGAAATTTGTACATCGCCGCGTACACGACGCGCGGGTTAGACGGATCCATCGACAAATCTTGCGCTCCCGTGAACTCGTCGATGAAGAGCACTTTCTTCCAGCTTTTCCCGCCATCCGTCGTACGAAAAACCCCGCGTTCTGCATTCGGACCGAATGCATGCCCGATGGCACTGACGAAGACGCGATCCGGATCGCGCGGATCGATCACCACGTTCGTGATCTGCTGCGCATCGCTTAAGCCCAGATGCTGCCAGGTGGCACCCCCGTCAGTCGACCGGTACATCCCGGTGCCGAACGTGAGGTCTTCGCGCAGCTGCGATTCACCGGTGCCGACATAGATCACATTTGCATCCGACGGGGCGACCGCTATCGCGCCGACGGAAGAGATGTCCGACTTTCCATCGGTGATGTTTGACCAGCGTGCGCCGCCATTTTCCGTCTTCCACACTCCACCGTTTACACTGCCGAAGTAGAACACCATTGGCTTCGTGGGATCGCCGGTCACCGCGACAGCACGACCGCCGCGCATTGGGCCAACGTTTCGCCAGCGGAGCGCCTTGAGACTACTGGATGTCGCTTTTGGGTCGGAGTATGTGGATGCCGAGTACTGGGGGGTTGTGGTGGAAGTCGCACTAGGCGGCGGAGTGCGGGGCTTCTGAGCGGCAGCGGGGGCCGCGGCCATGGTCAGGCTGGCAAGGAGTGCGTGAAGCGCGCGACGCGTCGCGGTGGGCAATTGAGGGCTCATCGGGGCTCAGAATGGAGTAGCTTAATGACCAGAAGACGATAATTCGGATGGCGAACGCTATGGCGGATGACCGAATGATGCCAGTATGTCTTTTTTTCGCCAGCGTGGAATCCCGATGGAATCCGCTGGGTCGCTCGCTGACTGGTGTTGCGACGAGTTTGTTGTTACTCGCCAGCTGTAGCGGAGGCGGGGCGGCCGGCCCTGGCGTGCCCACGAAGCCGGTTCCACAGCCGACGGTGCTGACGACGCTGACGATCACCGTCACGGCGTCGAGCATTCAGCCCGGCCAGTCCGCGAAAGCGGTCGCTGCGGGGTTCGACCAAAATGGTGCCGGGATGAGCATCGGTGTTCCCGCGTGGACGTCCGACCAACCGGCGATCGCCCGAGTGAACGCGAATGGAGTTGTTACCGCGGTGACTCCGGGCCAGGCGTCCGTGACTGGCAGAATCGGCGATGTCCAAGGTCAAGCAATTGTGATTGTCAGCGCACTCCCGCCGGGGCCCGCACCGATTGTGGCCGTGTCGGTGCACCCGAATTCGGCGAGCGTTGACATCGGACAGACGGTGCAACTCAGCGTGACCGCCACGGACGCCGCCGGAGACACCGTTACAGGTCGGGGCGCCGCATGGGCGACGAACGCACCTAGCGTGGCGATAGTGTCATCAACGGGATTGGTGACGGCGCTCGCCGAAGGCACGGCGATTATCGCGGCGACGAGCGAGGGGCAAACAGGCGCGCTGGCCCTTACGGTCACAACGGCCACCGACTCAAATATTGTTGTGACGATCGCGATACCGACGGGAAATATTCCTCTTGGGGACACGCTATCCGTGGTTGCCACTGCGCGATCACCATTTCCGATCGCGACCGTCGTCGTGACTGCCGGCGGCCAGCAACTGGCATTGATTTATGCCCTAATCGGACCGGCCGGGCACCAGGCTCCGGCGTGGATCGGGACGATGAATCTCGCGTCGCTTCGCTTTGGACAATACGATCTGGTCGTGACGGCGACGGACAATCACGGGCACCACGGAGTGACCTCCGTCACATTTGAGCGTAATCCGCGTGTGGCCGGAGGAGGCAGATTGCCGACGCCGAACAAGCAACGTGTGATACCGACACCCAATACCATCAAGAAGCCCGATGGCCGCACTCGTCCATAAAGCGGGGCTGTTGAAACGTGGAGCGACTTCCGATGATTCATGGTGTATGGACTCTGTGCAGTTGCAATCATTGTCCACGCACATCCCTTGAACACCAACCCATGCTCGAGGATTCACTCAATGCAGAATCGCGGAATCACACTCGCCATCGCAGCAGCGTTAGCCACCATGGTCGCGTGCAGTAGCACCACCGATCCGGTCAGTAAGATCGTGACATTCAAGGCGACGATGAATGGTGCTGGTGAAGTGCCAGCCAATACAACGACGGGTTCGGGCACCTTTATCGCAACGCTCGACACATCGACGAACGTATTCACTTACGACGTCGCGTTCAGCGGCCTCACGTCGAACGTCGTCGCTGGACATATTCACGGACCGGCGGCGGCGACGGCCTCTTCGGGTACCACGATCAACTTCGTCTCATTGGCTGGCGCCACGTTCAGCGTTGGCGCGACGAGCGGCACGGGCCACGGCGTCGCGACGCTAAGTGCCGCAAATCCGATTACGGCGACGATCAGCGGTGACTCGTTGAAAAAGCTTCTGTTCGCCGGACTGACCTACGTGAACGTCCATACCACCAGTAATCCGGGTGGCGAAATCCGCGGTCAGATTTCGAAGCAATAGTCCACAATCAACGCGAGAACGTGGCCGCCCTCGTCTTCGCGAGAGGGCGGCCACGCCGCTTCTAGGATTAACTGACGTCCGAGAGCTGACGCACCACGTCACTGGCAGTCGCTGGTCGCCCGTTCGGCTCTTTCGACAACAATCGCAGCACGAGTGCCGACACATCTTCCGAGACGTCCGGATTGAGACTGGACGGCGACGGCGCCTCGTCGCGCATCAGTCGCGCAATAATCGACATGACGTTCGTACCCTCGAACGGCAGTCGTCCGGTTAAACATTCGAACAACACCACGCCCATCGCAAAAAGATCCACCCGCTCATCGAAATCCTCGCCCAACAGCTGTTCCGGCGCCATATACTGTGGTGTCCCCACGAGCTGACCGACTTCAGTCACTCCGGTGCTGACACCACGCAAACGAGCCACGCCGAAGTCCATGACCTTGAGTACCCCATTGGCATCGAGCAGCAGGTTTTGCGGTTTAATGTCGCGATGAATTACCCCTTGCTCGTGTGCAGCAACCAGTGATTGGGCGAGCTGACTCGCGATCGCCAATGTCGGAGCGACCGCTAAACGGCCGCGCGTGTCCAGCAGCGAGCGCACCGTGATTCCCTCCACGTATTCCATCGTCAGATAATAGACGCCGTCGCGTTCGCCAATATCGTGCGTTCGCACCACATGTTTATTCGAAATGTGTCGAGCCAGCCGGATCTCGGATTTGAATCGATCAAGCAAGCCGGGTTCGCGCAACATCTCCGCGCGTAACGTTTTGATCGCCACCTGTTCATTGAGTTCGCGGTCGATGGCGCGATACACCATGCCCATGCCGCCGCTGCCAATCTCCTCCTGAATATCATATCGGTCGGCAAGCAATGAGCCGGTGGGCAGACTTGGAGCCTCGCTTTGCAAAACGGGCCGCGAGGAAAGCGTCGCGCCGGCGATCTCGCGCCGCAGCGCTTCGACCTGGTCCTTGAGTCGCGTCTCGCGCGCCCGCACATGGTCAGCCATCGTGTCGAACACGCGCGCCAGGCGGCCCAGTTCGTCACCACGGCGGGCCACTTCGACGAGACCGCCACCAACATACGTTCCCGCCTCCACCGCGGTGGCGGCTTCGATAACCCGGCCCACTTCACGCAAATACTCGAGTTCGACATCGCGAAGACGTTTCTTTTCCAGACACGCGCCGATCCGCGCCCGGAGAATCACCGGATCGAAGGGCTTAGGGAGGTGATCCTCGGCGCCGCGTTCGATGCATCGCACAACACTCGCCACATCGTCCAGCGCCGAAATCATAATCACCGGAATGTCGCGCGTCTTCGGATCGGCCTTGATGCGCTCCAACACGGCGAGGCCGTCGAGATCCGGCATGAGCACATCAAGTAACACAAGATCGAATCGCGCATGCTGCAGTTGCGACAACGCCGCGTGTCCGCCGCTCACGCATTCCACGGTGTGCCCCTGACGGGTGAGCCGCCGCTCCAGCACGGTGCGATTGTCTTCCTGATCGTCGACCACGAGAATGTGCGCTGACCGTACCGCCGGTCGCGCCGTACCCGAATCAAAGGTAGGGTGACCCACCGTGATGGCAATGTGGTTTGCGCCCCGACCCATGGACAGTTCCACGGTCAGTAATCGTTCAGTGGAACTGCGGACTCGTCGGACATCGCGCTCGAATTCCGAATCGATGTCTCCGCAATCGGTCAGCAGCGCCGACGTCGCGGCAAGAATCCGTCCGTGGGGCTCGCGCAAAGACGCACGCAACGCTTCGAATTCTACGTCGCTGATTTCGCCGCGCGACGATGGCACCGCCGCGTTGATGCGTTCGAGTATGTCGCGTCCAGCAACCAACGTCTGCTGCAGTGCCGTCCGTCGGACGTCAACCGTGGCGTCTTCGAGCAGCATTTCGCAGTAGCCGATGATCAGATTCAATGGCGTGCGGAGTTCGTGGCGCAACTCCGCCACCGCCTCAGGGGTATTCAGTCCAGTCATTCCACCGTGCCCAACAGGGCGGCCATCTTGCCCAGTAAACGATCGAGCTCCACCGGTTTAGTATCGTAGTCGTCGCATCCGGCGGCCATCGCTTTCTCGCGGTCGCCCGACATCGCGTGCGCCGTCAACGCGATGATCGGCACGTGTCTCCCCGTACCGGTTTCCGCCTCGCGCACGCGTCGCGTGGCTTCCCATCCGTCGATTTCCGGGAGACTCATGTCCATCAGGATCAGGTCAAACCCGCCGGCCAGCGCCATCGCTACTCCCTCCGGACCATCAACGGCCAATGCGATCTCGAATCCCTTTCGCTGGAGTCGACGCGACAACATGTCGCGGTTCATTTCGTTGTCTTCGACCAGTAGAATTTTCGGCATGTCCTACTTCCCTCCTTCGGGTTCGACACCATTGGCCTTGACCAGATCGCGGATCGAGCGCAACAGCTCGTCCGCCGTAAGAGCTCCTTTCTGCAACACGCCCTGCACATCTCCATTGAGGGCACGTCGCTCCTCGGGCGTAAGATCTTTCGCCGTGATGACCACCACCGGAATGTCACGCCACGCCTCATGCCGACGAAGTTCCGTCGCAAACTGACAACCATCCATAACCGGCATCATCAGGTCCAACAAAATAATTGACGGCTTATGTCGACTCACGGCGTCCAAGCCGGCGCGCCCATTCTCGGCTTCTGCCACCGTCCATCCGTCCGCCTCCAACTGCCGCCGGAGCAGCGCCCGTGTGGACGGGTCGTCCTCAACCACCAGTACGTCGCGCCCACCATTCCGGCTGTAACGCGCAAGCAGTGCCCGCAACCGATCGCGATCCACCGGCTTCGTCAGATATTCCGTCGCGCCAAGTGCAAAGCCCAAACTCCGGTCGTCGAGCATGGTCAGCATGATCACGGGAACATCGGCGAGCGCCGGATCGGCCTTGAGCGCCGCGAGTACCGCCCATCCATCCATGCCCGGCATGAGCACGTCGAGCGTGATTGCGTCCGGACGATCGCGTTGTGCCAACGCGAGCCCCGCGACTCCGTCGGCGGCTTCGATCACGCGAAACCCTTCGTCGGCGAGGAATCGCCGCACCAGTTCGCGCGCTTGGGCGTTGTCGTCGATCACGAGCACGGTCCCTGCACGGCCGGAACCCGGCGCCTCGCTCGGCGGACGCGCTTCAATTTCCGGTGGCTCAGCCGGAAGTCGCACGATGAACGTTGATCCGTGGCCGGGCACGCTCGTCACCGTCACATCGCCGCCCATCATCTGAGCGAATCGGCGTGTGATTGCAAGACCTAACCCCGTACCGCCGTACTTCTTACTCGTGGACGTTTCGGCCTGCGAAAACGCCTCAAACAGCCGACCCATTTGTTCGGACGTCATTCCGATGCCTGAGTCGATCACGCGGAAGTACAGTTCATCCGGGCCCGATGACGGTGTCGCGACCCGCTCCACTTCCAATGTGATGGTGCCGTGCTCGGTGAACTTGCACGCGTTGGACAGAAGATTGAGCAGCATCTGCCGCACTTTCGTCAGATCGGCGCGCATGGTGCCTTGCCCGACAGATCGCACGACCAGCGTGTTCGAATTCTTTTCCACCAACGGTCGAATCGTCGTCGACACGTCGTCCAACATCACGGCAACATCAAACTCTTCGACATAGAGGTCGGTCTTCCCTGCCTCAATCTTGGAGAGGTCGAGTATGTCATTAATCAACGCCAGCAAATGCCGCCCCGCCGACCGGATTTTCCCGAGGTCAGGAGCGAGTTCGTCGTGACCGATATCGGCCACTTCTTCGGCCAGCATTTCACTGTAGCCGATAATGGCGTTGAGCGGCGTGCGCAATTCGTGGCTCATGTTCGCCAGGAACTGACTCTTGGCGTTGTTCGCTTCTTCTGCGGCAAGCCGGGCCTGCGACAACTCGCTGATGTCGTGATACAAGCCCATCAGCCCGACGAGTTTTCCTTCGACGAGCACCGGGACGCCGAGCACCTCAACGTCCACCAGTGTGCCGTCCTTGCGGCGACGTTGGCCGATACTCCGTACCGCACCATCCCGAAGCACGTGCTGGGTAATCGCGACGGCTTCGGAGTGCGATGTGGCGGTAGAAATTAACTCGTCGAGATTGCGGCCGATGACTTCGACCTGCGTATAGCCATAGAGTTGCTCGAACGCCGGATTGCACGAAACAATATTGTGCTCGTTGTCCAATGTGACGATCGCCACCGGATTATTGAGCACCAAGTCTTCGAAATACTGTTTCTGCCGTTGGGCTGCGGTATAGAGGCGGGCATTCTCGATCGCTACGGCAGCCTGCGGCGCGAACAGATTCAGCAGGCGCAGATCATCAGGCCCGAACTTGCGGGCCGGATCATCGTGCACGCAGGCGAATGCGCCCACAAGCCGATTCCCGATCAGCAGCGGTGCGGCCATCACTGAATGCACTTCCACATCGGAATACTTTCCGGAGCGGCCAAGCCACTCCTGGTATTCCGGAATGCAGATCGGCTCGTGCGTGACTGCCACGTGCCCCATCGCCCCTTCACCGAGCGCGAGACGAGCCCCGGTCGAGTCCACGCCAATATCCAAGCTCGCGACAATTTCGAGTTCTTTGTGCACCTCATCGTAAATCGCGAGTTCACCGCCACTCACGCCGAGTAGGGTGGTCGCACGGCGCAGCACGGCCTGGAGCAACTTGCTCAATTCGAGTTCGCCGGACAGATCAGCGAGCGTGTCGAGCAACGCCTGCTGTTCGTCGGCGCGGCGGCGCTCCGCGGCAAGCGAACGGGCGCGTCCAATCGCAATACTCGCCTGGGTCGCAGAGGCCGTCAGAATTTCCAGGTCGTTCGCGTCGAAGGCGTCAGGCTTGGTGCTCTCAACCACGAGGACGCCAAACACCTGACTGCCGGTTTGCAACGGCACATCAACTTCCGATCCGCTGTTCAGGCTCGGCAAGTAGCCGGCTTCGCGCGTCACGTCAGGCGTGTAATGCAACTTGCCGTTGTGCAGGGGACGCTCGCTCAGCCCCTGCCCCGGATGCACCCGCCATCCCTTGGGAGCGTCGGGCCAGCCCACGCTCGCATGAAGGACGCGGTCGCCCGTGGCATCGTCGAGCAAAAAGATGCCAAGGAAATCATAGCCGAGCGCGGGGTCGCGAAGGCCATTGACGACGGCCCGGCAGATTTCTTCTTCGTCTGGCGCGGCGGCGATCTCGGCGGATAGTCGTAGCAGTGCGACCTGGCGCCGGGCGTCGTGGCCGTTGGGGTCGCGGGTCATCGGGCCGGCACCAGCGCCCGCACTTCAGCGAGTAGCGCGTCGGTATCGAGCGTGCGTTTTTGCACCACCCGTTCCACGCCGCCGTTCAGGCGACGCCGATCGGCATCGGTCAGCGTCTTGGCGGTGATGACGACGACCGGAATGTCCCGCCGTGACTCGTCGCGCCGCAGTGCGTCGAGGAATTCGAATCCGTCCATTTCGGGCATCATCAAGTCGAGGAGTACGAGAGCGGGTCGCGTGTCGGCGATCCATTCGAGCCCAACGCGTCCATTCTCCGCGTCGGCAACTGTCCATCCGGCCTTCGTGAGCGCGCGCCCAAGGAGCGCCCGCGTCGGGGCATCGTCCTCGACGACGAGTACCGGCCCGGTGGACGCGGTCGGCACATAATGCTTCACCAGCGCAGCCAACTGTTTGCGATCAATCGGCTTTGTGAGATACTCCGCGGCGCCAAACGAGAAGCCGAGGTTGCGGTCTTCCATAATGGTTTGAAGAATCACCGGTGTCCCTGCCAACTTTGGATCGGCCTTGAGAGCGCTCAATACTGCCCAGCCATCCATCCCCGGCATCAAAATGTCGAGAGTGATGAGATCGGGATGATGCTCCTTGGCGAGACGGAGACCGGTTTCACCGTCGGCCGCCTCAATAACGCCGTAGCCCTCACGTTCCAACAACCGGCGCGTGATCGCGCGCGCGGCGGGGTCATCATCAATCACCAGCACGGTGCCGACGATAGCGGAAACCGACTTGGCAGCGACCGGCTCGCCAGTGGCGACGGACTCAAGAGGATCACGGACCTCGACGGGAATTCGCACGGTGAATTCCGTCCCGCGCCCCGGAGTGCTCGCCACCGTGATTGCGCCGCCCATCATCTCGCAAAACAATTTGCTGATCGCCAGCCCAAGGCCGGTGCCACCGTATTTACTTGACGTCGACGCCTCGGCTTGCGAGAAAGCTTGAAACAGCCGGCCAATCTGTTCGGGTGTCATGCCGATGCCGCTGTCCGCCACTGTAAATACGATGTGATGGCCGTCGCGACTCGCTTGCAGCGTAATCGTCCCGCGCTCGGTAAACTTGCTCGCGTTGGACAACAGGTTCAGGAGTACCTGCCGCACGCGAGTGAGGTCGGCTCGCATCGCACCGAGATTGCCGCCGAACTCAAGTTGCAGCGTGTTGCCGTTCTTCTCCGTGAGCGGCGTGACGGTTGACGCGACGGCCTCGACAGCTTGCCGCACGTCAAAGGTCTCAAGATGCAACTCCATCTTGCCCGCTTCGATTTTCGAAAGATCGAGCACGTCGTTGATCAAGGCCAGCAAATGGCGGCCCGCGGACCGCACTTTCTGGAGGTCGGGGACATACCGGTCGTGCCCTTGTTCCGTCGCCTCTTCCTCGATCATTTCGCTGTATCCGATAATCGCGTTGAGCGGCGTGCGGAGTTCGTGGCTCATACTCGCGAGAAACTGGCTTTTCGCGGAGTTGGCCGTTTCGGCTTCACGCCGCGCCTGCAGCATGGCGGTGATGTCGTGGTACAGCCCCATCATCCCGACGAGCGTGCCATTGACGACCACGGGAACGCCAAGCACTTCGACGTCGACGATCGTACCGTCTTTCCGGCTTCGCTGGGTGATCACCCGCACCGTCTCGTGCGCCAACGCCTGCTCGGTATATTGGGCCGCCTGCGACCGTGCTTCCGGTGTGGTAATGAGGTCATCGAGATGTTGCCCAAGTACTTCGGCCTCGGTGTATCCATACAACGTCAGGAATGCCGGGTTGCAGGAGACGACCATGTGCTTGGTATCGAGCGTGACGATCGCGACCGGGCTGTTCGCCACCAGCGCGCCAAAATATTGCTTTTGATGTTCTGCCTGTGTGAACAGACGCGCGTTCTCAATGGCGATTGCCGCTTCTGGTGCGAAGAGTTCGAGCAGGCGCAGGTCCCGCTCGCCGAATACGCGACTGGGATCGGAGTGCACGCTGGCGAGCGCCCCGACCAATCGCGACCCGATGATCAACGGCGTGCACATCACCGACTGCACCGTGCTCTGCGTGTATTGCGCCGACCGGCCCGCCCACTCCTGGTATCGGGGAATGATGAGCGACTCCAGCGTCTGGGCAACGCGACCGACCGCACCTTCACCAAGCGCGATCCGCGTGCCCACCGCATTCGTGCCCATACTCTGGCTGGCCACAATAACGAGATCGCCGGCGACAGCGTCATACGTGGCAAGTTCACCCCCCGTCACGTGCAACAGCGCGACGGCACGCTCCAGTACCCGCTCAAGCACCTTCGATAGCTCCAGCTCTCCAACGAGATCTTTCATCGTGTCGAGCAGGGCGCGTTGCTCATCGGCGCGGCGACGCTCCTCGGTGAAGAGTCGGGCGTTCTCGATCGCAACGGACGCATGAGGCGCGAAGAGATCGATGAGACGGAGATCTTCCGCACCAAAGGTCCGTGCCGGATCACGATCCATGAAGGCGATGGCACCCACCAACTGCCGTTGCATCATGAGGGGCGCCACCATCACACCGTGGAACTCAGCACGCGCATATTGTTCCGATCGTGCCGCCCACGCCTGATAGTCCGGAATAATGAATGGCTCCCGCGTCAGCGCGACATGGCCCATCGCGCCCTCGCCAACGCGCATCCGGGTGCCGGTGGTTTTCTGTTTGCCCACATTATAGCTGGCGACAATCTCCAGTTCGTCACGTTCCGCATCAAAAATCGCCAGCTCCCCATGACTCACATGCAGGAGTTGCACGGCACGCTCCAAGACTGCTTGCAATAGATCCGGCAACTCAAGCCGGGCAGAGAGATCGGCAATCGTGGCGCGCAACGCCTCCTGCTCATCGGCACGTCGCCGTTCGGCGGCGAGGAGTCGCGCGCGGCCGAGTGCGATGCCCGCCTGGTTCGCGGCGGCACGCAGGACTTCGAAGTCCGCGGTGCCGAAGGCATGCGGACGATTGCTCTCCACCACCAGCACGCCGACGAGTTTCTTGTTGATCAACAGTGGCACGTCGACCTCCGACCCTGAATTGCGAGTCGGCAAGTATCGTGTGTCCTGCGTTGCTTGCGGCGTGTAGTGTAGCCGTCCATCAAGGAGCGGCAGTTCGCTCAACCCTTCCCCAGGCCGTACGTGGAGACCGGCCGTGGATTCTCCTGAGCCCCGGCTCGACACCACGACACGATCGCCCGTCGCTGCATCGACCAATAGCACCGCGATGTAATCAAAACCGAGCGACGCGTCGAGCAGGCCTTCGCTGACCGCGTGACAGATATCGCCTTCTGATTCTGCGATGGCGATGCCGGTACTGAGGCGCAGAAGGGCGGCCTCCCGATGACCACCTGCAGTTTGGCTCGGCTTGGGCGCACCCACCGTGGGATTCTCCGGCGTCATTGATGATCGGCCGTGCGTGACCGTCGCGCGTAGGCTGCCACGCGCTGTCGCACATCGCCGAGCAGACCATCGATGTCTTGGGAGCCTTTTTGAATCACCTCACGGACTCCGCCACTCAGTCGCTGCCGATCGGATTCCGTCAGTGTCTTCGCCGTAATGACCACCACCGACGGCGCCTCTTTAAAAGTGCGCGAGCGTACGCCGTCAAGAAACGCAAATCCGTCTACTTCGGGCATCATCAGATCCAGCAGTACGAGCGACGGCTCTTCCGTGTCGAGTTTCTCCAAGCCTATCCGTCCGTTCTCGGCCTCACTCACACTCCACCCTGCTTTCTCCAGCGAGCGACGGAGCACGGCACGCGTCGGGGCATCGTCTTCGACGATCAGCACTTTCCCGCCCGGCGTGCGCCGATAGCGTTTGAGCACTTCACTCAGCTGGGCGCGGTCAATCGGTTTTGTCAGGTATTCCGACGCGCCAAGCGAGAACCCGAGATTTTTTTCGTCGGTGATGGTCAACATCACCACGGGAATTGACGCGAGATCCTTGTCGCCTTTGAGTGCGGTGAGCACACCCCAACCATCGAGCACCGGCATGAGCACATCGAGCGTAATCACATCGGGCCGCTCCGCACGAGCAAGGGCAAGGCCTTCTTCCCCACCCGCCGCCTCGATGACACGGAATCCATCCTTAATGAGCATTCGCGCCACGAGCTGGCGGGAGTTTGGATCATCATCGATCACGAGCACGGTGCCCGCAGCACCATTGGTCGTCGCCGCCGCTGCAATGGTCGGCGTGGCGCTGATTTCACGGACTTCGACCGGGAGGCGGACGGTGAACGCCGTGCCCGTCCCCGGCGTGCTGGCCACGGTGATCGCGCCGCCTAACATCTCGCAAAACATCCGGCTAATCGCCAACCCCAGGCCGGTGCCACCGTACTTGCTCGCCGTCGACGCCTCGGCCTGCGCGAATGCGACGAACAGCCGGCCGAGCTGTTCGGGCGTCATGCCAATGCCCGTATCCTGCACAACGAGGATAATCGAATCGCCGTCGCGTGTGGCACGCACGGTAATGACTCCACCTTCCGTGAACTTGCTGGCATTCGAAAGCAGATTGAGCAAAATCTGGCGCACGCGGGTCACATCGGACCGAATGGCACCGAGCCCATCCGCCAATTCGAGCGCGAGGCGATTCCCGTTCTTCTCGATTAATGGCGCCACCGTGGCAGCCACCGCCTCGATCGCTGGCCGCAGATCGAACGTCTCTAAATGCAGCTCCATCTTGCCAGCTTCGATTTTTGAAAGATCGAGCACATCATTAATTAGGGACAGCAGGTGGCGGCCAGCCGAACGGATTTTTTGCAGGTCGGCGACCGAGTCGGACAGCCCACGCTCCGCGGCTTCCTCCTCCAACATCTCGGAGTATCCGATGATGGCGTTCAATGGCGTGCGCAATTCGTGGCTCATGCTCGCGAGAAACTGGCTTTTAGCCGAGTTCGCCGCCTCGGCGACTTTCCTCGCGCTTAAGAGTTCAGTCACGTCGTGATACAGACCCATCATGCCGACGTGTTCACCGTCGACGACCACCGGCACGGCGAGCACCTCGACGTCGACCAGGGAGCCGTCCTTCCGGCGCCGCTTGCCGAACCCCTGCACCATCTGGTTCTCTGACGCCTGCACCGTGAATGAGACCGCTTCGTGCCGACTTTCGGGGGTGGTGACCAGTTGATCCAGATCCTGTCCCACCACCTCTGCCTGTTTGTACCCATAGAGCAATTCGAATGCCGGATTGCATGATATGATCCGATGCTCCGTGTCGAGAACGACAATCGCCACCGGATTGTTATCCACGAGCACTTCGAAGTACTGTCGCTCACGCCGGGCCGCCGTAAAGAGTCGGGCATTCTCCAATGCGATCGCCGCTTGCTGGCCGAACAAATTCAATAGGCGGCGATCCGCTTCACCGAACGCCCGCGCCGGATCTTCGTGCCAAACATTTATCGCGCCGACGGCGCGGCGACCAATCAACAGCGGTGCGACTACCACGGCGCGGGCGTCGATGCGCGCGTACTGCGCCGCACGCCCCGCCCAGTTCTGATAGTCGGGGATCATTAGCTGCTCCCCGGTGCGCACCACCAACCCCATCGCACCTTCGCCAACTTTCAGATGCGTGCCGCGAGAATCTTCCCGCATGTTGTAATTTGCCGCGATAATAAGGTCGCCTTTCGTTTCATCGTACGTGGCCAGTTCGCCGCCTGCGGCGCCGAGCAAGGTGACGGCGCGCGACAGCACGGCCTCGAGCAGGCGCGACAACTCAAGATCCGTGGAGAGATCCGAAATAGTATCGAGCAGCGCCTCACGCTCGTCGGCTCGGCGGCGTTCGGACTCGACCATACGGTGCATCTCGTCGAGCAATCGAATTCTGGCGAGCGCGATCCCCGCTTGCTGTGCCGCCGCAGTAAGGATTTCGATGTCGTGATGACTGAACGCATTGGGCTCACGGCTCTCCACCACCAGCACTCCGAACACATCGCCACTCGCACGGAGCGGCACATCCAATTCGGATCCGGTCAACAGCCCGGGGATGTACGCCGGTTCTTTGCTGACGTCCGGTGTGTAGCGTGTTTGCCCATCTTCGAGTGGGCGGGCGCTCAAGCCGGTACCGGCCGGGACTCGCATCCCCGCCGGCACATCGGCCCAACCCACGGCCGCGCGAAGTAACCGGTCGCCCGTCGCGGGATCGAGGAGGAACACGCCGAGAAACGCGTAGCCCAGCGCCTCGTCGTGCAGGCCGTCGACGACGGCGCGACAGACGTCCTCTTCGGTCTGTGCCGACGCAATGGCAGCGCTGAGCCGAAGGAGCGACGACTGGCGTCGCGCCGGAGCGTCATCGCGCACGTTGGACTGCGTATGGTCGAGTGAGGAATCGTGCTGACGCTTAGGCGTATCGTCCCCTGGCGAATCGGAAACTGCCGTGTGTTTGATCGCTGACAGAACCGGGTGAAGCTACGCCCGGTGCTCCGACTGTCAAGCAACCGAAGTATCGGTCCGGTGGGGAGGCCTGCGCTGTGACATTCCGCTAGTTTTCGCCGGTGCACCCGACCATCCTCACGCCCGACGCGGCCCGCGCGATTGCCCCCGAATTGGCGGCCACTCGCAACTCGAATGTTTGGATATACCGCTTCCTCGACACGAGCCACGGGTGGACGCTGAGCATCGCCACGCACGCTGCACCGGGCTCCGGTCAGCTGTCGCTCGGCGGCTTCCGGATTGCCCCGCCAGAGCGCACGGCGGCACCGGGATTTACTACCGATCATGAAGCAGTCGCACTCGCGATGGGGATGGAGGAAAAGATCCACTGGTCGCGTGTGATCGGAGTGGGCGGCCCGCTGGCCATGCGCGACATTAATCGCATTGTCGGTGGCAAGTGCGTTCTCGCTCCATCACCGGACGCGCGCATCGGTCAGCCAAACGATGTTGCCCTGCTGGATTTCGCAATCGCCTGCTTCCGGCATATCGAAGCCAACGCGGGATTTCATCTCACCACCGGCCAAGACCTCGGCCATGGCTTGATGCACGACGGCATCACTCAGTCGCTCGACTATATCAATGCGCGTTATAAAGGGAGCGTCGTCGCCGATACCTCGGTGCCGACGGGTGAGGGAAATTACCAGATCCTGAACGGGACACTTCGTGCCTGCGGGATTGCACTTGGCGATGCGACCATCGGTCTTGTCGGTTGCGGCAACATCGGCATGCACATTGTGAAACGATTGCGCGAGCGTGGTACGACAATTCTGGTGCTCGAAGCGCGAGCTGATCGTCGGGCCGAGCTCGAGGCGGCTGGCATCCGCACTTGGCCGGCGGAACAAAAAATGGATTTTCTGCGCCTGCCGATGGACGCGCTTGTGGTCAATGCCGCCGGGGAGTCGCTTGATCGGGCTGCCGTCGATGCGTGCTGCGCCAACACCCGCCTGCAAGTCATCGCTGGGAGTGAGAATCTGGCAATGCCCGATCCCTCACTCGCCCTCGAGTTGCGCGACGCCCATAAAATTTATGTGCCCACGGAGTTGGGCGGTATGATGGGATATCTCGCCGCGGTCGAGGAATACCTCTCCCGGCTGGAAGGCGTGCCGTTCAATCTGCAGACGCTGCTGGATGCCGCCGCGCGACTCGACCTTGCGGGCTATGACGCGGCTCTCCGGATCCGGAGCAACGGGTATCGCGAAACGTTCGAAGAAGCGGTGACGTCGATCTACAGCGGCTCGTAGCGGCAGACGCAATATGTAAATGCCTGTGGCGCACCTCCGGGAGTGCGATGCTCTTCGCGGCGACTCTCCACGAGCCGGAAGTCAGTACCGAATTCCGCGTGAAGGCCTTCGGGCGTATAGCGCGCGACATCGAGACCGCTGCATCGTGTTGGACCGTTCTCGGCAAAGGTGGCCACGAGGACAAACCCGCCGGGCCGGACCGCCTGACGGACCTGTTTGAGGTAACGGGTGCGCTCCGCCGCGCCGGTGAGAAAATGAAATACGGCGCGGTCATGCCACACATCAAACGCACCGGCATCCAGATCGGCCGTCAGCACATCGGCCTCTTGCCATACCACCGCATCCGCATCGTTCGAGAGGCGCTGCTGCGCCTGTATCAATGCAGCCGGTGACAGATCCAGCAGGGTGATGCGACTATACCCGGCGGCCACGAGACCATCCACCAATGTGGATGCACCAGCACCCACGTCAATGATGGAGGTGTCGCGCGCCGGCGCCACGAGCCGAATCAGCTCAAGCGACAGTTTCGCCTCGGGTTGGAACCAGCTGACCTGGTCTGGACCCTTTGTGCGATAGACTTGCTCCCAATGTGATCTCGGATCCACCTCGGCCTCCGTAACCCAGTTGTGACGCCCCTTATGAAATAATAACAGCTGCCCAGGTACCGCTATGTACCTCCGCTTTTCAGTGACAATGAATTGTGAGAAGGCACTCCGTCATCGCCAATTAACGGTAGATTTACAGTATGCTTAACTCTTCGACCCGCCTCGAGAAGATTCCGACTGTGGTGCTCGACAGCAACGAGGCACTTTCCCGTACGATCGCCCGCCGTATTGCCGACGTAATCGCCGAGCGACGCGCCGCCGGCGCCCATCCCGTGCTCGGCCTCGCTACCGGCTCCACGCCGATTGGCGTCTACCGGGAATTGATTCGGATGCACCACGAAGACGGACTCAGTTTTCGCGGGGTCATCACCTTTAATCTTGACGAGTACTACCCGATGTCGCCGGAGAGTATTCACTCGTATCGGCGATTCATGCAAGAGAATTTGTTCGATCATATCGACATCAATCCAGCCGACACGCACGTTCCTGACGGCCGCGTTCCCCGTGAGCAAGTCGATACGATGACCGCTGACTATGAGACCGCGATTCGCGCAGCGGGCGGGATTGATTTTCAATTATTGGGCATCGGAAAAACCGGCCACATCGGCTTCAACGAGCCCGGCTCCGGCTCGGAAAGCCGGACACGGTTGGTCCAGCTCGACGTCATCACCCGCCGCGATGCCGCCGCAGATTTCTTCGGCGAAGAACATGTGCCGACCGAGGCCGTGACGATGGGAGTCGCGACCATCCTCGAAGCGAGGGAGATCGCGATCCTGGCCACAGGAGAACACAAGTCGGCGATCGTCCGCCGCGCGGTGGAGGGCGAGGTCGAACTCGAAGTAGCTGCCACTTTTTTGCAGCGCCATCCGAACACGACATTCTACCTCGACAGTGCCGCCGCCGATCTTACCCGCATTGCCACACCCTGGTTGGTAGACGAAGTCAGTTGGACACCCGAGCTCACCGTGCGTGCCGTGGTATGGCTTTCGCTGAACACGGGCAAGGCAATTCTCAAGCTCACACAAGGCGACTACGCCGAGCACCAACTGTCGTCGCTCGTGGCGCGCCACGGATCTCCGGGCGCCGTGAATGGCCTCGTGTTTAACGCGCTCGGCAGTCGCATTCGCGGAAAGTCCAAGTTGCCGGAAGGTCAGCGAATCCTCGTCTTCTCTCCGCATCCCGATGACGATGTAATTTCGATGGGCGGGATCCTCCACAAGCTGGCGGAAAACAAGAACGCGATCACCGTGGCATACATGACGAGCGGCAACATCGCCGTTTTCGACCACGACGTGCGACGCTATGTGGATTTTTTAGAACGGCTGGCGCGGGAGCGCAATATCGGTAAAGCGGATGTGCCGGCATTCACCGCGATGGTTCGCAAATTCCTTCACAGCAAAGAGCCCGGAACCGTAGACAGCGCTGCCATTCAAGACTTGAAGCGCATCATTCGGGAAGGCGAGGCCGTGAGTGCGCTGGAGACCATCGGCCTCGGCCGTGACCATGCCCGCTTCCTGAACCTTCCATTTTATCAGACCGGCAAAGTACGAAAAGATCCGATAGGTTCGACGGATGTCGCTATTGTCCGAGCGCTGCTTGAGGAGTTCCGGCCGCAGATCATTTTCGTTGCGGGCGATTTGAGTGACCCGCATGGCACGCACAGAATGTGCAAGGAAGCCATTGACCGGGCGCTCGCCGAGATGAAGGGCCCGCTGCCGGAGATCTGGCTGTACCGTGGCGCGTGGCAGGAGTGGCCGGTCGCTGACGCGACGTGGTTGGTGCCAATGTCTCAGGAAGAACTGAAGCTTAAAATCCAGGCGATCTTCAAGCACCAGAGCCAGAAAGATTCGGCGCCGTTCCCAGGCGCGCACGACGAGCGTGAGTTTTGGCAACGGGTCGAAGCACGGAACAAAGAAACTGCCGAGATGCTCAATCGCCTGGGGCTGGCAGAGTACTACGCGATGGAAGCGTACGTAGTCAGTTGAGGCTTGTGGTCGAACCATTAATTCACGTGGAGTTAGAAAATGCCCGGCGAACGACCCGTTGTGCGCAGTTCTCCTGTCACGATCGTGCTCGCATTCGTGCTGCTGGCCGGCGCGCTCTATGTGGGATTCACGCCGCTCGGGGCGGCTCCGGCACTTGGCGCGTTTCTCGATCCCGTGCATGGCGTCTGGTCGGTGGCAACGCGCGCCAACCTTGCGCCGGCAGAAACGCAGGCCATCCATGGACTCTCGGCGCCCGTCGACGTGCGTTTCGACGACCGGGGCGTTCCGCACATCTTCGCCAAGAACACGCTTGATGCCATGCGCGCACTCGGCTGGGTTCACGCGCGTGACCGGCTGTTCCAAATGGAAATCCAGACGCGCGCCGTGGCCGGTACGCTCGCCGAACTCGCCGGGCCCCGCACGCTACAGCTCGATCGCGAATCGCGTCTGCAAGGGCTCGCGTGGAGCGCCGAGCGAAACACGGCGATCATCGACTCGAACTCGGAGAGTGGACGTGAAGCCCATGCGTACAGCGATGGCGTGAACACGTTCATCGATAATATGAGTGCGGCTGATATGCCATTTGAGTACCACCTGCTTGGCGCGCACCCGCAACGATGGAAACCGGCGTACTCGGCTTATTTGTTGGCACGGATGGGACTGACGCTCACCTTGGAAGTGAGTAATTGGGAATTGAAGCGCGCCCAAGCCGACGGGCTCGTGGGGAAAGCAGCGACCGATGTGCTCTTCCCGATGAACGAGCCGCTACAAGAGCCCATTCAGCCGAACGGACAGAAGAGCGTTCGCGCTGATTGGATCAAGATCCCGTCTCCAGCCGCGCCGAATGCACAAAAACTCGCTCTGAGCCAAGCAATGGCACGCACATTGGCCACTGTCGAAACAGCGACACTCCCGATGTCACCCGGCGCTCAGCGGGATGTTGCGACAGGCGAGTTCGCCGTCGGCAGCAATAACTGGGCGGTCTCCCCCAAACGCACGGCTGCGGGTCACGCCCTGCTATCCGGCGATCCGCACCTCGCGCTTTCCATGCCATCGATCTGGTATGAGGCCCACATTGTGGTTGCCGATTCACTCGACGTTTATGGCGTCACGCTACCCGGTGCGCCGTTCGTCGCCATCGGATTCAATCGCAACGTTGCGTGGTCGGAAACCAATACGGGCGCTGACGTCGCTGACTACTACGCCGAAACCGTTGACGACGACGCCCATCCGAGCAAGTACAAGCTCGACGGCGAATGGAAGCCGCTCGAGCTGCGGATCGAGACGTTCCACGATAAAACGGGGAAGACACTCGTCACCGACACCATCTTCCATTCGCATCGCGGCCCAATGTTGAGGGTGGGCAAGCAGTGGGTCTCGCGTCGCTGGACGGTGCTCGATCCGTCTGACGCGCTGCGCCCATTTCGCGATCTGAATAAGGCGGCGACTTCTGCCGAGCTGATGCGCGCGATTGAACCGTACGCCGTGCCCGCCCAAAACTTCATCACGGCAGACCGCGACGGGCACATTGCCATTCGCAGCACTGGACACTTTCCCGTGCGGCCGGCGAACGTGAGCGGCGATGCACTGATTGACGGCAGTTTATCGGCGAACGACTGGAAGGGATGGTGGCCAGTCGCCGACTATCCGCAGTCGGTCGATCCAGCGCAAGGCTATCTCGCCAGCAATAATCAGCAGCCTAAAGATCCAAAAGTTGATCCACGATACTTTGGCCATGATTGGGCGACGGCGTGGCGGGCGATTCGCATCAATACCCTGCTCCGTGCGGATTCGTTGGTCACGCCCGATGCCATGCGCCGATTCCAAACCGATCCGACCAGCGCGCAGCCGCAGTACTTTCTGCCATTCATCCATGCGGCCGCGGCGGCCGTTCCGGCAGGAAGCGACTCCAGCGTGATCGTGCGGGCGTCCAAATTGCTCGATGACTGGGACGGCAAGTTCACAAAGGAGAATGAACGGGCGATTCTGTATGAGTACATCGTCGACGAAATCTCGCGCCGCACGTGGGATGAGCTGCGCATCCCCGACAAGAGTGCGCCCGGCGGCTATTACATGGCAGCGACACCCAACTCGATGATCCTCCTTGAGCTGATGCAGGATCCGAAAAATATTTGGTGGGACGACCGCTCTACGCCGAACGTCAGGGAAGACCGTGATGCGATCATTCGCACGGCTATCGCCGCCGCGTACCGGCGGGTGGTCGTCGAGCACGGTGAGGAAGGATTGAACTGGCGCTGGGATCAGATTCGGCACGCCAACATTTATCACTTGCTCCGCTTGCCCGCGCTCTCGCGACTGAACATTCCTGTGCAGGGCGGCAGTACCACTCTTGCGCCGGCGCTCGCCGCCGGCACACACGGGGCCAGCTGGCGAATGGTCGTCGAGCTTGGCCCGGAGGTGCGCGCGTGGGGCACGTATCCGGGTGGACAGTCGGGGAATCCTTCGAGCAAGCGCTACGATGATCGCATCGCGCATTGGTCTGCCGGCGTACTCGACACGCTGCGCTTTCCGCGACGCCCCTCGGATCTCGCCGGCCCGACGCTCACATCGCATCTCACTCTGACGCCAGAAAAAACGGGCCGCTGACCATGCCAACTCTTCTTCGCTTGATTCTTCTCTCGGTGGCCTTTGCCGTCGCAACGGTGGCGATCGGCTGGTGGGGCGTGCCGCTCGCCGCGGCGGTTTATGGCGTCATCAGCCGCCAGCAACGGAGCTCGGCGATCGTCGCTGGCATTGCCGGTGTGCTCGCGTGGAGCGAACTGTTGCTCTTCGATGCCGTGCGCGGTCCGATTGGAGTGCTCGCCCAGACACTCGGTGGAGTGCTCAATGCGAAACCGATCGCGGTTTATGTGTTGACGCTCGCCTTCCCCGGCCTGCTGGCTCTTACCGCCTCGCTGCTGGCGAGGCAGGCGGCGTCAGTTCCTTACTTCGCCCCACCAGAAGGACCGTAGTGCCAATCAAGTCCGCCGCGGATATCCGCCGGTGGCGCAATCTCCATCACAAGGCGCTGGCGGGTAATGAATCCGATCTGCTGTTCAATTTCCATCGAGCTCGGATCGCTCACCGCAATTACCAACGTCTTGCCGTCCACACGCTGCGGTAACACGCCGAGTTTTCGGGCGAGTTTCTCCGGAATGATGGCCAGCGCTTCTGCGGTCACGCCGTCGAGATTGGCGACGGCGAGTTTGAACGCTGACGCTACGTGTACGGCCAGCTCGCTGTCGGAAATTGCGTTGCGTTCCGCCAGTCCGTGCCAGACCGCTTCGAGCGTCGGTTGGGGCGATGGCGCGCGCGGATCGGGCGGTGCCAATTGCGCGCCCGCACCGAGCTGCACGAGCCAGTGACGCGACAGCCATTGTGCCAACTCGCGTTCATCCGGCGTGAGATCACCGGCGACCGGATCTTTCATTGCCAGCACGGGCGTGCCTTGTGGCAAGAGTGATGGCGGTGCAACATATGGAATGCCGATGCGCCGTTCCGGGACGCGGGCTTCGGTGACCACGCCAGTCGGAATGATTTCGCGACGCACGACTTCGCGATGCACCGGCATCGTTCGCGATGGGCGCTGTGACGGCGACACCCCGGGATCGACATGCATAGCCTGTTCGGTCGCGACCGTGGCGTCACGAACGGTGCGCACCGCCGCGGAGTTGATCACCACATCGCCAAGCAAATCGTCTGCGGGGAATCGCCGCGCCCCGAGCACTGGCAAAAACTTTCCGCACGAAGTGAGAAAATCGCTGAGCCGCTGCTTTTCGGCGAGATGCACGGCGCCGCGGATGCGGGTGCCGTCTTCGAGAGCGACGTCGACTTCGCGCACCGTGGGCAGCGCGGTGACACCGAATACCGGGATGTCACCATCGATGGACGAGGCAAACAGTATGTGATCGACTTGCATCACCGCGTGGTTCGACGACTCACCGGCGGCGAGCCATACGGCGTTGATCACGTTCACCCAACCGCCTTTGCGGCTACCCAAATATGGGGCGAGTGCCTGTCCTTCGTTCAGATACAGACCGCCCTCAACGACCTCACCATCGCGAAGCACAATGTAGACACGCCGCGGCCGGCTTTGGAGAACCTTTTGCGGGCCGCCAGGAGTCGTCACGCGCCGGCGCTCTTCCGGACGAGCGGTCCTTTTCCCCGTTTTTCCGTCTTTCCCGACCTCTGGATTCCTTCGCGAACCCGATCGAGCAGATCAATCATGACGCGCAGCTCTGATACTGAGAGGGCCAGTCCACAACGCTCTTCGACCGTCCCGATCACCGGATCAAGTTTTTTCAAGAGGGCCAACCCTTTCGGGGTGATAAAGCACATCACCTGCCGGCGGTCTGGAGTGGCGCGCTCGCGGCGCACGAGGCCGGCCACCTCCAGCTTGTCGAGCAACCGCGTGATGCCGGGCGCCTCCTCGAGCAATCGGTCGCGCACGACGAGGGTTGGAATCCCTGTCACGCCGGCACCGCGGAGAATCCGCAACACGTTGTACTGGGCTGGAGTAATACCAGACGGCGCAACCACCTGCGCGAATGCCCGCCTGATCTGCGTGGCCGTACGTAAGATGCCCAGTGTTGCTTCTACAGCGGCGTTTCGAAATGGCCGGGTTTGCCGAATTTCTTCGGCGAGTTTGGAGTTAGTTACCATGTACAATGCTAACCCCGAGATAGTTGCAACGACAACTATTACCGCGGCAACTTATTCGGCAGATCGGCCACGATATACGCTAGGAGGGCCATCGCCGCTACGCAGCGCTGCATTTCCACCGGATCGAGCTTGTCCACGGTATCGGCGTCGGTGTGATGAAACCAAAAATAGCGCGATCGCTCGACCTCAAAGCCCACGCCCGGCACACCCAGTGCCATCATCGGGCCGATATCAGCTCCCCCTCCGGAGGCGGCGACGCTCTTGATTCCCGTGCGCGCGGCTAGCGCGGCGATTTGTGTGATAATGGCCCGGGCGGAGTCTGAACCCGAGAACCCATAGCTCTCCGGATTGAATACTCCGCCATCAGATTCAATCACCAGCGCATGGTTATCTGCCTCGGCCCTATGCGCATCGCGATAGGCGTCGGCGCCGCGGCTGCCGTGTTCCTCGTCCACCCAGCCCACCACGCGGATCGTGCGCTTCGGCGTAAGCCCCAGCTTTTTCATCAGGCGAATCGCTTCCCACGCGACGACCACACCACCCCCGTCGTCCATCGCACCCTGACCAACATCCCACGAGTCGATGTGGCCGCCGAACACGACGACTTCGTCCGGCTTCTCACTGCCGCGCAGCTCGCCGACCACATTGCGGCTCGGCGCGTCCGGAAGCGTCTCCGCACTCATTTCCAGTTTCACGACAATTTTCTCGCCGCGTCCCTGCATCCGGTGGAGCATCATCGCGTCTTCAACGGTGATCGCCGCATTCGGGATCTTCTTCACCGTCGAGTCGTAGTTCATGGCTCCCGTGTGTGGCGTGCGCATCGAGTACGGTGTGACCGAACGCATTAGCATCGCCACGGCGCCGACTTTCGCGGCTTCGACCGCACCCGTGCCGCGATAGCGCACGGTGGCGCCGTAGGTGGTGAACGGAACATCGAACAGTACGATCTTGCCCTTCGCCGCGGCCGCATGCGCTTTCAGGTCGTCGAAACTATTCACCACCAGCACCTCGGCGAGGATCCCGCCCCTGGGCGTACCGACACTACCACCGAGTCCGAGCATCGGGAGCTTGGACAGGCGCGGCGTGATCAACGTTGCCGACTCTGCGCCGCGCACCCAATGCGGAACCATCGCCGGCTCGCTGTGCACATTATCCAAGCCGTCTTTCTTCATCTCGGCGAGCAACCAATCGATGCCGCGTTCCAGTGCGGCCGATCCGCTGATCCGGCTGCCGGAATAGTCGGTGAAACGCGCGAGGGTGTTCCACGCGACGCCGCTGTCGGCGACCGCGCCGTCAATGATGCGATCGGCCACCGTCTTGTACTGACGGGCGACCGGACCATCCGATTGGGCGCTGACCACGGTCGGTGCGAAGGTAAGAACGAGGGCAACGCGAAGGCAAGTGCGCGTATTCATCGACGGAGGGGTGGTTAGAAGGCGACGCGAGTGGAGATCAAGAAATTACGGGTGGCGATGGGATAAAAGTAACGCACGCCGCCCGACGCGTAACCACTAGAGTATGCATTGGAATTCAACACGTTATAGACTTGGACCCGGAGCTCGGTCGCTCCGCGACGCCAAGTGAGCCCGGCATCCGCCATATAGTAGCTCGGAGTGGTCAGTGACGGGTTGCCGTCATTCGCGAGGTGTGTGCGGTCGACAAATTTTCCGTTGGCCCTGAGCGACCATTCACTGGAAATCGTATACTCGACCAATTGGCTCGAAATGACCGGAGGCGTCAGTAGCGGCTCGACGTTATGGTAGGTGGCGTTCGCGCGATCATCGTGATACGTGCTGATAGTTGCCCTCATGATGGTGAGGTTGGCCGATGCTTTCCACCGCGGGGATGGGTGCCACTCCCCTTCCAGTTCCAGGCCGCGTCGATAACTGCGATCCACATTTTTTCGCAACGGACTGCCGGTCAGACTGAGCGCTCCGATCGCCGCGATCTCATTGTGGAACTCCATATCAAAAAGATTGGCAGCGACCGAGAATGACCCCATTGTCCATGCGGCGCCGACTTCGGCGTCGAGGAGTTGCTCGGGCTTTACCTGACTCAGCGGAAGTACCGAAGCGACAGTGGATTTATCGATGTCATCGGCACCGGCGAAGAGATCGTTGCGGGCCGGCTCGCGGTTGGTGCTGCCAACGGACGCGAAGATCGTCAGCGGCGCGGCCTGCCCCGCGCCGTGCCAAGTCATGCCGATTTTCGGATTGATAAATGTCCAGCTAGTCTCGAAGCCGGTGATGCCGGCGCTGAAGGAGGGCTGATAGCGAAACGCGGCACGGCGAAACTGGAGATCCGCAGAGAAACGGAAAGCGCCGCGATCGAGCGCCAGCTTTCCGAACGCACTCTGTTCCTGTTTAAATCCGACGTTGGTGTATTCGCGGTCGGTGAGATTGGGCCGCATCGCCAACGCGTGTTCGCGATGGTAATCGCTCACGTGAGCGCCGAACGCCGCGCTCAGATCACCGACGCGGATATCCACGGTGGAGAGCAGTCCGTACCAGACGTGGGCGAGGAAATAGTTGCCAATCGTGCCGTCGCCGAAGTCCACGTCGTATGCGCCAGCGGCGGAGTTGCGGTATGCGGTGGTGCTGACATGCACGTTGTCGCTGGACGCGTGCGTGTACTGCAGGCTGGCCATTTCCTGATGGAAGCGATCGCCCTCGTGGTCGCTGAGTTCGTTGGTGCGCCGGTCCGCAGCGAGTTCGGCTTCAGACGAGCCCTCGTACGCTTCGCGCGTACCGGAAACGCCCGCCATACCGGTGAACTTGAGTGCATCGGCCGCGCCAAACCATCCGCCACTCACAAATGCCGACTGCGCATCGTTGCCCGAGTGGTGGCGGTAGCCGTCCGTGTGTTGCTTGCTGATGCGCGCGTACCCAGCCCACCCGCCGTCGAGGACGCCAGTGGAGTATTGCGCACTGGCCCGAGCGGTGTTGAATGAGCCGCCGGTGAGATCAAGCCTGCCGCCGCGGGGCGTCGTCGCGAGCGGAATCGACTGGAAGTTGAGTGAGCCGGCATACGAGGTGGTGCCGAAAGTGCTGGACCCGACTCCACGCTGGATCTGCACCGACTGAATGCTATTGAGAAAGTCAGGGACGTTCGAGAAGTAGAGTACCTGATCTTCGGGATCGTTAAGCGGCACACCGTCCACCGTGATATTGAGATGTGTTTGATCGACGCCGCGGAGGCGCAGATAACTATACCCCGAAAAACCACCGGCCTCGGAGTATGTGGTGACGGACGGCGTTGAGTTGAGAAAGAGTGGCGCGTCCTGGCCGGCGAAACTCTTGGCGATATCGGCGCGTGTGACGGTGGTCTGCGCGGCGGGCGCAGCGAGTGTGCCGCGCACGGCGCGGACGATGACCGTTTCGAGTGAGTCACGTTTTTGACGCACAGAATCACCCGGCACTTTGGCTTGCGCGGCGAGGAGCACCGGACCGATGACGAGTATGAGGACTGCCCTGCGGACTGCGGTGATGTTGTGTTGCATTGCCGGGTCGCTCCGAATGGGAGTAATGACGATCCGGAGTGCGCTCGAGAGAGTAGCGCAATAAAAACGCGCCACCCAGACGAGCGGGTGGCGCGTGAAAGACATGCGGCTCACGCGACACGCCGCACTCCCTACGCCGGTGTAAACCGGATCAGGTTCCAAGAGACTTTCTCAACCCCGGCGCATATCGCAACGGAGTACCCCTGGCGGCTGTCGATGAATAGTTAGTTGGTAATGGTCGGATTGGGTAGTGGGCCGGCGATCAGGCCGGCCCGTCGCCGCGGATCATCTTCATCGCTTCCTGAACGGTGGTCATGAACTGCGCCGGGAAGATGATCGTAGAATTCTTCTCCACGCTGATCTCGGCCATCGTCTGCAGTGTGCGTAACTGCAGCGCCACGGGATGCTGCGAAATGATATCCGCCGCTTCACCAAGTTTGACCGCCGCCTGAAACTCGCCTTCGGCCGCGACAATCTTCGCACGCCGTTCGCGCTCGGCTTCCGCTTCTTTAGCCATCGCACGCTGCATATTCTCCGGCAGCGTGATGTCCTTGATTTCGACAGCCGTGACCTGGGCGCCCCACGATTCTGTATGCCCGTCAATCACATCCTTGATTTTTGCGTTGATATCCAGCGTCTGTGACAGGAGTTGATCGAGGCTGAACTGCCCCACGACATTGCGCACCGTCGTCTGGCTGATTTGGTTAATCGCCGAATCCACATTTTCGATGGCGATGACCGACTTCTCAGGGTCGACGATGTGGTAGTACGCCACCGCCGCGATGTCGATAGAGACGTTGTCTTTGGTGATGATCTTCTGCGCCGGGATATTCATCGTGATCGTTCGCAACGTCACCCGCGTCATCTGTTCAAGGATCGGGATGAGGATAATCAGCCCGGGGCCGCGCACACCTGTGAACTTGCCCAGAAAGAAAATGACGCCGCGATCGTATTCCTTGACGACCCGCAGGGAGCGGGAGAGGAGTATGACGACAATCGCAATTCCGAACATCAGGATGGTTGGCATTGGCATGACGGATTCGGGAGAATTCACAAGTGCCCCGTTCTAAGTATATGATGAGTTCGGACAGAGCGCCCACTGCCGGTCGGCCCGGGCGCATCAAATCACAATCGTCTAGAATACCATTAAATCTTTAGCGGATACTACCCGCCCATTGAATTTGGAACGGACCTCGGACAGTAGTTGCTCGTCTGTCGCGCCAAAGAATATTTGGTGATACAAAATCAGGAGCCCCGGATGCGCGGCGGTCGCCATTCCGCCGAGTTGCGTTGCCGAGGTATGCGCTTGGGCATGATACGCCTGGCGAATGACGGGAATCGTGGCAAAACCGGCGTCTGAATACACCTCGTGAATCAGCACGTCGCATCCGTTGCACTCTCGGGCAATAGCGTCGTTCGCGCGATCGTCGCCGCTCAGCACGATGCTCCGGTCCGGTGTGTCAATACGATAACCGAAGGCGAATTTCCATTGGCTGTGCGGCACGGCAAACGCCCGCACCGTGATGCGCTCGTCTTTGTATACAATTCCTTCGACGATCTCGTGTACATTCGCGTTCCAGCCATTCGCCGCCGGCCCGCCGGAACTCTGCAGTCGCTCCTGAATATCTTCGACGTTGCCATCGAGAATTCCGTTGACCAATCGCTTCGTGCCGGGCGGTCCGAATATGTCCATTGGGGCAACGCGCCCGGCGATCCACGGCGTGAAGATCAGATCCGCGAGGCCGAGCGTATGGTCGGAATGCAGATGCGTGAGAAACACCCTGCCGAGCTTCATGGTTTTTAGCGCGGGGATTCCGGTGCGGAATGCAGCCTCGGCGCGACGGACGATTCCGGTGCCGGCGTCAAATAAATAGGCGACGCTGTCGACGACGATCGCGGTGGCGGGGCCAGTGCGATCGGGATCGGGGATCGGCGTGCCGGTGCCCAGCATTACGATTTTTGTGCGGGGGGACTGGGCGAATGAAAGCGCGGGAAAGAGCGAGCTCATACACACGATCAGCGCGATCGTACGGAGCGGGCGGCGGGCAGCGTTCTTTGAATCCGTACGGAGCGGGCGGCGGGCAGCGTTTAATGGAAGAGGCATGACTCAATATGCGTTAAACAACAACGCCCCGCCGGTGAAGGCAGAGCGTTGATGTTCCATCGAGCGAGGAGTTTAGTCCTCGTCGTTCTCGACCGCCGCAGCAGCTGCTTTTGCTGCGGCAGGTGGACGGCCGCGCGAGAAATGGTTACGCGGGACCACCGGTTCAGCACGAACCCGGAGCAGGTTCTCATAAAAGGCCACAATCCGGGCCTTTACTGATTTCTGCGTGTCGCTCGAAATCGCTTCGAACGCCGAATAACGCTGCTGATCGTTGGTCACCGCAAACCACCAGAACATCCCTGCTGGCACCGCCGTACGTTCTTCGACGGTGCAAACGTATGTCCTGCCGTTGTTCTCAAACGTGAAGCCCTGAATCATGGACTCTCTCGTAAATGTCGCGGGGGCGCGGCCGATGCGCCGTAATTAATGGCCGAGCTTGGTGACGTTCTCTGCAGCCGGACCCTTCTGGCCCTGCACCACGTCGAATTCCACG
>JANYKA010000266.1 GCA_025358315.1 Gemmatimonadota bacterium | reverse complement strand
CGTACGCGCTCTGCCACATACTCGGGCTGCGACCAAACGTGACAACCGACAGCTCCGCGTTGCCATCGCCGCAATGAGTCAGCCCTTCACGCGCGATCAACGCATCGCGGCGCTCCATACTACGATCGCCGAGCGTATTCTCATTCTCGACGGCGGAATGGGAACGGAAATCCAGCAGTTCCGCCCCACCGAGGCCGACTATCGCGGCACCCGCTTCGCCGACTGGCCACGCGACCTGCGCGGCTTCAACGATCTCCTGATCCTCACCAAGCCCGAAATCATCCGCGGCATTCACGCCGCATATCTCGACGCCGGTGCCGACATCATTGAGTCGAACACCTTCAACGCCACCAGCGTTGCGATGTCCGACTACGGTATGGAAGCACTCGCGTACGAATTAAACGAAGCCGGCGCCCGACTCCTCCGCGGGCTTTGCGATGAATACGAAGCGCGCGACGGCCGGCCCCGCTTTGCCGCTGGCGTACTCGGCCCCACCAATCGCTCCGCAAGCATTTCACCAAAGATCGAAGACGCCGGCTTCCGCAATATCACCTTCGATGAGTTGGTGATCGCCTATTCCGAAGCCGCACGCGGACTCCTCGCCGGTGGCGCCGACTTGCTGCTCGTTGAAACGATCTTCGATACGCTCAATGCCAAAGCCGCATTGTTCGCGATCGAGTCGGTGTTCGAAGCGGACGGCGTTCGCGTGCCGGTTATGATCTCCGGCACGATCACCGATCAGAGCGGACGCACTCTCTCCGGCCAAACCACCGAAGCGTTCTGGAATTCCGTTTCCCACGCCCGCCCGTTTTCCATCGGCCTCAACTGCGCACTCGGCGCTAAAGATCTCCGCGCATACGTGCAGGAGCTCTCACGGATTGCCGGCTGCCCGGTCAGCGTCCATCCCAACGCCGGGCTCCCCAACGAAATGGGCGGCTACGATGAAACGCCCGAGTACACCTCTGGAATCTTGCGGGAATTTGCCGAGGCGGGTTTTCTCAACATCGTCGGCGGCTGCTGCGGCACCACGCCGTCGCATATCGCGGCGATCGCGCACGCCGTGCACGGACTTGCGCCACGCACGATTCCGGAAATTCCCAAACGGCTTCGCCTCTCCGGACTCGAGCCGCTGACGATTGGCCCCGACACGAACTTTGTGAATATCGGCGAGCGCACCAACGTCACCGGCAGCGCGAAGTTCAAGAAACTGA
This sequence comes from Gemmatimonadota bacterium, assembly GCA_025358315.1. Classification (GTDB taxonomy): domain Bacteria; phylum Gemmatimonadota; class Gemmatimonadetes; order Gemmatimonadales; family Gemmatimonadaceae; genus Fen-1231. The sequence continues at coordinate 4,029 of JANYKA010000266.1, read as the reverse complement.
TTCTCGAAGGCAATTACGAAGCCGGGCTGGAAGTCGCGCGGCAGCAGATCGACTCCGGCGCGGTGATCGTCGATGTGAATTTCGACGAAGGGATGCTCGACGCAGATCACGCAATGAATACGTTTTTGAATCTCGCCGCCGTTGAGCCGGGTATTGCCCGCGTTCCGACGATGATCGATTCATCGAAATGGCGCGTGCTCGAGACCGGGCTCAAGTGCCTGCAGGGAAAAGGGATCGTCAACTCGATCTCAATGAAAGAGGGCGAGGCCGAGTTTGTTCGCCAGGCAACGTTGGTGCGCCGGTACGGCGCTGCGGTAATCGTGATGGCGTTCGACGAGAAAGGCCAGGCCGACACGGTGGATCGCAAAGTGACCATCTGCGAGCGCGCCTATCGCATTCTCACCGAGCAGGTGGGTTTTCCGTCGGAAGACATCATTTTCGACCCGAATATTTTTGCGATCGGTACGGGGATCGAGGAGCACAACAATTACGCTGTTGATTTTATCGAAGCAACAAAACTGATCAAGGCCAAGCTTCCGAACGTCAGGATCAGCGGCGGCGTGAGCAACGTGAGTTTTTCGTTCCGTGGCAACAATCCGGTGCGCGAGGCGATTCACGCGGTGTTTCTATATCACGCCGTCACCGCCGGAATGGATATGGGGATCGTGAATGCCGGCGCGCTCACGCTGTACTCCGACATCCCTCCCGCGCTGCTCGAGCGCGTGGAAGATGTGGTGCTCAACCGCCGCCCCGATGCCACCGAACGGCTGCTCGAAGTGGCCGACAGCGTCAAAGGCGAAGCGTCGAAACAGGCGACGAATCTCGAATGGCGCAACTGGCCGGTCCACGAGCGACTCTCCCACGCGCTGGTGCATGGACTCGCCGACTTCGTTGTGGACGACACCGAAGAGGCACGCAAGCTCGCCGAACGTCCGATTCAGGTAATCGAAGGACCGCTGATGGACGGGATGAACATCGTCGGCGACCTATTCGGCAGCGGCAAAATGTTTCTCCCGCAGGTCGTGAAAAGCGCCCGCGTGATGAAGCGCGCCGTGGCGCACCTCATCCCGTATATCGAAGCCGAAAAGGACCTCAACGCCGGCGGCGGCGAGAGAAAGGCAAAAGGCAAAGTGCTGCTCGCTACGGTCAAGGGCGACGTACACGACATCGGCAAGAACATTGTCGGCGTGGTATTGCAGTGCAACAACTACGACGTGATCGACCTGGGCGTCATGGTACCCTGTGCCAAAATTCTCGAAACGGCAAAGCAAGAGAAGGTGGACATCATCGGCCTGTCCGGGCTCATCACACCGTCGCTCGAGGAGATGTCATTCGTCGCCGGTGAGATGCAGCGCGAGGGCTTCACCATTCCGCTCCTCATCGGCGGGGCAACGACGAGCAAAGTGCACACGGCGGTGAAAATCGAGCAGCATTACGCCGGCCCGGTGGTGCACGTGCTCGATGCGTCGCGCGCCGTGAGTGTCGCCAGCACGCTGCTGAGCGATGAATTGCGGGACGCGTTCGTGCGCGATACGCATACGGAATACGACGAACTCCGCATCCGCCGCGCCGAAAGGCAACGCGATATTCGGCGTCAGCCCCTCGCTGCCGCCCGCGCCAACAAACTAAAGATCGATTACGCCGCCACGCCGACGCCGGTCCCCACCTACGAAGGTGTACGAACATTCGACGATTTTCCGCTCGGCGAGCTGGTGCCGCGCATCGACTGGACGCCGTTTTTTCAAACGTGGGAGTTGGCTGGCCACTACCCGGATATTCTCGAAGATCCCGTTGTTGGCGAAGCGGCGCGCAGTCTCTACCAGGACGCGCAGACGATGCTCCGCCGCGTGGTGAGCGAGAAGTGGTTGCACGCGCGCGCCGTCGTCGGATTTTTTCGAGCAAATTCCGACGGCGCCGAGGACATCGTGTTGCACGGTGCCGGCCAAGCGCCGTCGGCGACGATTCACACCATCCGGCAGCAGATGGTCAAGAACGACGGTCGCGCCAACCACGCGCTCGCCGATTTCGTCGCGCCCGCCGATATCGGGGTCGCCGACTGGATGGGGCTATTCGCCCTGACCACCGGCATCGGCCTGGACGAACGCGTGGCCAGGTTCGAGGCCGCCAACGACGACTACAACGCCATCCTTCTTAAGGCGCTTGCCGACCGTCTGGCCGAAGCGTTCGCCGAACGGCTCCACGAACGGGTCCGCCGTGAGCTCTGGGGGTACGCCCCCAACGAGCATTTGGACAATGCCGAGATCATTCGCGAGCAGTATCAGGGCATCCGGCCGGCGCCGGGATACCCGGCCTGCCCCGACCATACTGAAAAGGGAACCCTTTTTTCCCTTTTGGACGCCACTAAGCGTACCGGCATCCAGTTGACCGAGAATTTTGCCATGACCCCCACAGCCGCCGTTAGCGGATACTATTTTTGGCGCCCCGAGGCCCAGTATTTCGGAGTTGGCAAAATCGAGCGCGATCAGGTGGAGGAATACGCCGCCCGCAAGGGCATGGATTTGAAAATCGTCGAGCGATGGCTAGCGCCGATCCTCAACTACGACCGATAATACGGTATGACTGCTTCCGCGACAATTTCGCCGGTAGGTGCCCGACGTGTGCTCGTCATTGATGACGAGCCCGCCGTTCTACGAGTTCTCGGACTTCTCCTTCAACGCAATGGCTTTGCGGTCGACAGTGCCGCAGACGCGAGTGAAGGACTCAAACAACTTGAGATCAACAGCTATCACTGTGTGCTCTCGGACATCATTATGCCCGGGCTTTCCGGTCTCGATTTTCTCCGCGAACTCCGGCGCCACGACCTCGATGTCCCGGTCATTCTCATGACGGCAGGCCCGACGCTCGATTCGGCGCTCGACGCCATTGAATACGGTGCCCAATCGTATCTGCTCAAGCCGGTCGAACCGGAAGCGCTTGTCCAGGCCGTTGGCCGCGCCGCCGCACTTGGCGAGATGGCTCGGGCGAAACGGACGGCGCTCGCGAAAACTTCAACCGAAGCGCTGCCGTATGGCGATCGGGCAACACTCGAAGCCGTGCTCAAGCGGGCATTCGATACGATTCGCGTCGTCTTTCAGCCGGTCGTCTCCATGCGCGAAGAGCGCTTGGTGGGATACGAGGCGCTCATGCGCTGCGACGAAACGCTCTTCGCCTCTTATGGCGTACTGCTGGCGGCGGCCGACCGGATTGGCTGGCGGACCACACTTTCGCGAACGATCTATCAGCGCATCGCTCAGACCTGCAGTGAGTTGCCCGAGGGTGCGCTCCTATTTGTGAATATCCACCCGCGGGATGCCCAGGAAGGGCTGATTATGGGCGGCGACGCACCGCTCGAACCGATCGCCAGGCAAGTGGTGCTTGAGGTCAGCGAACACGCGCCGACAGACCAGCTTGACGCGCTCGCCGCACAGACGCCGAAGTTGCGCAGTGCTGGTTTCCGGATTGCCATCGACGACCTTGGCACCGGACCATCCGGACTGAGCACGTTCGGCCGGCTCACTCCCGAATTCACAAAGCTTGATCGGTCCATGCTGGCCGGACTCGACAGCGATCCAAAGAAGGAAAAAATTGTTCGCGCGATGTACGCGATGTGCGCCGTACTCGGTGTGCCGATTATCGCCGAAGGCGTCGAGACGCCCGGTGAGCGCCAGGCTCTTATGGCCCTCGGCGCCGACCTTGCACAAGGCAATGAATTCGGGGCACCGGCGAGCTCGTTCGTCGCACCAGTGTTTTGACCAACCCGGAAGGGCTTGTGCACGCCCCGCTGACGGTTCTTTCAGATGACGAAGCCGCCTTTCGCGATGCTGTCGCGGCGTTCGCAGACGGTGAGGTGCGGCCGCGCGTTGCGGCGATGGAACGCAACGCGCAGCTCGACCCCGAATTGATTCCAAAGTATTTCGAACTGGGAATGATGGGAATCCAGGTGCCCGAACAGTACGGCGGGTCCGGCGGCACCCTGATGATGGTCACACTCGCCGTCGAAGAAATCAGCAAAGTTGATGCGGCGGCAGC
>JANYKA010000117.1 GCA_025358315.1 Gemmatimonadota bacterium | reverse complement strand
ATAAAGAAAGCTGCGCCAAAAAAACCGACGCCAAAAAAACCCGCACCAAAGAAGTAGCTGACGACGGCGCGCCATACTGGCCCCGCCGAGTGACGACACGGGAGCGCGCCGGCCCACGGCACGCTCCCGTGTTTCTTGTGTCGTGACCCGCTGGAGAATTTTGTGTCAATCGATACGATGTCCGCCTCGGCGAATAGAACTGTCCGACCTGGTGACGCCGTCGCCCTAGCCCGCGCGCTCGTCGCGGTAGACTCCCGCAATCCATCGCTCGACCCTTCGGGCCCGGGCGAAGCCGCCTGTGCATCGTTGCTGGCCGACGTCCTCACCAGCTGGGGATGCCGCGTCGAATTGCACGACACCGGAAACGGCCGTCCAAATGTCGTTGCCCGCGTCGGACGTCCCGGCGGTCGCTCGCTGATGCTCAACGGCCATCTCGATACAGTCGGCGTCGCCGGAATGACGCACGAACCTTGGAATCCGGTTATTCGCGACGGGCAACTCTTCGGCCGCGGCTCAACCGACATGAAGGGCGGCATCGCCGCGATGTGCGCGGCCGCCTGGCATGCCTCGCAGCGCGGGCTTGCCGGCGAAGTGATCATCGCCGCCGTCACCGACGAAGAGTTCGGAAGCGCCGGCACACGCGCCCTTATTGCTGCTGGCATTCGCGCCGACGCGGCGATTGTCACCGAGCCCACGCGGCTCGCCGTCTGTCCGGCCCACCGCGGGTTCGCTTGGGCGGAGCTCGTCGTCCATGGTCGCGCCGCGCACGGCAGTCGTTGGGATGTCGGCGTCGATGCCATCACACTCGCTGCACTCGTGCTTGCGGAACTCGACCGCTACCAGCGCGACGTGCTCACCACCCGATCGCACCCGTTGCTTGGCAGACCTTCGCTGCACGCCTCGCTCGTTTCAGGCGGTACCGAACTTTCCACTTATCCCGACCACTGCAGCGTGCAAGTCGAGCGGCGCACTGTGCCGGGTGAAACGTCCGCCGATTTTGTCCGTGAGCTCCACGCCGCCTGCGACCGCGTGCGCGCTGTCCGCCCTGAACTCCGTGCCGATGTAATTCCGGGCCACGCGCAACAGCCAAACGAAATCGCGCTCGATCACTATATCGTCCGCGCACTCTCGGCCGCGCTCGACCACATTGGCGCGCCGGCGCCGATCGGGGGGCTGATGTGTTGGACGGACGCCGCGCTTCTCACAGCGGCGGGAATTCCCGCGATATGTTTCGGCCCTGGCGACATTGCGCTCGCTCACGCCGCAGAGGAGTACGTCATGGTTGCCGAGATCGACATCGCCTGCGCCGCCTTAACCTCACTCATCACGGACTGGTGCGGAGTGGTTCACTAATGGCCCAGCTCACGGTCAAACAATACGATGCGCTCGAAGGGGCGATTCGCGACCGGCATCGCGTGTCCATTTTTCGGCGTGGAACAGAATACATGGTTATTCCCGAACGGCTCGTACTCCGCGGACGCCGCGAAGCCATCGAAGCACGTCACCCGACCACAGGCCAACTGCTCATTCTCTGGGTGGACGAAGCCGACACAATCGACGTGGTGCGATGAACCTCCCGGCGCTGGTGTCCATTTACGCCGACGAGTCATGCCTCGGGAATGGCAAGGACGGCGACAACCCCGGCGGGGCTGGCGCGCTGGTGGAATACCGCCAGTCATCAGGTACCATCGTGCGACGCGATTTTTGGCTGAGTGCGCCTGCCACCACAAATAACCGGATGGCGCTGCAGTCGGTGAGTGAGACGTTGCGCGCGCTCGGCGCCAAGGGCGCGAGTTTTCGCATTGTATTCACAACCGACTCCCGTTACGTCGTTGACGGGATGACACAGTGGGTGTTTGGCTGGGCGCGAAACGGGTGGAAACGCAAGACCGGTGCGATCGAGAACCTCGCGCTCTGGCACGAGGCAATTCGCGCCGCGAGCGACCATGACGTGGCGTGGCAGTGGGTCAAAGGGCACAATGGTCACGCGCAAAATGAATATGTGAATCACCTGGCAACTCGGGCCGCGGCCGATCAATCGGCGTCAAACGGGCTGATCGAATCGGACTTCGACGCCTGGATTGCTGCCGCCCGTACCAAGCGCGCCCGCCATTCCGACCCGAGCCCGTTCCCCGACGAATCGTCGTTCCGGGCGAGTGCCGCGTTACCCGTGGTCGAGGGCCGACGTCCGTAGAGTGTCTACTCCCTTCTCCATCGGACATGCCATGAAATTCGTCCTCGTGCTGATCATTGGACTCGCTGCCGGATACTCTCTCGGGTACAAAGACGGCAAAGCCGGCAAACCGACGCCGGTCGAACGGATGGTCAACAGTGTCGGTAAGTCGAAAGCCGCCGTCGGGAACGACATTGATGCACAGATGCAAAAGGTCGAAAGCACCAAGCCGCCGGAATCGAAGAAATAGCTCTCGGCTTACCCGCGAAAAAAATCAAAAGCGAAATGGACGAACTCGACCGGCTCTTTTATCTCGTGGTGCGCACGGTACGCGACATGCGCCCCGAATTTCTGTCACGTCCATTCGAAGTCGGCGAACTGCTCGCGTTTGTGCCGTACCGAACTGCACGAGCAGAGATCGGAGCCGACACTAACGACGACTATGCGCATCTTCTCACGCGCCTCCTCGCGGGTGAACGCGGCTATCTGTTTGCAGACGATTTGATGCAGGACGACTTGCGCGCTGAACTCGGCGGGTCAAATCCCGATCTCACTGCGTACCGCTCGTATCTCAACGCCCACCTTTCGCTCTCACAGGAACACGCGCGTCATGCGCTTGATGCCATGGGCCCGGCCACTGGGGTGCCGGAAGTTGACGTCGAACTTCCAGCGCCCGTGCCGGCCGTGCCGCGCCCTTCGGCACCGGCACCTGTTGCCGCACCATCGCGTCCTGTCGCCGCTCCCTTCCGTCCCGTGGTCTCGCCGACGCCCGCCTTACCCCGGCCAATGGATCCCGGCGCTGACTCGCCGCGACGCGCCGGCCGTCCCGGTTGCCGATACTGCGGCCAGCACCTCCCGGAAGGTCGCGAGGTCGTGTTTTGCCCGCACTGCGGACAAAACTTGTTGGCCAGACGCTGCGCGGCTTGCAGTGCGGAACTCGAACCAGCCTGGAAGTTTTGCGTCGCCTGCGGACGGGCCGGAACACCATAACCGGCGTTCTGTCTTATTTTACAGGATGAACGTTCGGTACCGATGATGAACTACCCGGAACTTGATCTCCACGTTGGGGACCTGAACGCCGTTGCCTTCGGGGGCACCTGACCGTGGCCGACAAACCGACACCGCCAACGACCGGAACGCCGAGCACGCTCAACCGATCGGCGCTGGAGCGCGTGTTGGCCCGCGCCGCAGAACTCCAAGCCACTGATGGCGACGGCGACGAACCCGGCGCGATGACCGAAGCGCAACTCGTCGACCTCGGCAAAGAAGTTGGACTTTCCGCCGACGTATTGCGACAAGCGATGGCCGAGGAACGGTCGCGCGCCGTCGTGCCCGAAGTACGCGGCATACTGGGCTCGCTCACGGGCACCGCTATCGTGACAGCGTCACGTACCGTGCGCGGTACCTCGATCCAGGTGCTCAGCGCGTTGGATGATTGGATGCAACGAAGCGAAGCGCTTCAGGTAAAACGCCGCTTTGGCGACCAACTCATCTGGGAAACCCGCCGCGACGTAACCGCGCGAATTCGCCGCGCATTTACCGGCAGAAGTTTCGACGTGACTGCCGCAAACGATGTGAGCGGCATCGTGGCCGCGATCGGCGCGGACAAAGTTCACGTGCGCCTCATCGCCGATTTTTCGCATACGCGTGAACGCCGCGTTGAAATTGCGGTCATTGCCGCGGTCGCCATGCTGATTGTAACAGTGCCGCTGCAAGTGATGGGAATTGAGTTGCCGTTGGCGATCATTCCCTCCTTGCTAATGGCAAGCGTTGCATTCGCGGTGACGCGCCGCCAGTATCGCGCATTGATCGCGCGGGCGCAGGTCGCGCTCGAACAAGCGCTTGACCGGCTGGAGTTCGGCGACGCCAAGCCGGCGACACCGGTGCAATCATTGCTCGACGCATTCGTCGGCAATTCACGCACCCCGCGCCGCCCGTGAGCATTATGCGTACCTCCGGCACCGGGCCCGCGGCCGATTCCGCGGAATGGATTCGCTCCGCGACCCGGTTTGGCCACAGCGTGTTGCCGGCCGTCTCGCGCACCTTCGCCATCTCCATTCGATTCCTGCCCGGCATGCTCGGCCGCGCCGTCCTCACGGCCTATTTACTGTGCCGCATCGCCGACACGATTGAAGACGACGGCTCCGCCACACCGGACCGGAAGGCAGAATTACTCGACGGCTTTCTGACCTGCCTCGGCGACCAGGAAATGGCGGACGCATTTCCATTGCTCGCCGCCGATATCGGTGGCGACCCGGCGCACGTCAATCTCCTCCGCCACACGGACCTGGTGTGCGTCCTCCTCCGTTCGCTTCCCGATCGATCGCGCGCCCGCGTCGTGCACTGGGTCACGGAGATGGTGGTGGGCATGCGAAAGTTCGTGCGCCTGTACCCTGGCGGCATTCGCATTCAAACGGTCGCCGAGTACAAGGAATACTGCTATTACGTCGCTGGCACCGTTGGCTGTATGCTCACAGAGTTGTGGCAGTTGCACGCGTCGAGCATCGGGAAACCGGAGTTCACGCGGCTATGGGCCAAGTGTCAGCAATTTGGTGAAGCATTGCAGACTGTAAATATTCTCAAAGACATCGCGCACGATGCGCGGTACGAGAATGCGATTTATATCCCCGAACTTTCACTGGCCGAGCAAGGCAGCGGGCATCAAACGCTACTCTCCGCCGCTCATCTCGAGCGTAACCACGCGGCAGTGGCAACGTTCATCCAGCTTGCCTGGCTCGACCTCGATGACGCGTTGGAGTATCTGCTGCTCATCCCCCGTCGTGCCGTCGCGATCCGTGCGTTCTGTTTACTCCCGTTGTTATTCGCCCACGCCACGCTACGCGATCTCACGCGCACACAGGCGATGCTGATCGAAGGCGGTACCGTTAAGATCTCGCGGCGTGAGGTGAAGTCCTTGATGGTCGCCGGACTCGTTGCGTTGCTAAGCAATCGCGCGCTCCGCGCCCTGGTCGAACGCGTAAAGCGGCGGCCGTTCGTTCCATTTGCACCTGCTGCCGCCTGAGCTCCATCACGCTTCGCTCGAGCCCGCCCGGCGTTAGTTTTCCACCAGTCTCTTACTCCAATCTGACGATGCCCGAGTTCTTCACCACCCCCCGCGTATCCGTCCTCGCCCGTCCCTCGTTCGCCGAGCCGGCACATCTGCCGGTGCACTGGCTTGGCGATAGTACGGACGGCGAACGCCTCGCTGAATTTGCCGGCCGACTCTGTTACATGAGTCAAAAAAATCCGGCAAATCGAAACACCCGTGACTATCTCGAGAATATCAAGAAACAGGGGCACGGCAGTGTGCTCGAGCACGCCAACTATTCACTCCTGCTCGAAGGCGTCTCACGGTCGCTCACGCACGAGCTCGTGCGACACCGCGCCGGGTTTGCCTACTCGCAACTGTCGCAGCGGTATGTCGACGAGAGTCACGCGGCGTTCGTCGTACCGCCGGCAATTATTGGTGACGAAGCTTTGGTTGCCGAGTGGACCGCGCAAATGGAATCGGCGCAGAAAACGTACATCGCGCTGGTCGAGAAACTGATGGAGCGCTACAAATGGGTCGAAGACAAAGTGCATCGCCGGAAAATGTCGCGCGAAGCGGCCCGCGGTGTTCTGCCGAACAGCACCGAAACCAAGATCGTCGTGACCGGCAATGCCCGGGCCTGGCGCACGATGCTGGAGCTGCGGTCCAGCGAAGGCGCAGAATTTGAAATCCGCCGAATGGCGGTCATGGTGCTCCGCACGCTCCAAACCGAAGCGCCCGGATTTTTCACCGATTTCGAGATTTACGTAGCCCCCGACCGGGCCGAAGCGGCGAAGATTTCGTACCACAAGGTGTAAAACGCGAGGTGAAATGCAGAAGGCGGCCGGAACCCCGGCCGCCTTCTGTTTATCGTTTGCCCTCTTCGGGCACTACTATCGAACGAAGGCAACTGGGTTCAGTAATCCTCACCGTCAAGGGAATTTCCGTCCGCTTCGCGCAACGACGCCAGTAACGCCTCGCCGTGCGCCGTGACACCGGCCATTGCCGGTGCGAACGAAAAGGTGATCGCGCGACGCGTGCCTTCCGGCCAGTCGGGCATGAGCAATCCCGCCAACAACCGGCGGATAGCCTGCCCAAATTCCGTTAAGATGCTCGCCGATGTCTCGAGCAACAACGCCAACGGAATTTCCAGATCACGCGTGACCAACTGCCCCGTGGACTGATCGCGCCACGCCGCGTCCCCAACCGCAGACCGCCCGGACCATACGCCCAAATGACGCACGGATTCGGGATGGGGAAAAAAATTCTCATCCGAAACCGCCGCACGTCGGGACTCGAGTGCGGCCGCTAGCGCCAAAGCAAGTGACTCAGGACTTGGGATGCCAAACAGTGTCACCACATCCCGCGATTGTTGCTCGTTTCGGAGCGGCGATCGCACTGAACTCACCTGCGCCAGCACCAACGTAGGGTCCGGGGTCTCCTCCAACATCACCAGCACATCCATGACCCCTCCTGTTGTGAGACTTCTCGAACACTGCTCCCGCAAAAAGCGTTCCCCGCCTTAAGCAGCACAACGAAATAGCAGCGCACGAAGATTCATTCTCGTACACGACACGCGCCGCCACTTGTACTACCTCTTGAACCGCGCCGGAGTCACTACAGATCGCCGAGTGAAATGCGTGATCCCGCGCACAACGCCGCGCCCATGCATCCTTAACACATGGATTGCCGGTGTCGTCTGTGTTGTGAAGGCGAACCCTGAGGAGTGTTATCGATGAACCGCTTGACCAGACTCGTACCGGTGATGGGTATCGCAATGGTAGCCGCCTGTGGTGGCGCCGCATCGACCAAAATTGCCCCGGCCCCTGGGCCGGTCTCGATGTCTGAACCGGACTTTTCCGGTGCACTTCGCGAACAGACGGCGGACCAGCAAGTCCGCCATGTCCTGAGCCGACTCACCTTTGGCGCCCGTCCCGGCGACGTTGAGAAAGTGCGCGCCATGGGCGTCGATCGGTGGATTGACCTCCAGTTGCACCCTGACCGCATCGACAACAGTGCCGCAGAGCGCTACGCGGCCACCTTCGAGACGAACCGCGCCAGCGCGGCCGAACTGGCGCAAAAATACCCACGCCCGCAACAGATACTTGCCCGGCTTGGCGCTCGCGGCGATCGCGGCGATCGCGCGAAGCTCTCGGCAGAAGACAGCGTGAAGTTGCGCGAGATGGCCGGCGGTCTCCGACGTGTTGGCGCTGATCTGCAAGCTTCCCGGGTAGCTCGCGCATCGCTCTCCGAACGGCAACTCGACGAAGTGATGACCGACTTCTGGCTCAACCACTTCAACGTGTATATCCAAAAAGGCGGTCCGGAACCGTATTTGATCGCCGATTTCGAGAACAACGCCATTCGTCCAAATGCACTTGGGCACTTTCGAACCTTGCTTGAAGCCGTAGCCAAGAGCCCGGCAATGCTGTTTTACCTGGACAACTGGCAGAGCCAAGCGGACAGCACTCGTCCGCACTTGGGTGGCGGGAATAATCAGCAAAGGGCGCGGCGCTACGCAGCACAGCAACAGGCGCAGGTCGCCAATCGCCGTCGCGGCGGCCTGAACGAGAACTATGGCCGCGAATTGCTCGAATTGCATACCCTTGGCGTCGACGGGGGCTACACACAGACGGATGTGATTAATGTCGCCCGTGCCCTCACCGGTTGGACCATCAAGCAACCGCAACAGGGCGGCGACTTTCAGTTCGTGGCGCAACTACATGATGCCGGCAATAAAGTCGTCCTCGACCACAAGCTCGCGGCCAACCGCGGTATCGAGGACGGCGAAGATGTGCTCGACATCGTCGCCCGCCATCCGGCCACGGCCCATTACATCGCGTTCAAGCTCGCCCGGCATTTCGTCAGCGATGTGCCCCCCGCCGGATTGGTCGATCGCGCCGCGGCAACGTTCACCCGCACCAACGGTGACATTCGCGAAGTGGTTCGTACAATTGTCACCAGTCCGGAGTTTTTCTCGAGCATTGCGTATCAGAGCAAGGTTAAGAGTCCGTTCGAAGTGGTCACGAGCGCATTGCGCGCCCTTGGTGCTCAGCCTGACAACACGCCGCGCACCGCGCAGTTCGTTGCGGCGCTGGGCCAGCCGATTTACGGACATCAGGCCCCAAATGGTTGGCCCGATACCGGCGATCAGTGGATGAACACCGGGGCGATTCTCAATCGGATCAATTTTGGCATCGCCGTTGCAGCGAATCGCGTCCCTGGTGTATCGGCCACCGGCTTCAGTGGTGCGGATGCGTTACGGAACGCCCCACTCGATCAGCAAGTAGAAGGAGTGGTACAGGCATTGCTCGGCGGGCACGTGTCAACCGATACACGGGCCATTCTCACGAGCGGAGAGAATCCGTTCCTCAACTCGGCCGCGGCGTTAGACTCCAACGGAATGATGAAGCCGCCGCCAGTGGACGATCCGGACCTTGGACTGATGGTGCCGCCGATGGCACGGGGCGCTCGGGCACAGCAAGCACAAAAAGGCGTGAAGCCCGCCTTGCGTGCCGCGACGTTTACTCAAGCGCCGTTATTAAAGGGATTGTCGCAGATCGTCGGACTGGCCTTGGGCTCGCCCGAATTCCAACGGAGATAGTCGAATGAGCATGCAACGCCGGTATTTCCTGAAGTCGGGCGCCGTCGCGCTGGTCACCATGGGGCTGAGCCCAAGTTTTCTGCGGCGCACCGCCTTTGGGATGGAGCTTCCTGCCGCGCAAAAGGGGAAGGTGCTGATTTGCCTGTTCCAACGCGGCGCCGCCGATGCACTCAACGTTGTCGTGCCGTTCGGCGATCCATCGTATTATGCCCTGCGACCGAACATTGCGATCCCGTCGCCGTTGCGCGGTCAGGGAACTGGCGCGGCACTCGATCTCGACGGATTCTTTGGATTGCACCCATCGCTCGCGCCGCTTAAGCCGCTCTGGGACAAGGGAATGCTGGCGCCGATTCACGCCGTCGGCAGTCCAAGCACCACGCGTTCGCACTTCGATGCGCAGGATTATATGGAAAGCGGCACCCCCGACCAAAAAGGCACGACGGACGGGTGGCTCAACCGATATTTGGCTGCCAACGGCACCTGTGAGGAATGCAAGGTGACGCCGTTTCGGGCAGTCGCGATGACGCAGCAGACTCCACGCATTCTCGAAGGTTCGGCTCCGGCCGTGGCTATGAACTCACTGAGTGAGTTCGCCGTGCGCACTGGCGGCGGCGATCAGGTGGCGCGTCTCGAGGCGCTGTACAAGACCGGATCGGCCGATGTCGTGCATGGCGCCGGTTCCGAGATGTTTGAAGCAGTGAAAATGCTGAAGTCGGCGAATCCGTTGCAGTACCTGCCAGCGAACGGCGCCAATTATCCGAAATCACAGTTTGGCCAACGGTTGATGCAGATCGCCCAGCTTATTAAGAGCGGTGTCGGATTGGAGATTGCGTTCGCCGACATCGGTGGCTGGGACACGCACGTGAACCAGGGTTCGGTGAACGGGCAACTCGCCAACCGCCTCGATGATTTCGCTCAATCGATAGCCGCGCTCACCACCGATCTTGGCGACAAGATGGAAAACGTGGTGATCCTGACGATGAGCGAGTTTGGTCGTATGGCCAAGCAAAATGGCAATGGCGGCACCGATCACGGTCACGCCGGCGCGATGTTTGTGATTGGCGGTTCAGTGAAAGGCAAAAAGGTGTACGGCAAGTGGCCCGGACTGGCACCGGGACAATTATATGAAGGGCGCGACCTGGCGCTGACCACGGATTTCCGGACCGTGTTTTCGGAAATCGCCAGCAAGCATTTAGGGGCGACCAAGTTGGATGCGATGTTTCCCGGATTCACATCGGGCGCGCATCTCGGCGTGCTCGGATAGCTGGACAGTGTGCGCGTGTTGGCATTGATCTATTTTTCGGAATGCCAAATCGCTTGATAATTCTTGCCGTCTCCATTGCGTTCGCTGCAGCGCCCGCCATCGCGCAGGGCGCACGCCCGGCTAATGAGATGGGGCGCGTCCCCATTCTCGAATACCATCTCATCGCTGACAAAGACAGCCGATGGGGCCGGTCGGCGGAGCATTTTCGCCACGATCTTGAGCTGCTATACGCACGTGGGTATCGGCCGATCACCGTTGCACAGCTGGTGGACAAGAAGATCGACATCCCCGCAGGGACGTCGCCGGTGATATTTACGTTCGACGATGCCTCGCCGGGCCAGTTTCGCTACATAGAAAAAAACGGGCAGGTCGAGATCGACCCAAATAGTGGCGTCGGCATTTGGCTCGACTTCCATCGAAAGCACCCCGACTGGGGGAACCGGGCAACCTTTTGCCTACTCTCGGGGGCGGCTGCCGGACACGCATTTTTTGGCGAAAAGGGCATCGAAGGGCAAAAGACTGAATGGCGATTCAAAAAGGTAAAATTTCTCGCCGATCAGGGATTTGAACTCTGTGGCCACACGCTTTGGCATGCCAACTTGGCGAAATACAGCGACGCGGTCGTTCAGGAGCAAATTGCCCGAGGCGTCTTGGCCATCGATTCCGCAGTCGCTGGATATAAAGTGAGAACGTTGGCGTTGCCACTCGGCATTTGGCCGAAAAACCGCGCTCTGGCATCGCGAGGGGTTTGGCACGATCCCAAAGGCAAGCGCGACGTTCCGTATGCGTTCGATGCGATCCTCGAGGTCTCGGGGCCACCGGCCCTGAGTCCAATGAACGGAAAGTTCAACCCGCGGTCGTTGCCGCGAATTCAGATGATCGGAAATGACCTCGAAAAGGCGCTCGACCAGTTAGACAAAACGGGGGAGCGATACGTGACCGGAAGCTCGGCAAAAAAGAGCGCTGGCGGCAACAAATAGCAGGCATTTTGGGCTATGCTGATCACCTCAGATGGCGCAATTACGACCGCCTAGTGTTGCATTGCGTGAACACTCTAGTCAGGTTATCGGTCAGGTAATCGACCCCACCTCGTCAGGAATTGTCATTTGGCCAAACGTTCCGGCACATCCGTTCCGTTGCTAAAGCACTTGGCGTTTTTCGAAGCGCTCTGTGATCACGAGGAGCAAAGTCCATCGGCGCTTGCAGCGACCGCGGGGCTTTTGTCGTTGCGGATGGTGGATCATTGGCTGTTGGCCGGATCGATAATTGTCGAGCCGGAATCGGTGAGTGTACAGTCGGCGCGCTCCGCAATTATGGCGTTGCCGGCAACGGATCCCCTGCGCGAGGTATTGCTGGGGCTGGTGAACACGATGCAGACGCTGCGCGAAGTCGATGCGCAGCCGATTCTGCCGCGATTGTTTGCTTACGCCGGACTATTGGAGAAACGGGGCCAGTTAGCGGTGGCTTCTGATGTGTTCGATACCGTCGTGCGACTCGGTGAAGAGCAGTTCGACAGCGATTTGCTGATTGACGCGCACATGCGTCTCG
>JANYKA010000220.1 GCA_025358315.1 Gemmatimonadota bacterium | reverse complement strand
CCCCGTGGCTGCCGTGTGCCATGGGCCGGTTGGCCGATGGCATACGGATGCCACTTGCAGGCCCGAAGGAGTGAGTGCGCTTGCCCGACCGTGCGCGCAAACGCAGAATGCGGACAAGCGAGCCCGCAGCGGTCGACTGCTAAAGAGACTTCAAGTATTCGATGAGATCGTGCTGCTGAGCAGCGGTGAGCCCGAGTTTGCGAACGCGATCGTAGTGCGAGACAACATCGGCTAACGTCGCGGCGCTTCCATCGTGGAAATACGGCGCATGCTGCCACAGTGCGCGTAACGGCGTCGTGCGATACTGCTTGTTCGCCGTGCGCAACGCGTACGCATTGTCCATTCCCGTCTCCGCCGCCGCGTGCATCACGCCGATGTTGTTGTCCGTTCCCTTCCCGCCGATGTGACAGCTCGCGCACGATCCATCGAACAAGCGATGTCCGCGTTCCGCCGAGGCGATGTCGAAACTGCCGGCCGGCGTGGCCGGTGCCGCCAGACTGTGCTGGTACGCGCGTAGCGCCGGCAGTTTTGCGGTAACCATATCCGGCGTCTGCTCAATTCGAATGCCTAGGCGGTCGTCGATGAAGGTGCCGTGGGCGTGCATCTGCGTGACGGCGACGTAGGCATTCCAATATGAGATCGGGCCTTCGGCGGTGTAGGTCTCGTTCTTTGTATCGGCCAAGCCGTAGGCCGGCGGGATCACGAGCGGATTGTTTTTCCCGTCGATGTTGTAGCGCGGGTCGTACTTCCCCGGCCCCCAAGAGCTATACACGGCTTTCTGCGCCGCGGTGACCGCCGGCGTGAGGGCGATAATCGCGCCGACGTTAAGTTGCCGATTGGGCCAGCCGTCCATGCGATGGCCGATGCCGGGCATCACCGAGTTATCAACCGTCGAGTGACAGAGTGCGCAGGTGACGCCGAGCCGGGTGATGTGGTTGTTCGCATCAACGGTGGCGCGAACGCCGACGATCGCATTCATCTTGAGCAGTGCGACGGTGGTCGCGGGACTCTTGAGATCGACTTTCTTTAATATTCCCGGCGGCGGCACATCGGCATCAACTTTGAGGCCGACGGTGAGCGCGGTGGTCGGATCGACGGCCTTCTCGATGACGTCGTTGAGATGCAGCGTATCGGTCCAGAACTGTTCGTCGCCAAAAGTGTCTTCGCGAAAAATGCGCTTGCCGTCGGCGAGTGACTGCGGCGAGTTGTCGTCGGTTACGACGGCGGACGCGGTCGGCTGTTTGTCGGCTGCGGCATCGGCGGCCTTGGGTGCGGGCGCGCAGGCGGCGGATGCGGCGAGCAGCGTGATGGCGATGACGTGCGAAGCGCGGGGACGCATTGGCGACTCCTCTCGTGGGATTGGCTAATGGTTGCGTCGATTTGAGAGCGCGTCCATCGCCCGAACGGGGATCGCACGAATGGGCTAGCTGTGTTGCTGCTGTGTGCGCGGTCGGCCCCGAGGGAGTTCGCTTCTGTGTGCGCGGCCGGGCCCGAGGATCTCGCTTCGGGCCTGCCCTTCCCACCTTCGCTCGTGGGCTGGGAGGTCGGGCGAGCGCATTCGCTCCACAGGGCCCCGTGGCTGCCGTGTGCCATGGGCCGGGCAGGCCGATGGCACACGGATGCCACTTGCAGGCCCGAAGGAGTGAATGCGCTTGCCCGACCGCGCAAAAAACGGGCTGCACGCTGCCCGCTGCCCGACCGGGCCTGCACAGACACTACAACACGCGCCGCATGACGAGTGCGTCCTCATCCGGCCGACGATAGTACAGTTTGCGACGCCCCGCGACGGCGAAGGCGCGCGACGCGTACAACTTTTGGGCAGCGAGGTTCGATTCGCGCACTTCCAAAAAAACCGTGCGCGCCCCGAGCGTTGCCGCGGCTTCGAGTATCCGGTCGAGCAATTTGGTGCCGATGCCCCGTTGCCGCATCGCCAGCGCAACGGCGACGTTGGCGATTTCGGCTTCGTCGGCGACGTACCACGCCACTGCATAACCGATTAGCGTGCCTTTGCTATCAATCGCCGCCTCGACCCGCGCGCGCGAATGTTCGATCATATCGCGAAAGCCCGTGATGGCCCAGGGATCGGCGAACGACGCGAGTTCGATCGCGTGGATCGCGGCGAGATCGGACTCGGTGGCGGCGCGAATGGTGACTTCAATCCCCTCCTTCCCCTTCTTCCCCTTCGTCACGCGTCGTCCACCGACAGTGCCCGACCGTGGGCCGCTTCCCATTTCACCTGCGCCTCAGCGAGACGACCATAAGCCGGCTCCCAGTGGTCCAATGAAACCGGGCCGGCGGCAATCACGGACTCGAGCAGCGACGCCACTCCCCGTGCATGCGGCGCCGCCTCAATCGCCTCCCGTGGGCCAATCGGTTGCGCGCCGAGCCGTTCGCACGTGGCGGCAATATCGGCGTCGGCAATGCGCCCAAGCGATTCGAGTTCGCGTATCACGCCGTCGGTGGACACATCAAACAGCGACGCATACCGCTCGGCGCGCATCGCATCCAGCAACGCGAGATACCGTCCGGCTTTCAATGACGGCCGGTAACCGGCAACGATCAGGGCCAGCGAAGACACGCCAAAAAGCGGAACGTCGTTTCCGAAGGCGATCCCCTTGGCAATCGCTCCGGCAATACGCAGAGAGGTAAAGCTCCCGGGGCCGGCGCCGCAGATGACGCGCTGGACGTCTGCGGCCGTGCATCCCGCCTCGGCAAGTGTTGCAATAACCGCGGGCATTAATCGCTCTTCGTCTGCACCGCGCATCGCCGCGGCACTCTCGGAAATGACCGCGCCATCGCGCAGTACACCGACGGTTCCGATGTACGTGCTCGCATCGAGCGCGAGCGTGAGCAACGGACCGCTCACCAGATGAGCCGGCGTTTGTCCGGCGCGCCCGCGATGTGCTCGAGGCGAAAGGCGCCGAGATCATCAGGCAACTCATCGCCGGCACGTTCCGGCCATTCGACAAGCGCCACTCCGTCACCGAAAACCGAATCGTCCCAACCGATCAACGCGAGTTCGTCGACTCCCTTCAACCGATACAGATCGAGATGTCGAACAATGGATTTCGGGGCGTGGTATTCGTGGACCAGTGCAAAGGTCGGGCTGGTCACGGACTCGGTGACGCCGTAGCCGCGACAGATAGCCTGGACGAGCGTGGTCTTCCCGGCACCGAGATCGCCGCTGAAAGTAAAGACTGCGGGCGGTTCGAGTCGCGATCCGAACGACTCGCCCCACGCCACTAATTCCGGCAGGGTGAAATCAGCGCTTGGCATAACCGCGCCGTGGCTCACTGCGGGTGCCATCCATCTTCGCGCGGATATCGAACAATTCATCGCGGAGCCGCGCCGCCGTTTCGAAATCGAGATTCTTCGCCGCTTCCCGCATTTCCTGCTCGCGTTGCGCGATCAATCCCGGCAAATCGGTTGTACCGTAGTGCGCCGCTGCTTCGGCAACCTTCTTCTCTTTGCGACGCGATGTGCGATCGCCCTCGCGTTCCTCGCGCCCTTCCCGGGCGTCGGCAACCCGGGTGATGAACCGCACTTCTTCGACGCTCTTTGTCACGCTGCGCGGCGTGATCCCGTGCTCGACATTGTGGGCCCGTTGGATTTCGCGACGGCGAGTGGTCTCGTCCATGGCGCGTTGCATCGAGCCGGTGATCCGGTCAGCGTAAAAAATCGCCCGGCCGTTGATATGGCGCGCGGCCCGGCCAATGGTCTGAATGAGCGAGCGATCGCTGCGCAGGAACCCTTCCTGATCGGCGTCGAGAATCGCCACGAGCGACACTTCGGGCATATCGAGCCCCTCGCGGAGCAAGTTGATGCCGATGAGGACATCGAACTCGCCGAGCCGGAGGCCGCGGACAATTTCCATTCGTTCGATGGCGTCAATGTCGGAGTGCATGTAACGCACCCGAACCTTTACCTGCTGCATATAGTCGGCAAGATCTTCGGCCATGCGTTTAGTGAGCGTGGTGACCAGCACCCGCTCACCCTTGCGCTCGCGTAACCGGATTTCGTGGAGGAGGTCGTCCACTTGGCCGCGCACGGGTCGCACTTCGATTTCCGGATCGATCAAACCGGTCGGGCGAATGATCTGTTCGACGACCACGCCTTCGGAGAGCTTGAGTTCGAGATCGCCCGGTGTCGCCGAGACGAGGAGGGCGCGCGGCGTCAGTGAGAGAAACTCGTCGAACATCAGTGGACGATTGTCGAGCGCGCTGGGGAGACGAAAGCCATACTCGACCAGCGTGGTCTTTCGCGCACGGTCGCCATTGAACATGCCGCCGATTTGCGGCAGTGAGGCGTGCGACTCGTCCACGACGACCAGAAAATCATTCGGGAAATAATCAAACAGCGTGGCCGGGCGGTCGCCGGCTTGCCGCGTGCTCAGGTGTCGCGAGTAGTTCTCGATGCCAGGGCACGAACCGATCTCCAGCATCATCTCGATATCAAAATTGGTGCGGGATTCCAAACGCTGCGCTTCGAGGAGTTTGTTCGCACCCCGCAACAGTCCGAGTTGTTGGGCGAGTTCCGTGCGGATGAGTGCGATCGCCCGCTCGAGCGTCGGCCGTGTGGTCACAAAATGTTTAGCCGGATAGATCGCGGTTTTTTGCAGTTGCGTGATCGTGTCGCCGGTGAGCGGGTTGACCTTGGAAATTTTCTCGATCTCGTCGCCCCACATCTCGATGCGCACGGCCTGCTCTTCGTAGGCCGGAAAGATCTCGACGGTATCGCCGCGCACGCGGAAGGTGCCGCGCTCGAACGCGACGTCGTTGCGCGAATACTGAATCTTCACCAATGACCGGAGAATGTCGTCGCGGGCGATCTTCTGCCCTTTGTGCAGCGTCATCATCGTCTCGCGATACGTGACGGGATCGCCCAATCCGTAAATGGCCGAGACGGTGGCGACGATGATCACATCGTCGCGTTCCATCAACGAGGACGTCGAGCGCAGGCGGAGCCGATCAATGTCGTCGTTGATCGAGGCGTCCTTCTCGATATAGGTGTCGCTGGAGGGGACGTACGCTTCGGGCTGGTAGTAGTCGTAGTACGAGACGAAGTACTCGACGGCGTTGTTGGGGAAGAATGATTTCAGTTCGCCATAGAGCTGAGCGGCGAGTGTTTTGTTGTGTGACATCACCAGCGTGGGCCGACCCCAATTGCGGATGACATTGGCGATGGTCATCGTCTTGCCGGAACCGGTAACGCCGAGGAGCGTTTGGAAACGGTCGCCGCGCTCCAGCCCGGCCGTCAGTTCAAGGATGGCCCTTGGCTGATCACCCGCAGGGGTGAAGGGGGAGTGGAGGTCGAACGGCATGAACTAAACATATACTGTCGGTGTTTGTTCGGGCAGTGTTACAAAGCAGTGGGAGTGGGAGGACGAGTGCTGAGTGGGAGAATGAGTGCTGAGTGCGAGACTCGTGGGAGATAGGAGTGGGAGAGGCGTGGGAGACGAAAGTGGGAGAGCGAGATTGTTGTTTCTCTCTCCCACTGATCTCCCACTGATACCTCCCACTCCTCTCCCACTCCTATCTCCCACGAGCCTCGCACTCAGCACTCCTACTCCCACTCAACACTCATTCAACTTGCTATTCCCCACTTCGGAATCCCCAAAAACATCACCAACAGCGCAATCCCAAAAAACAGCGCCGCCCGTCCAAACCGCGCGCGATCCGTCGTTGCTTTTCGCGACGCCACATTGCCGACGTGCACGAGGATCAGCGCCACCAGCATCAGGGTCGGATGCTCGACCGCAATCTTCCGGACGTCGGCAGTTTTCATCGCTGTCGCCATATCCGCCATTGCGCCCCTGGTGATTGGACTGAGGCCGTAGACGACGATGCCGATCAGGAACTGCACGTCGATCGCAATCATCAGGAACAGGCCGGGGCGACGGTCTGCCGGCGACCAGGCCCGGCCGTCAGAATAGCCGATCGCGTTTTTCGCTGCTGCAACAAAAGCGGCGACGAGGACGAGCCAGCGGAAGTAGCTGTGGATGAGCAGGACAGTATGCGCCAATTGGGGCCTCTTTAAGTGTTGAGTGCTGAGTGGGAGTAGGAGTGCTGAGTGCGAGTCTCGTGGGAGATAGAAGTGGGAGAGGAGTGAGAGGTATTAGTGGGAGGTTGGTGGGAGAGAAAAACTGCCGTTACGATTCGTCTGAAGTAATTCTTTCCCGTCTTGCCACTTCACTGACTCCTTTCACCCTCCGCACGGCCTTCACGATCTTCTCAAGATGCGCGAGGTTCTCGACTTCCACCAACGCCGAGCCCGTCACCCTTCCATCGGTCGTCTTCAATTCCAGCGATCGAATATCAGTGCCCGTCGCGCTCACTGCTTGTGCAAGGTCGGCATACAGTCCCCGCCGGTCATTCCCATCGATCGCCAGGCGAATCACAAACCGCTCCCCTTCCGTCTGCTGCCAATCAATATCCAGACGGCGTTCCGGCTCGTGCGCGAGGAACAATAAATTCGGACAATCGCCGCGATGAATACTCACGCCGCGGCCGCGCGTGACATACCCCACCACCTTATCACCCGGTACCGGTTGGCAACACTGCGCATACCGCACCATCAATCCGTCCACGCCCTGAATGCGAATGCCTTTCGACGTGCCCGTCCGTTTCATCCGGTCGATCAGCCGCTCGAGCGGACTCGGCTTCAGCGCCGAGTCGTCCCGGGCGTCGAAGTCGGGATAGATCGCCCGCAGCACTTGCGTCACATTCACATCGCCCTGACCGATTGACGCGAAGAGATGGTGTACGTCAGTCAGCTTGAGTTCAGCCGCAGCGATGGTCAGTTGATCATCGTTGAGTTGCGGATGGCGCCGCCGCTTGAGTTCGCGCCCGAGAATCTCCTCGCCGATTTTCATCGACGTGTGTTCTTCCTCATGACGCAGCCACTGCCGGATGCGATGGCGCGCCCGGCCCGTCCGCACATGCGCCAGCCAGTCTCGGCTCGGCCGGGCATTGGGCGACCGGATAATCTCGACGGTCTCGGAATTTTTCAGTTCGCGCGAGAGCGGTACAATGCGGCCACTGACCTTTGCGCCCTGCGTGTGAAGGCCGAGCTGCGTGTGCACCGCGAACGCGAAATCGATTGGCGTTGCACCGCGCGGCAGCTGAATCACATCGCCGGTGGGCGTAAACACGAAAATCTCTTCCTGATACAAATCGAGCTTCAGGAACTCGAGAAACTGTGCCGGCGTCTCGGCGTCGAGCTGCAGCTCCAGTACCTGACGGAACCAGTGCAAGGCGCGATCAAGATCGTCGTTCTCCTTTCGCCCTTCTTTATAACTCCAATGCGCCGCGATGCCGTACTCGGCTGTCCGATGCATTTCCTGCGTGCGGATCTGGATTTCGAACAGCGTCTGGCTCGGTCCGAAAATCGTTGTGTGCAGCGATTGATACCCGTTCGACTTCGGACTCGCGATGTAGTCCTTAATGCGTTCCTGCAACGGCGTCCACTCACCGTGAATCACGCCGAGCGTGTGGTAACACTCCTGGACATTTTCGACGAGCACGCGAATCGCCATCAAGTCGTAAATCTCTTCATACGGCTTGTCGCGTTTTTGCATCTTTTTCCAGATGGACCAGAGATGCTTGGGGCGACCGCTGACTTCGTAGACTTTGATCCCCGCTTCGGCAAGTTGCTGGCGTAGCGGTCCGGCCATATCGTCGATCAGGCTTTCGCGTTGAGCGCGCTTCTGGACGAGGAGTTTCGCGAGGTTATGATATTCGTCGGGTTCGAGAAACTTGAATGCCAGATCCTCGAGCTCGGCTTCCATGTTTGCGAGGCCGAAGCGATGCGCCAGCGGCGCGTAGAGATCGCGCGTCTCCTGCGAAATGCGGACCCGCTTCTCCGGCTCCATATACTCGAGCGTCCGCATGTTATGCAGGCGGTCGGCAAGCTTGATCAGGATAACGCGCGCGTCCTTGGCGATCGACAGGAGCAGTTTGCGGTAGTTCTCGACCTGCCGCTCTTCGGTACTGGTGAGCGGGAGATGGCCGATTTTCGTAAGGCCGTCGACGATTTGGGCGATCTCGCGGCCGAACTCGCGCTCGACGTCCTCGACCGTGGCAGCGGTATCTTCGACGACGTCGTGAATGAGCCCGCTGGCGACGGTGACAGAATCGAGTTGCAGGTCGGCGAGAATCTTCGAGACTTCTACGCAATGCGTCACATACGGATCGCCATTGCGGCGGGTCTGGCCGGCGTGCGCCTTTTCACTGAAGCGATAGGCGCGCGCGAGCAAATCGGTGTCGAGGCGCTCAGGAAGCGCCTCGCTGCCGAGGTCCCAGCCGGGGATAATGTCAGCGAGCGCGGTGGCGGTCATCCTTCGTTATATCGCCGCGGCCAACAAGAGAGTCAAGGCCCGCCGCCCCTCGATCTCCCACTCACGCTGCACGCGCACTCATACTCCCACTCACGCTGCACGCGCACTCATACTCCCACCCTACTCCCACTCCCACTGTTTCATAGGAGTCCAGCCTCAGCGAAGCTGACGTATCTCCCCCGCCCAATAATCACATGATCCGCCACCGGTATATCGAGTAACCGCCCGGCCGCCACCAACTGCGACGTTATCGCTTTGTCGTCCGCGGACGGCGTCGGATCCCCGCTCGGATGGTTGTGCACCAGGATGATCGCCGCCGCCCGTTCGGCGATCGCCTCCCGAAATACTTCGCGGGGATGCACCAACGAGGAGTTCAGGATTCCCCGGGTGATGGTCAGATCCCGGTCGAGTCGATGCTGCGCATCCAACACCGCCACGTGAAACTCCTCAACGGGCAGATCTTCCAGCCGCGGCGCAAACGCCGCCCAGACGTCGCGCGGCGCCCGCAATGGCGCTCCATCGTCACGGGACTCTGCCGACAGACGCCGGCCAATCTCCAGCGCGGCGTGAATCGCCACGGCGCGCGCCGATCCAAGTCCGTGTACGCCGGTCAATGCGGCG
This sequence comes from Gemmatimonadota bacterium, assembly GCA_025358315.1. Taxonomy (GTDB): domain Bacteria; phylum Gemmatimonadota; class Gemmatimonadetes; order Gemmatimonadales; family Gemmatimonadaceae; genus Fen-1231. Next base: position 17,954 of record JANYKA010000220.1, on the reverse strand, counting down.
ACGGGCTGGCCGGCGACACGCCGCAACGATCCATCAGCGCGCGCCAGGACCTCGTGCGCGATGGTCAGCGCCGAGTGACGTGCGCTTCCGGAGCCAATGAGGATGGCGAGCAATTCCGCTGAACTGAGTGCCTGCGCGCCGAGGGTCTTGAGACGCTCGCGCGGGCGCTCGGTGCGCGGCAGTTCCCGGATGCGGATGGCGATCGAGGGCGGCGATGCAAGAAAGTCGGGCATGCGCCTATCGTAATGGCGACGCTAGCCACGACCATTATCGAATCATTGCTCACGCATTCTGTAACACGCGAGCGGCGTTCGAGGGCGGGCAAAGGAAAAACGGCTGCGCCACGGATTTTCACGGATTGAACAAAGGGGATTGACGCGGATCTTACGTGGGGGACGATGGGCAGTTCCCCCCAAGCCGTATCCGTGTAATCGCCGTAACAAATCCGCGTAAATCCGTGGCAATGCCGTTTGAATCTCTTCACTAACAACTCAAGTCCAAATTCTGGAACGCGCGAGCGGCGCTCGAGTGTGGGCAAAGAAAAAACGGCTGAGCCACGGATTTTCACGGATTGAACTAGGGATCAACACGGATCTAAAATGAGGGACGTTGGGTAGTTCCCCCCAAGCAGTATCCGTGTTATCGCCGTAAAAAATCCGCGTAAATCCGTGGCAAGGCCGTTTGAATCTCTTAACTAACTCCTCTGCGCGACCGGCATTCGAGTACGAGCAAAGAAAAAACGGCTGCGCCACGGATTTCCACGGATGGAACAAGGGATCAACACGGATCTGAAATGAGGGACGTCGGGCAGTTCCCCCCAAGCCGTATCCGTGTAATCGCCGTAACAAATCCGCGTAAATCCGTGGCAAAGCCGTTTTAAATTCGCAACCACGAAAGTCAAAGCAAGCCGTTCCAGACGCTAACTATTAACTCCATGACACTTCTTGAATTTCTTCCCACTCCCACAAGGACAAGGATCGTTACGACCCACCGTCGTCCAATCCACGTCACCAGCCGGCGCATTCCCTGACAACGAGCGCACGCCGCGACCGGCACCGATAATCGTCGGCTCGGGTCGCACCGACATGCCATCCGACGGCGACTCGCTCGGCCCTAAGTCCATTGCCTGGTCCGTCCCCGCCGATTCGGCGACCCCGAGCGCGTTGAACCGGCGCGCCGGAGGTGCTGCCGGTGCTTCACGCCGCGTGCCGTCACTCAGCGACGGACCGTTGGTGCCGAAATCCAACTGCACGCGCAGGAACCGTTCACTGAACGTGTGGTGCACATCGCCCATCAAATCGACAAACATCGAATACGCTTCCTGCTTGTATTCGAGCAGCGGATCTTTCTGCCCCCACGACCGATAGTGAATCGCGTTGCGCAACTGGTCGAGATCGTAAAGGTGATCTTTCCACTTCTCGTCGAGGACGTTGAGCATCACCAGCGCCAGCACCTGCGAAGCGAAATCGCCGAGCGAAGCGAACTTCCGCTGGAAGGCCCCTTCGCCGGCAACGCTCCCCTGCTCCTTTGCTTCGCCAACGGTCGCCGGACGGGTGCCGCTCTCTTCGAAGCACGGCACGGTCAGCAGGTAGTGCATCAGCAGGTCCTGGCGCACCAGTTCGACGTCCCATTCCAGCGGATCGATTTGATCAGCGAGCGAAGTCTCGATGCGCTTGGCCACCGCCTGCTCGACCATCTTGACCGCTTCGCCCTTGAGCTCTTCGCCACCATCGAGCGCGAACGAGCGCAGCGAATAAATCACTTCGCGTTGCTGGTTCATCACGTCGTCGTATTCCAGCAGCCGCTTCCGACTCTGGAAGTTCTGGAGCTCGACGCGCTTCTGTGCCTGTTCGATCGAGCGGGTAATCAGCGGATGCGTGAGCATCTCGCCTTCCACTGCGCCCATCCGGTCCATCAGTTTCGCAATGCGGTCTGATCCGAACAGCCGCATGAGGTCGTCTTCGAGCGACAGGAAAAACTGCGTCGCGCCCGGATCGCCCTGACGGCCGGCGCGGCCACGGAGCTGCCGGTCGATGCGGCGCGATTCGTGCCGTTCCGAACCAATGATGTGCAAACCACCGCACTCCGTGACGTCCACATCCTTATTGTCGACGTCCTTCACCACCGACGGTTTGGAAATCGTTACGCCGGCACCAAGCTTAATGTCCGTACCGCGGCCGGCCATATTCGTCGCAATGGTCACCGCGCCCGGCTGACCAGCGAACGAAACGATTTCGGCTTCGCGCTGGTGATACTTCGCATTCAATACGTTGTGGACGACCCCGCCGCGCTGGAACAGCCGTGACAAAGTCTCCGATGCTTCGACGCTCGTGGTGCCGACCAGCACCGGGAACCCGAGCTCGTGGAGCCGCCGTGTTTCATCGACGATCGCGTTGTATTTCTCGCGCCGCGTTTTGTAGACGAGGTCGTGCCGGTCGTCACGAATGATTTCCCGGTTCGTCGGAATCACCGACACTTCGAGACCGTAGATCTGGAAGAACTCCGTCTCCTCGGTCTCGGCGGTGCCGGTCATACCCGCCAACTTCTCGAACATACGGAAGTAGTTCTGAATGGTGATCGTGGCGAGAGTCTGCGTCTCGCCCTTCACCTGCACCCCTTCCTTGGCTTCGACGGCCTGATGGAGCCCTTCGCTCCAGCGGCGGCCCGGCATCGTGCGGCCGGTGAACTCGTCGACGATCAGCACCTGTGCATCCTGCACGACGTAGTTCACATCCTTCTCGTACAGGGCGTGCGCCTTTAAAAGTTGGTGCACGATGTTGAGTTTCTCACTCTTGCTCGCGTACTCACGCTCAATCACGGCACGGGCGTCGAGCTTTGCGGCCGCGTCCATGTCGTGATCTTTCTCAATGCGGCCAATCTCCGTCGAGATGTCGGGGAGCACGAATGCGTCGTGATCGCCCGGTGACATAAATTCGACGCCGCGGTCGGTGAGATGGACGCTGTGGCCCTTTTCGTCGAGCACGAAGAGCAGATCTTCTTCGAGGTCGCGATAGGTCTGCTTGTTCGCCGACTGCTTCCGGTCGGCGATATGCTCCAGCTCCATTTTCTGTACGAGCGCCTTGACACCCTGCTCCTGCATCATCTTCATCAGACGCTTGTTCTTGGGATCGCCAAGTTGCGCCTGATAGAATGCCAGCATAGCGGCGTTCGCATCGCCGGCCTCGAGGGCTTTTTCACCCCGGGCGACGAGATCGTTGCCGAGCTCCGTCTGTTTGCGGACGAGTCGCGCAACCGACGAGTTATGCAGTGCGTAATCACCGTCGCTCTCGTTTCCCACCGGTCCGGAAATAATCAACGGCGTGCGGGCTTCGTCGATCAACACCGAGTCCACTTCGTCGACTATTGCGAAGACGTGCTTGCGCTGCACGCGCTGTTCGAGCGAGACCACCATGTTGTCGCGGAGGTAGTCAAATCCGAATTCGTTGTTAGTGCCGTACGTGATGTCGCACTCGTAGGCGGCACGACGCTCCGGCGTCCCCGCCTCGGTATCGTCCAGACAACCGACCGTGAGCCCAAGGTACGTATAGAGATGCCCCATCCACTGCGAGTCGCGGCGGGCAAGGTAGGAGTTCACAGTGACGAGATGGGCGCCGCGGCCGGGGAGCGCATTGAGATACAGCGGCAACGTCGCCACCAGCGTCTTGCCTTCACCCGTCGCCATTTCGGCGATGCGGCCCAGGTGCAACTGCACACCGCCGATAAGCTGCACGTCGTAGTGCACCATATCCCAGGTAATCGGCTGCCCCGTAACCTGCACGGCGGTGCCCAGCAGTCGTCGGGCCGCCTCGCGAACCGTGGCGAACGCTTCGGGCAACAGTTCGTCGAGCACTTCGGCGAGCGTCTCACGATACGCCGCTTCGACACCCCCTTGCCCGTCGGCGCCACCAAGTTCGGTATCGATGTCGGAACGCTCGCCAGGATCGGCGGCAACACGTTTGGATTCCTTCAGCGCATCAATACGCCCGCGGAGCTCGGCGGTACGGGATTCGATGACAGCGCGGAACTTGGCCGTCTGCCCCTGCAACTCCGCGTCGGACACGGACTGCAGGCGCGCGTACTCCTCGTTCACATCGTCGACGATTGGCTGCACGCGTTTTCGTTCGCGTTCATGCCTCGACCCGAATACCGCCCCGATCAATTTATTAAACATTCCTTAGGTCCACTCCGTTATCGGTACAGTCCAGCCGCGGCGATGTAGTCGGCCACGGCGTCCGGCACTAACCCGCGAATCGACTCTCCGGCGCGCACCAGCGCCCGGATCCCGGTCGACGAAACATCCACACGCCGCGTCGCCAGCGGCCGTCCCACTGGCGGGGTATCCGACCCGCCCAATCGCGTCAATACAATGATCTCCGCCAGCGCTCCAACCGTCTCCGGCTCGCGCCACTTCGGCAGGGTTGTAGCCACGTCCGCTCCAATAAGCAGGAACAATGCCAAGGCCGAATCGTCCCGCCAGCGCGCCCGAAGGGTGCGCAGTGTTTCGACGGTGAAAGATAACCCGCCCCGGTCGATTTCGATGGGGTCGACGCTCATTCTGGCATCACCCGCAGCCAGGAGTCGGGTCATGGCCAGACGGTCGGCCGCGGGCGCCGTAACAATGCCGACTTTCAACGGCTGTTGGGCGGCCGGTATGAACAACAAACGGTCGAGCTTCAGCGCGTCACAAGCGTCGGTAGCGGCGCTCAGATGCCCGAGATGGGGTGGGTCGAAAGTTCCGCCGAAAATGCCAATGCGCACGCCGCGCTCCGTGGTATGCAGAGTGCGAAGTTCACCGCTGCGGCGGGATAGCCGGCTTGCGGACACCTGCTGGCGGGAGCTTGGCCGCGGCTGAATCGGCGGCCACCATCGGGCCGCACATCTTGAGCACCTCAGCGTCCCCGACATACGCGCCACGGAGTGCCGTGCACATCTCGGCTGCTTCTTCTTTGTATCCCATTTCCGGTCGACGATAGACCTCGACCATCCGGAGCATCGCATCGCGCGCGTGATTGGTGTTCGGAAAATTCCTGACCACATCTTTCAAATAGATCAGCGCCGAATCGAACGCGCGCCGGCGAACATAGTGCATGCCGGTGTCGTAATCTTTGGCCGCCATCTGCTCATCAATTCGCAACAGCGCCTTTTCCGCGGCCGGTCGCACCGCAGAGGTCGGATACAGGTTCAGCAGGAGCCGGTACTGTGTCTGCGCGATCGCACCGTACGTTGCGTCGAGCTGTGGGCTCTTCCACAAGTGCATATACGCGTCGCCAGCCCACAGGAGTGCATGGTCGGAGAGGGTGTCGTCCGGAAATGATTCAGCAATGCGGCTGAAGCTCTGCCCGGCAAGCAAATAGTCGCCCAGATGCTCGTGCGCACGCGCCAAATAGAGATACGAGAGCGGCAACAGCGAATCGCGCGCCGACAGATCGAGCGTCAGCCGCTCAAAGCCAGTCACGGCGTTCTCCCAGTGCTTCTTCTGGAACTCTCCCATCGACGCCTTATACAGGAGTGCGGTCGTCGGAAAGCGCTTCGGCTGGAAACTCGCCGAGCAGGCATTGATAAGCGCACACGCAAGCGTGGCGACCATACTGATTCGATAGCGTCGGAAACCCATATTCCCCAATGTAATACCCCGCGGTATCGCGGCGGTTCTCGGTGGAGCTGAATGAAAACGGATCATCGACGGGCCGTCATGCGCGGCGAGTCAATGAGCGTCCGGAAAAATTCAATCGTACGACGAACACCTTCCCGCACATCCACGTTGGGCTCCCAGCCGAGCATCGTCCGGGCACGTGTAATGTCGGGCTGGCGCACTTTGGGATCATCCTCGGGCAACGGCTTATACACGATCGGCGACGGTGTGCCCGTCAACTCCACGACAATCTCGGCGAGCTGCTTCACTGTGTACTCCACGGGATTGCCAATGTTCGTCGGTGCCGAATCCCCGTTGTTGAACAGGCGATAGATGCCATCGATTTCGTCGTCAACAAAACAGAACGACCGCGTCTGCGATCCATCGCCGTAAATGGTCAGCGGTTCATTGTTGAGTGCCTGCACAATGAAATTCGAGACCACACGGCCGTCGCGCGGGCGCATGCGCGGGCCGTAGGTATTGAAAATGCGAACGATGCGCGTATCGACGCCGTGAAAGCGGTGATACGCCATCGTCATTGCCTCGGCAAAACGCTTGGCCTCATCGTAGACACCACGCGGGCCGATAGGGTTTACGTTCCCCCAGTAGCTTTCCGGCTGCGGGTGCACGAGCGGATCACCGTACACTTCGCTGGTGGAGGCGAGAAAGAATCGCGCCTTTTTCGCCAGCGCAATGCCCAGCGCGTTGTGCGTGCCGAGCGATCCCACTTTGAGGGTCTGGATGGGATGTTCGAGGTAGTCCACCGGACTCGCCGGCGAGGCGAAGTGGAGCACCCCGTCGAGTGGTCCATCGACGGAGGTGTACTCAGAAATATTATGGCGCATCAGCGAGAAACGGCTGTTGCCTGCAAGGTGTGCGACGTTGTCCGGATGGCCGGTAATAAAATTGTCGACACCAATAACCGAATGACCGTCGGCCAAAAACCGGTCCGTCAGATGCGATCCAAGAAATCCGGCAGCGCCGGTAATCAATACTTTCACTCGGAACCCCGCCCAATGGAACGATAGGTGAATCCGAGCTGAGCCATCTTCGCCGGATCGTATAAGTTGCGGCCATCAATCACAATCGGTTTCGAGAGCGCCGCCTTGATGCGGGCAAAATCAGGAAAGCGATACTCGTTCCAGTCGGTGACCACGATCAACGCGTCAGCGCCATCGAGCGCGTCGTAATTTGTTTTTGCATAGCGGATCTTCGTACCCAGCCGGCGCTCAGCTTCGTGCATCGCCGCCGGATCGTGGCCGGTCACGGTCGCGCCCGCCGAGAGGAGGGACTCGATCAACGTGAGGGCCGGCGAGTCCCGCATGTCGTCTGTCTGGGCTTTGAAGGCAAGGCCCCACACAGCGACGCGCGATCCCTTGAGGCTGGCGCCAAGCACGCCGTGGAGCTTCTCGAACAATCGCTGCTTCTGACGGTCGTTGGCATTTTCGACCGCGCGCAGCACCAGCATCGGCGCGCCACGATCCTCGGACGTATGTAGCAACGCCTTGACATCTTTCGGAAAACAGGAGCCACCATATCCGGGACCGGGGAACAGGAACGACGGACCAATCCGGCCGTCGCTGCCGATTCCCTTCCGGACCAGGTCGACATTCGCGCCGACTTTTTCACAGAGATTGGCGATCTCATTCATGAACGAAATCCGCGTCGCTAACATCGCGTTCGCCGCATACTTCGTCATTTCGGCCGACGGGACATCCATAAAAATGATCGGCTTACCAGTACGCACGAACGGTGAGTAGAGCTCGGCCATCACGCTGCGGGCGAAGTCACTGTCGACACCAAGCACCACGCGATCGGGCTTGAGAAAATCGTCGACGGCGGCGCCTTCCTTGAGAAATTCGGGGTTCGACACGACGTGGAACGGCTGCGTGGCGTACTTGGCGACGGCCGCGTGTACTTTTGCTGCCGTGCCAACCGGCACCGTGGATTTGGTGACCACGACCAGCTCGCGTGATTGATTCTTGCCGATCGTCTCTGCCACGGCGAGCACATGGGACAGGTCGGCCGAACCGTCTTCATCCGGTGGTGTACCCACGGCGATGAACACCACCTCGGCACTCTTGACGGCCGACGCGACGTCGGTCGTAAACACCAGCCGCCCCTGTGCCTGATTTCGCTCGACGAGCGAATTCAGGCCGGGCTCATAGATCGGCAGGATATTTTTTTTCAGTCCGTCGATTTTGTTTTGATCGACGTCGGCGCAGACCACCTGACTGCCCGTCTCGGCGAAGCAGGCGCCGGCGACGAGGCCGACGTACCCCGTGCCAACGACCGTAATATTCATCGTGACGCCGCCGTCGCCGCGGGTAGCTCACCATTCACGGCCCGCGGCGTCAACGAGACGATTCGTGCTTTTGATGGCGTGGTCTTTGACAGGGCATTTCGCGTATCGACGATCAGATGGGCCGTATCGACGAGGTGCTGATAGTCGATCGCACTGTGATCGGTCACGATGACGACAACGTCGGCGCGCCCGATTTCGGCGTCCGTCAATGCTACACCGGTATGCTCTTTTTCTTCGTCCTGAAACTTTGGAACATGCGGATCGTGATACGCGACGTGCGCGCCGCGCTCTTCGAGCAAGCGAATCACGTCGAGCGCCGGACTCTCGCGCATGTCATCGATGTCCCGCTTGTAGGCGACACCGAGAACGAGCACGCGACTGCCCCGCACCGACTTGCTTTCGTCATTCAATGCCAGCGCGACCTTGCCGGCGACGAGGTCGGGCATTGCCGAGTTGATTTCGCTTGCCAGATCGATGAAACGCGTTTTGTAATTCAGCGTTCGCATTTTCCACGCGAGATAATGCGGATCGAGTGGAATGCAGTGGCCGCCGATTCCGGGGCCGGGCGTAAACTTCATGAACCCAAACGGTTTCGTCGCAGCCGCGTCGATGACTTCCCAGACATCCACACCGAGATGGTCGCAGATGATCGCCATCTCGTTGGCGAGTCCGATATTCACCGACCGGAACGTATTCTCCAGCAGCTTCACCAACTCGGCGGTTTCGGGGCTCGACACCGGCACGATGTGATCGATACACGTGCCGTATAGTGCCGCCGCCACATCGGTACACGCCTGCGTGATGCCGCCAAGGACTTTCGGCGTATTCTTGGTATGCCAGACGGGATTGCCCGGATCCACGCGCTCCGGCGAGAATGCGAGGAACACGTCGGTGCCAATGGTGAGATGGCGTGCTTCGAGCCGCGGCTGCATCACGTCGCGCGTCGTCCCCGGATATGTGGTGCTTTCGAGCACCATCAACATTCCGGGGCGGGCGTTGCGGGCAACGGTTTCGGCAGCAGCAATCACGTACGACATATCCGGGTCGCGCGTTTTGGCGAGCGGTGTCGGGACGGCAATCGAAATGGTGTCGGCGTCGCGCAGTTTTGTTTCGTCGGTGGTCGCAACGAAGCGGCCGCTCGTCACGAACTTCGCAATCTGTGCGGCGGGCACGTCTTGAATGTGCGATGCTCCGCGCATCAAAAGGGCGACCACGCGCTCGCTCACGTCGAAACCGAGCACGGTGAAACCCGCTTCACAGAACTCCATGGCCAGCGGCAGCCCGACATAGCCGAGCCCGATCACACCGGTGACGGCCGTACGATCGGCGATCTTGCCGAGCAACTTCGACTTCATGGTTTCCTGTGCAGTCATGGCGCGCGTCTCAGCGGCCAAAGAAGCTGCGTACACCAGCCACCACTTCGTCAAGTTGTGCCGCGGTCAACTCCGGGTAGACTGGCAGCGACAGCACTTCGTGCGACGCCTTCTCGGACTCCGGAAACGCCCCCTGTTTGTATCCCAGGTAGGCAAAGCACGGCTGCAAATGCAATGGCAGCGGATAGTACACGGAGTGGCCGATACCCTTGGCCGCGAGGTGCGCCTTGAGATCGTCACGACGCGGTACACGGATGGTGTATTGATTGAAAATCGACTCGCTCACTGCTTCGGTGAAGGGAGTGACGATATCGCTGACATCGGCGAACGCCGCGTTGTAGAACGCCGCATTTTCGCGTCGTTTGGCGCTCCAGCTGGAGAGGTACGGCAGCTTGGCACTGAGGATGGCTGCCTGTAGCGCGTCCAGACGGGAGTTGTAGCCGACTTCCTCGTGGAAGTATGTCTTGAGGCTACCGTGCATTCGCAAACGCATCAGTCGATTGAAGATGGTCTCGTCCTGCGTGACCATCATGCCGCCGTCGCCGTAGCCACCGAGATTCTTCGACGGGAAAAACGAGAAGGTCCCGATGGTTGCGGTCTCGCCAGCCATCGTCCAGGTGCCGTTAATTTTGCGACGGGCGCCGATCGACTGGGCAGCGTCTTCGATGATCGGCATCGTTGGGAGCAGCGCGCGGACCTGCTCAATGGCGGCGATCTGCCCATAGAGGTCAACCGGGATGACCGCCTTTGTTTTGGAGGTCACCGCGGCAGCCGCAAGATCGGGGCGGATGTTGTACGTCTTGGGATCAATGTCCACGAACACCGCTGTGGCACCGACATTGTGAATCGTGCCGGCGGTCGCGAAGAAGGTGAACGGCGTGGTAATGACTTCGTCGCCGCGCCCGATATCGAGGGCGCGCATGGCGAGGAGAATGGCGTCGGTGCCATTGGCGCAGCCGATCGCGTATTTGGTATTGGACAGCGCGGCGACTTCAGCCTCGAGTTGCGCGACCGGCTTGCCGAGAATGAATGCCTGATCGTCAACGACCGGCATCATCGCCGACACGACGGCATTTTTGATCAGCGCGTGCTGCGCGCGGAGGTCGAGGAGCGGGACGGCCATGGATAGCAGATTTGTGATGTTAGGCTGGGCGATTTTGCGTGTACAGAACCGTTAAAAATCGCCCTGCGCGAGGGTGAAGTCAACGCGCACGGGCAGGCCCGAGGGTCTCGCTTCGGCTCGCGGCGTCAGTTTTAAGAAATCTCACCGACATGGGTCAAAATCGAGTGCCACTACTGGCATCGTTTTGTGGTCGGGTAAAACGGCTGGGCCACGGATTTTCTCGGATTTACCAAAGGATCAACATGGAGATGGACGAAATCGAGTGCTACCTCGGACGTCTTCTTGATCCTGAGTCTTCCGGCTTTGCCACGGATTTACACGGATTTACCAAGGGATCAACACGGATAAAAAACTGGGGGAACTACCCGTCCTGTGCGAGTTGCTGTTCCCCCAAAAAAAATCCGTGGTCATCCGTTTACACGTAGCGAGTCTCGCGCGGAGCGCGGGTGCGGACCGCACGGACCTACACCAATACCTACACCTTGAGCGGAAGCGAGACCTCGGTGCCGGTGCGCGCGGCTTCGTAAATGCCGAGGATCAACTCCAGCGACTTTCGGCCGCCGCGGCCATCCGTATCCGCAGTCGCTTCGCCCCGCAGCACTGCGAGCACGTTTCGGTAGTACCCCAAATGGCCGAGACCGTAGACGGTGGGCGGAGTCGAACTGGCCGACTCAATCAGCGCGTCATCTTCATCTGCATCCGCGAACTGCCACTGCTCCACCTTATTCACCGCCGTGCCGCCGATTTTCACCGTGCCCTTCTCGCCGAGTATGGTGATCGATCCTTCGAGATTCTTCGGATACGTCAGCATCGTGACTTCAATCGTGCCGAGTGCGCCGCTGCGAAACTTCAGTACGGCAACGCCAGTATCTTCGGCTTCGATCCGGCGGGCCATCGTCGCGGTTTTGGCGACGACGCTTTCCACCGGACCGCAAAGCCATTGCATCAGGTCCACGTAATGCGACGCCTGATTCATAAAGGCACCGCCGTCGAATTCCCACGTGCCGCGCCATTTTGCCTGGTCGTAATACTCCTGCGGACGCGTCCACCGTACCGTCGTATTAGCGAGGTAAATCCGGCCGAAGCGTCCTTTCTCGATGGCCTTGCGCAGCAGCTGAATTGGTGGATTGAGGCGATTCTGCTTCACCACAAACAGCTGGACTTTCGCATCGTCGCAGGCGTGCACGAGCGCGTCCGCCGATGCGAGCGTGATGGCCATCGGCTTTTCGCTAATGACGTGCTTCCCCGCTTTAGCCGCCAAAATTCCGTGCTGCGGATGCAATCCGCTCGGCGTGGCGATTACCACGACATCGCATTCGGCTTCGCGCAGCAAGCGCTCGTAGTCGGTGAACCACGGCACCCCGAGAAGCTCTCCGGCATCTTTGGCCCGCGACTCGACGATGTCGCAAACCGCGGTGAACGACAGGCCGTCAATCTGCTTGACGGAATCGAAGTGGTTCTGCGCGATGCGACCGCAGCCGACGAGCGCGACCCGGAAATCGCGCTGGGAGGGCGGCGTCATTCGGTCTCGTCCGTCGTTCGGGTGACTTTGTCACCACGGCGCGAATAGCGCTTGCCGTCGGCCGGACAGGTGAGGTCGAGCAACCCCTCTTGGAGCTTCACGCCGCATTCGCACATCCAGCCCGCAATGCCGGCGGGAACGCCCACCACCAGAGCGTGCGCGGGAACGTCTTTGGTCACGACCGCTCCAGCGCCAATGAAACAGTATTCCCCAAGCGTCACCCCACAGACAATCGTCGCGTTCGCACCAATGCTGGCGCCGCGGCGCACCAGCGTACGCTGGTATTCATGCTTGCGCGACACATGACTGCGCGGGTTCACGACGTTCGTGAACACCATCGACGGGCCGCAAAAGACATCATCTTCGATCTCGACGCCTTCGTAGATCGAGACGTTGTTCTGGATTTTTACGTTGTTGCCGATTTTGGTGCCACCCATCACGACAACATTTTGTCCAAGAGAGCAATGGTTGCCGATGACCGCGCCGGGCATGACATGGCAGAAATGCCAGACCTTGGTGCCTTCGCCTATCTGGGCGCCTTCATCTACGTAGGCGCTTTCGTGGATGGACATTTTCGAGTGCTGAGTGGGAGTAAGAGTGCTGAGTGCGAGACTAGTGGGAGACTGTAGTGGGAGAGGAGTGCGAGATAATTAGTGGGAGAGGAGTGCGAGATAATTAGTGGGAGAGGAGTGCGAGATAATAGTGGGAGTCTAGCGCTATCCGAAGTTAAGCGCGAATCAGGACGGGAGAAACAGAGACACCTGTCTCCCACTACTTTCTCCCACTCCTCTCCCACTGGCCTCTCCCACTAGTCTCGCACTCAGCACTCTTACTCCCACTCAACACTCGCCACTAAATAGTAGCCTGCCATTCCTGTATTGACATCACCGACGCCGCATGCGCCTGCAAACTCAAAATCGCATCGCACGCCGCGCTCGCCGCGCTCAGTGTGGTGGTATACGCGATCCGATGACCGATCGCTGCCTGACGCAGTGAATAATCATCTTTCTGGGCGCGTTTGCCCAAGGGCGTATTGATCAACAGCTGCACTTCATCATTCTTGATCAGATCGATACCGTTCGGCCGGGCAACGCTGACCTTGTGCACCAGGTCGCATGGCACGCCACGGGCTCGCAGATAGTCTGCCGTTCCGCTGGTGGCCTTGATCGTGAAACCCATTTCGTGAAACCGCCTGGCAATGCCAACGGCGGCCGGCTTGTCGTGATCGTTCACCGTCACGAACACAGATCCTTGCAGCGGCAACCCATTCCCGGCGGCGAGTTCGGCCTTGGCGAACGCCATCCCGAACGTGTCGGCAACGCCCATCACTTCGCCGGTCGAACGCATTTCTGGCCCGAGAATCGGATCAAACTCCCGAAACTTCGAAAAGGGGAATACCGCTTCTTTGACAGCTACGTACGGCGCAATGACTTCCTTGGTAAAGCCAATCTGCTCGAGCGTCTCACCCAGCATCACTCGCGCGGCGTAGCTGGCCAACGGGATATTGATGGTTTTCGATACAAATGGAATCGTGCGGCTGGCACGTGGATTCACCTCTAGCACGTACACAATCCCGTCCTTGATCGCGTACTGTACATTGATCAAACCCACCACACCAAGGGCCTTCGCAAACGCCACGGTGTGCTCGCGCATCACGGCCGCATCGCGCTCCGTGATGTTATAGGGCGGCAACACACAGGCCGAATCACCGGAATGAATTCCGGCGTCTTCGATGTGCTGCATCACGCCGCCAATCACCACTTGCGTGCCATCGGAAATCGCGTCGACGTCCGCCTCGAATGCGTCCTCGAGAAACGAATCGATCAGCACCGGACGGTCTTCACTCACCCGCACGGCACGCACAAAATAATCCAGAAGCGACACTTCGTCGTACACAATTTCCATCGCCCGACCACCCAGCACATAGCTTGGTCGAACCAGCACCGGATATCCGATGCGTTGTGCAATCTCAACGGCAGCGTCGACGCTGGTCGCCGTGCCGTTTGGCGGTTGCGCGATGCCAAGCTTGCGGGCAATAGCTTCAAACCGGCGTCGATCTTCAGCCGTGTCGATTGAATCCGGACTGGTGCCGAGTATCCGCACGCCGGCTGCTTCCAGCGGGCGCGTGAGTTTCAGTGGCGTCTGGCCACCAAGTTGCACAATCACACCCACCGGCTGTTCACGCTCGACGATCTCCAGCACGTGCTCGAGCGTCAGCGGCTCAAAATACAATTTGTCGCTGGTGTCGTAATCGGTGGAGACCGTCTCCGGATTCGAATTCACCATGATGGTCTCATACCCACTCTCGCGCAGGGCGATCGCGGCGCGCACACAACAGTAGTCGAATTCCACACCCTGCCCGATCCGGTTGGGACCGCTGCCAAGAATGATCACCGACTTGCGGCCGCTGCGCGGTGCTTCGGATTCGTCTTCGTATGTGGAGTAGAGATACGGCGTGTTCGACGGAAATTCACCGGCGCACGTGTCGACCATTTTGAATACGGGACGAATGCCCATGGCCCAGCGCTGCTCGCGCAGCTGCGTTTCGGTCTGATCCCGGAGTGCCCCGAGCTGCACGTCGGCGAAACCGAGGCGCTTCATGGCCCGCATGGCATTCGCATCAACCTGTTTCAGCACGGCGAACTCCCGCTCGGCCTCGACCAGCTCCTGCATCTGCGACAGGAACCAGCGGTCGATACCCGTGATGCGGTGGATCTCGTCCACTGTCAGCCCGGCCACCATCGCGCGCTTGATCTGAAAAATGCGCTCGGGTGTCGGGGTCGCGAGCGCACCGCGCAGCGTGTCCAAGCTGTCGTCGGGCAACCGGTCGTCCTGCAGCCGCTCGGCGATATCCCAGCCCGTGCGTCCGCTCTCGAGTGCGCGCAGCCCTTTCTGTAGCGCTTCCTTAAAGGTGCGCCCGATCGCCATCGATTCACCGACGGACTTCATTTGCGTCGTGAGCGTCGCATTCGCACCCGGGAACTTCTCGAATGCAAAACGCGGGCACTTCACGACCACGTAGTCCAGGACCGGCTCAAAACTCGCCGGTGTGGTTTTCGTGATGTCGTTGGGGAGCTCGTCGAGCCGATAGCCCACTGCGAGCTTCGTGCCGATACGAGCAATCGCAAACCCGGTCGCTTTCGACGCCAGCGCCGATGAACGCGACACACGCGGGTTCATCTCAATCACGACCATATCGCCGTTCAATGGATTGACGGCAAACTGAATATTGCACCCGCCGGCATCCACGCCAATCTCGCGGATGACCTTGATGGCCGCATCTCGCATCACCTGATACTCGCGATCGCTGAGCGTCATCGCTGGCGCGACCGTGATCGAATCGCCGGTGTGCACGCCCATCGGATCGATATTCTCGATCGAGCAGACGATCACGACATTGTCTGCGTGGTCACGCATGACTTCGAGTTCGTATTCTTTCCAGCCGATCAATGATTTTTCGATCAGCACCTGTGAAATCGGACTTTCCGATAAGCCGCGCCGGCAAATCGCCTCGAATTCCTCGCGATTGTATGCCACGCCGCCACCGGAACCGCCGAGCGTGAAGGCTGGGCGGATAATCGCCGGAAAGCCCGTCCATTCGCTGATGGCGAGTGCTTCGTCCCAGGTAGTGGCGATGCGCCCTTCGGGACATTTGAGGCCGATCTTCACCATCGCTTCGCCAAACAATTTGCGATCTTCAGCGACTGATATGGCCCGGGCATTTGCGCCGATCAGCTCGACGCCGTACTTCGCCAGCACGCCATTTTCGTGCAGCGCCATCGCCACATTCAGCGCGGTTTGGCCGCCCATGGTCGGCAGCAGCGCGTCCGGTTTTTCGCGGGCGATGATCAGCTCAACGAACTCCGGCGTGACCGGCTCGATGTAGGTGCGGTCGGCGATTTCCGGATCCGTCATGATGGTCGCCGGATTCGAGTTGACGAGAATCACCTCGTACCCCTCTTCTCTCAGCGCCTTCGCCGCCTGCGTGCCGGAATAGTCGAACTCGGCGCCCTGCCCAATAATGATCGGTCCGGAGCCAATAAGCAGAATGCGATGAATGTCAGTGCGACGCGGCATTGATCAGATCTGAAATGATATCGGCGCGGGTGCGCTGTGGCGCCCATCCAGTGTCGGCGCGCAGCCGATCGTTGCGGCCGACGAGAAACGGCACGTCCACTTCACGACGCAATGCTGAGTCAACAACCAAAGGCGCGCTGACGTGTGCCGCCTTGAGTACCTCGAACACCAGATCGCCAACCGTCACACCCAATCCGCTGCAGACGTTATAGACCTGGCCGGGCAACCCCTGTTCGGCGAGCAGCATATACGCGCGCACGACATCTTCGACATGCAAAAAGTCGCGCATCGTTTCGGTATTGCCGATGGGAACGGTATCGAGGCCGCCACTGCGCACGGCGAGCGCCCGGTCGACGAGCGCCGGGATCAGAAAACTTCTTGCCTGCCCGCGACCGCTGTGGTTGAACGATCGCGTGCAGATCACGCGCACGCCATCCGAACGAAACGCCTCGAGCGCGAATATTTCCTGCGCCATCTTCGTCGCGGCGTACAGCGTGCGCGGACGACAGTCGACTTCCTCGCCCATTGGCATCGAGGCGAAGTCGTGACGGCCATACTGTTCGGCGCTTCCGACCATGAGCATTACCGGATCGAGCGTTCCGGCGGCGCGGCGGGTGCGCACATCGGCGAGCAGCGCGACCGCGACGCCAGTGTTCACATCAAAGGCCCGCATGGGGTCGGTGCCGGCGGCAGGGACGAACGACATCCCGGCAAGATGGAAAATCGCGTCAGGCTGTGCGGCATCGAGTGCGGCGCGGCGGACCGACGGGTCGCGCAGATCTTCGGTGCGCCAGGTGACCATCGCGTGATCGTCAGGCGCAAGAATGTCATGCCCCGGCTCACCATCGAGCGTACTGCCGGTCACGTGCCATCCGTGCCGCGCGAGATCGCGACAGAGCCACTGGCCGGCAAAGCCGCCCGCGCCTGTGACCAGCGCCCGTCGCACGGCGGTCTCGTTCACGTCAGCCGTGGCCAGGCCCCGCGCGGTGACGCGCGAGATCTGCATCGACCATCATCCGCACGAGCTCGGAAAAGCGCACGGTGGGTTCCCACCCGAGCGCCCGCTTCGCCTTTGACGGATCGGCGACGAGCAAATCCACTTCTGCCGGACGGATGAACCGGGAGTCGAGCTTCACGTGGGTGCGCCAGTCGAGACCGGCGTGCGAGAACGCTTCTTCGCACAGCTGCTGCACCGACCAGGTCTCGCCCGTGCCAATCACATAGTCATCGGGCTTGTCCTGCTGGAGCATGCGCCACATCGCGTCGACGTAATCGCCGGCAAAGCCCCAGTCGCGGCGCGAGTCGAGGTTGCCCAGACGCACTTCGGTCGCGTGACCAAGTTTGATGCGCGCGACGGCGTCGGTGACTTTGCGCGTCACGAATTCCAGGCCGCGGCGCGGACTTTCGTGATTGAACAAAATTCCGCTTACCGCATACAGCCCGAACGATTCACGGTAATTCACCGTGATCCAATGCGCATACACTTTCGCGACACCGTACGGCGATCGCGGATAAAACGGCGTGGACTCGCGCTGCGGTGTCTCGATCACCTGACCAAACTGCTCACTCGAACTGGCCTGATAGAACCGCGCCTTGGGCGCGGCGCGCTTCATGGCTTCGAGCATGCGCGTGGCGCCGAGTGCGGTGAACTCGCCGGTGAGCACCGGCTGGGTCCACGAGGCGGCGACGAAACTCTGCGCGGCGAGGTTGTAGATCTCGTCCGGATTGGCATCGCCAACGGCATCGAACAGCGACGTTTGGTCGAGCAAGTCCGCGGAGACGAGTTCAATCCGATCGACCAGGTGAGCGATTCGGTCGTATGGCGTCGTCGAGCTTCGGCGAACAATTCCGATGACGCGGTAGCCCTTGCCGAGCAACAACTCGGCGAGGTACGACCCGTCTTGGCCGGTGATTCCGGTAAT
>JANYKA010000215.1 GCA_025358315.1 Gemmatimonadota bacterium | reverse complement strand
GGGACCCAGCGATCCACCGGGGGATCGCCAGGGAATTCACTCCGTAACAGGAGATAGTACAATGGCTGCCAAGAAAAAGGCTGCAAAGAAGAAGGCCACGAAGAAGAAGGCCGCAAAGAAGAAGTAGTTTTTTTCTTCTTTTCTTCACAAAAGGGAGCCGGCGCTTGCGTCGGCTCCCTTCTGTCTTTCTTCCAGCATGAGCGATGGCGTCCGGCTACACTTCCGCCAACGCCCCGCTCTCTTCGATTTCCGGCGTCGGCACCGGACCCCACACATAAGCAGTGAACCTCGGAGTCGGCTCAGCGCGGCTCCCGCCCGAGATCACGATGCCTACCGGTTCCTGTTCAATTTCGACTGATCGACGTTGTGCCATAGTTCCCCAGCATATAGCGGTACTTATATAGAAGTGATGTGACTTTCGATATATTGACGTTGCAGACATGGTGCCAGTTACATCTGTAGCATAAACTCTTGTGCTGTAATGGTTTAAGGCAAAAGAAGCCGGCCTGATTCAGGCCGGCTGTCGCAGAAAAACACACATTTTTTGGAATTCTGTGTCTTTTTGCTACATCAAGCCTTTCTTTGCAAGGAACGTCCGTGCCGCACCGGGCTCTTGCACAAATGACACATCCCAGCCGCTGTAACGGGCACGAAGTTCATCCTCGGTAATTGCGTCCTGGCCGGAGACGATTGTCTCCACCAAATGTATGCCGCCATCCGTGGTGGCCCGCTGCAACGCGGCAATAACACGTTCGCGTTCCAGAACCGTCAGGCCGGCGAATGCGGCCGGAGTAAAAATTACCGCGGCCACCGGACCGTCCGGCGACCACTGACTCAGATCGGTCATCACGCCACGCACGCGCGATTCGAGCCCGGCTTCTTCAGCCGCGAGCAACACCCGATCAACGGCGTCACGTTCCGGTTCAATCGCCGTGACCTGACAGCCGTTCGCGGCCAAATACAGCGCCGATCCCTGCACGCGTGCTCCGCTCACGATGACCGGAGCGGACTTCGAGGCAACGGTAATCGCATGGGCGAGCGGTGTGTCGGCGCGCAGTCCCCAATACTCGGGTCGCATTGGCTCGGATGCATTGCGCAACCGACGGCGACGCCACGTATCAAAGCTCGGAATCTTCAGGCGGCGCGCGATAATGCGGTCCACCTCTGCGGCCAAAAGCACGTCGCGCATGCCGAGTTGCAACTGCCCTTCGAGCGCCGCGGCGGCGATATCTGCAATGCCGCACAGGTGGGCGCGCGAGACCGATTCCTTATAGGCCTCGATCTCGCGTTCGTTGTACCTCTCGTATTCGTGTCGTAGTGATCGCGGTGCGCGGTGATTCATGAAGGCTCCACATGAACTGTGACGTCCGCAGTTCCCAGGGTGTCACGGATTGCCGCTTCGGCGGCGTCGGCCAACTGGTGGGATTTGGCCACCGACAATGTACCGTCGCACAAGATCGTCACTTCGGCGAATAATACACCGGACGCCGACGTTCGCGATCGGACGTTCGGCACTCCGGTGATTCCCGGAATGGCCGCTACCAGTCGGCGGAGCTCCGACCCGTCGACAGCCCGCTGATCGACCAGAATAGGAACGGTCACGCGAAGAATCTGATATCCGCTCCACCCGATTATTAGCGCCACGATGATCGCCAGCCATGGATCGGCCCTTCCGTAGCCGAAGCGAGTCAGCAACAAGGATATAAAAGCCAAAACGGTGACGAAAATGTCTCCCCCGGTGTGGGCGGCGTCGGCCAGCAACAGGGCACTGCCCAGTTGCCGGCCTTTACGACGCTCGTACCAGACAACAATCAGATTCACAAATGCGGTAGAACCAAGTAACAGGAGTTCGAACGAAGAAGGCGTGTTGGGCAACTGCGGGTGGACGAGTTGCGTGACGGCCGTTCGCAAAATCTCAAAACACGAAATTGACAGAAATCCAACAATCATTAACGCACCGAGCGTTTCGAACTTGTCGTGCCCATACGGGTGATCTTCGTCGGGGCCGCGGGAAGCCAGTGCCACCAACAGCATCGCGATGACATTATTCATTGCATCAAGTGACGACTCCACGGTGGCACCGATCACCGATAGCGCACCCGTTCGCACCGATACCACGATTTTGACGCCGAGCACAAGAACGTTGAGAACGAGCACAAGCCCAAGTGTTCGCTGCACCGCTGAGGTACGCGCGCGTTGCGGATCGGAAGTTGTGCTGTCGCCCGGGCGCGGAGTGTTCACACTGGGAGGATGCCCGACGCGATGGGGCAAAGTCAACCGCCGGAGCGATGACAATGCCAGAACTTCCTGAAGTCGAAGCCGCCGCCGTCCGACTGCGATCCATAATTCTCGGGCGCACGTTGTTGACATTGGCGGCGCATCACCCGTCGCAGCGGAGGCAGTTACCGCCGCATGCAATCCGCCGCGCTTCCGGACAAAGTGTGGTGCGTGTTGAGCGGCGTGGGAAGCACCAGTTGATCCATCTGATCGATGGTGGTTTACTCCACATCCACTTCCGGATGAACGGCGACTGGGAATTCACCCGCGTGTCCGAGCCCCTGCCGCGATTTGCCCGCGTGACGTTCGACCTCGACGATGGCGCGCGCATATCGCTGACGGACTCGCGGGCATTGTGCACGGTGCGCTATTACGCGTCGGGACGGCCCCCGGTGCTCGCGCTGGGCCCTGAAGCCGACAACCCCGCACTGACCGGCGGCGCCGTTCGCCTCTCGCTGGCTGCGAAGCGCGGGCCCATCAAGACAGCATTGCTTGATCAACGCGTTCTTGCCGGTATCGGCAACATCTACGCGAGCGAGGCGTTGTGGCGGGCCCGGATCAGTCCGTCCGCTGTTGCCGGTGCGCTGTCGCTCGCACAAGTGAAACGCCTGCTGACTGGTCTTCGCGCTGGTCTCGCCGATGGGGTGCGGAATGCCGGCCACTATCGCACAGGCGGGCGGGTAACGCCGTTCAAGGTGTACGATCGGGAGGACGAGCCGTGCAATCGGTGCGGAAAGAAAATCAAGCGGATCGTGCAGGCAGGGCGATCGACGTACTATTGCGCACACTGCCAGCGTTGATCTCGAGCGGCCGCACCCTGCACGCTGCACTCGCCTCTGCTTTATTAGTCCGCCGCCTCGACCAGAACGCCCTTGAGATACCCCGTCTCCGGAATCGTCACTACTTCCGGATGATCCAACGGTTGGGCGGTGATCGCCCGCAAAATAATTCTCCGGCCGGCTGCGGCGGCCGCGTCCTGGATCATCTGCAGGAAGAGCGGCTTCGTGACATGGTAACTGCAACTCGCCGAATAGAGCAGGCCTCCGGTCTCGAGCAATTTCATCGCGTGCAAATTGATATCGCGGTAGCCCCGGATGGCGCCGTCGACTGAAGCCCTGTTCTTCGCGAACGCCGGCGGGTCGAGCACGATCGTATCGTAGCGCGCGCCGCGCGCGACTTCGGTACGGAGAAACTCGAATGCATCGGCTTCGGTCAGTGTCACATTCGTCAGACCGTTTAGTGCGAGGTTCTCTCGCGCCCGCTCGAGCGCTGGCCCGGAACTATCCACTGCCGTCACCGTTTCGGCACTCCGCGCCAGATGCAGCGCGAACGACCCGTGGTAACTGAACATGTCGAGGGCGCGACCACGCGCCACGCTGCCAACGAGCGCACGATTCTCGCGCTGATCCAGAAATGCGCCGGTCTTCTGTCCGGCATGGGGCGCGGCAAGGAATTTCACTCCGTACTCTGCGACTTCGATCTCTTGTGGCACCGTGCCCCAGAGCGGCTCGATCCTCCGCTCCAGACCCTCACGGCTGCGCACCGACGCGTCGTTCCGCGCCAGACCGCCCTCGGCGCCCGTGATGGTTTGTAGCGCGCCAACGATCTCGGCGCGAAATGCCTCGATGCCGGCCGACAGGAACTGCACAACGATCCACCGGTCGAACCGGTCGGCAATCAATGAAGGTGCGCCATCGCCTTCCCCGTGCACGAGGCGATACGCCGTGGTATCGGGGGTATGGAGAGGGTCGCGTCGGTTGATGGCCCGCAGGAGTGTTCCATGCCACCATTCGCCGTCAATCGTGACATTAGGATCCGAGTCAATCAATCTCAGGGAGATCTCGGACGCGGGGCTCCATAGTGCCCAGCCGAGGGCGCGACCTTTTTGATCGCGCACCGGCACGGCGCCCGGTGGAGAGGTTGGGGGTTGTACGACGTCGGACCGGAACACCCAGGGGTGCCCTTGCTCCCATCGCTTGGCGCCGCGCGCCGAAATCACCGCGTATGCATCGCGCATCATCTGCCCAAGCTAGCGGCGCTCCATCGGCGGGGAAACGGGCACTGGTGGACAGGGGTGCGCCGTGGCCACACAATATGCACATGCCAAGACTTGCGATGCGTGCGTTGCGCGGGGCAACAACGGTGGAACGCGATGAGCCACTGCTCATCCGCGAAGCCGTTCACGAGCTCCTCGATGCAATGCTCAACGACAACGACCTAAGCTCAATAAACATCGTGAGTGTCGTGTTTACTGCCACGCCCGATCTGGTAAGCGAGTTTCCGGCGCACGCGGCGCGGCTTTACGGTTGGACCGACATCGCGCTACTGTGCGCGCAGGAGCTCCCCGTGGATGGCGCGTTGAAGCGGTGTGTCCGGGTGTTGATTCACGTTGAGACCACGAGGGCGCGGCACGAACTTAAGCACGTGTATCTGCGCGCGGCGGTGTTGCTGCGGCAAGATTTACTGTCGGATTAGCAGTAGCCGCTGAAGCTGCAGTTCCCCCAAAGTTTTATCCGTGTTGATCCGTAAAATCCGCGGAAATCCGTGGCAAAGCCGTTTTTTCCCTCAGCTTTCGCGCCCACGTAAAGGAAAAACTGCTTGCCACGGATTTTCACGGATCAAACGGATTAAACGGATCAACACGGATAACCACTGGGGGCACAACTCCGCGCGTCATTCGCGATCCGGGCCCGAGCTGTTGCAGTTCCCCCAAAGTTTTATCCGTGTTGATCCGTAAAATCCGCGGAAATCCGTGGCAAAGCCGTTTTTTCTTCCTCGGATCTCATAACTGCCGCTAATGCCCGGTGCTGTCCGCCTTCGCGGCGCGCCGAACCATTTTGATCGCTTCCAGATGTTCCGAGTACGTGCGGCGGAACTCGTGATGGCCGTCCGGGTGGGCGACGAAAAACCGGTACGGCACTTTCGCCGGGAAAAGCGAAGCCTGAAGGCTCGCGGCGCCAGGCGAGGCAATCGGGCCCGGCGGCAACCCGAGCACCCGGTACGTGTTGTAAGGGGAAACCACCCGCAGGTCCTTGAACAGCACGCGGCCCGGCCGTTTGCCAAGGGCGAACTGCACCGTCGGATCCGCCTGCAACAGCATATGCGCGCGCAGCCGGTTCAAATAGACAGCAGCAACCACCGGGCGCTCTTCCGAACGCTGAACCTCCTTTTCGACAATCGACGCGAGCGTAACGACGTCGTTGCGTGACATCGCGATCTCCGCCAGCCGGTCGTTCCACTCCGGCTTCCATGCCTGCTCAAATCGCTCGACCATCGCACGGACCGCGTCACGCGCCGTCGTTCCGTCAGGGAGCGTGTAGGTGTCGGGAAAGAGATAACCTTCGAGCGTTGGCGTTGGTATATCGAGGCGGTGCAGTAGCGCCGTATCGCGCACTGCTACATCGAACGAATCGACTGGAATGTCGAGCGCGTCGTCTACGAGTGGCGCGATTTGGGCAATCGTAAACCCTTCCGGGATCGTGAAGCTGTGGACGATCCCATGGCCTGCACGCAGGGCGTCGAGCAGTTGTTCCCATGTCATGCCGTCGCGAAGTACATATGTGCCATAGCGCAACGAACGGTCGTGCCCGCGCAGTTTAGCGTAGATACCGAACAGCCGTGCGGAGCGCACCACGTGATGCGCTGCCAGCGAGTCAGCTGCCTCGCGGAACGGGGAGCCCTTGCGAATGGTGAGCCGCACTTCCGAGCCGGCATCACCGCTGCACGCTGCAACCTGCCCGACCATCACACACGCGACAATCATCGGCCAGATCGACTGACGGCCGGCCGAACGTCTCATGATCCTTCCAACTGCAAAATTCTCATTGCATGCTGAAGCAGCATCGTCGCCGCCATCGCATCCACATCGCCTTTCCGGCCGCGCGTCGATCCCTCCATTTCCCGGATCGTCCGCAATGCAGCCGCGGTGGTGAACCGTTCGTCTACGAGGTGCGCTGGTAGCGATGTCCGGGTGGTAAGCTCGAGTGCCAGACGACGTGCTTCAGCAGCGCGCGGCGTGTCTTCGCCGTGTTGATCCAGCGGCAGTCCGACCACAAAGCCGAGGGCTTCGAATTCCACAGCTTTGGCGAGAAGCGCGGTGAGCGGCGGCCGCTTGCCCGGACGGCGGTCGAGAAATCCTGCGGGCGACGCGATGGTTCCCGTCGGATCGCTGATCGCCAGCCCCACGCGCCGATCACCGAGATCAATGGCGAGCAATCGCCCGAGATGCGCGATGCTCGTCACTGACCCTCGGCCATGCGCTGGAAAAACTCCTCGTTGTTGTCCGTTGCCTTCATGCGCTTGAGGAGAAATGAAATCGCATCTTCTGGTGCCATATCGCCGAGGAAGTGGCGAATAAGGTAGATGCGATTCTTTTCTTTGTCGGTGAGCAACAGTTCTTCTTTGCGCGTACCCGACTTGAGCATATCAATGGCCGGAAAAACGCGGCGATTTGCGATCTCGCGGTCGAGCACCAACTCCATGTTTCCGGTGCCCTTGAACTCTTCAAAGATTACTTCGTCCATCCGTGATCCGGTGCTCACCAGCGCGGTGGCGACGATCGTGAGCGATCCGCCACCATTAATGCGCCGCGCCGCGCCAAAAAACCGCTTGGGCTTTTCGAGAGCCTTTGCATCCACGCCGCCGGATAGAATCTTGCCGGACATTGGCGTGACGGTGTTATGGGCGCGAGCCAAGCGGGTGATGGAATCGAGCAAGATTACCACGTCCTTTCCCGACTCCACGAGCCGCTTGGCTTTTTCAATTACCATGTCGGCCACTTGGACATGGCGCGCCGCGGGCTCGTCGAAGGTGGAACTGATGACTTCGGCACTCGGTACGGTGGCGATGAAATCGGTGACTTCTTCCGGCCGCTCGTCGATCAGCAGCACGATGAGCGTGACCTCCGGATGATTCTCGGCGATCGCATTCGCCATTTTATGCAGGAGGATTGTTTTTCCGGCGCGCGGCGGCGCCACAATGAGTCCGCGCTGGCCCTTGCCGAGCGGGGCAATGAGATCGATCACCCGCATGGACAGGTCGCCGGACTTTGTCTCCAAGCGGAGCCGTTGATCGGGATAGCGCGGCGTGAGGTTATCAAACGGCACCCGGCCCTGAATCGCTTCCGGCGGTTCGCCGTTGACCGATTCGATTTGCAACAACGCGAGGTATTTTTCCCACGGCTTCGGCGGCCGCACGCGTCCGCGGATGGTATCGCCCGTCTTCACATTGAAGCGGCGGATTTGCGTCTGCGAGATATAAATGTCGTCCGGTCCGGCGAGATAATTCCAGTCGGCGCTACGCAGAAACCCGAATCCTTCCGAGAGGAGTTCGAGCGTTCCTTCGGCCCGCAACGCAATGTCCGATGCGAGCATGGCGTGTTCGATGCGAAAGATCAGGTCCTGCTTTCGCAGGCCCGTGAGGCCTTCAATGTTGAGCCCTTCCGCCATGATTTGCAGGTCGGAAACAGCTTTACGTCGGAGTTCGGAGATATCCACTGGGTGTGGAAAGGGGCGCGACAGGACGGAAAGAAACGGCGCCGGTGCAGTACGAGGGAGGGGAGGAGGGGTACAGCATGCGCGAGGCGGGATTCGAACCCACGACCTTCGGCTCCGGAGGCCGACGCTCTATCCAGCTGAGCTACTCGCGCCCTTCTATTCACCTGGAAACCGCCGATTGGCGTGGCGCAAATCGTCCCAGGGTGAGGTTTCCAAAGCTATCCGGCAGTGACGCCGCAAACAAGGACATTGTCTGACGAAGATGTGACGCTTTTGAGACAGTATTGACAGAGAGTGTCACGCTCACGAAGCTGAACCCGTCGCGGCGCTTGCCGGACGATCACGATCATCTCCAATTCTCACATGCGAATTCTCGCTCTGCTCCCCGAACTCCCCCGGCGAGCGCTCGAAAACGCTCTGGGTCCGAAGCGTCATTTGTCGGTCGAAAAAGACGCCCGGCTCGCGATGCGTGCGCTGCGCCAGCATCAGTGCGATGCGATGGTGCTCGATCCGGCCGTGCTGTCCCCTGATGACTTCGAGCAAATGCTGGAGGTCCTCGTTCGATGCACGGTACCGGTGTTGCTCTACACATCGTTGACGGCCGATGCCGCGCGCCGGGTCGTGCGGTTGGCCGAGCTGGGATCGCACGAGCTCATCCTTCGCGGCGTTGACGATGCCCCGCAACTTGTCGCCGGCAAACTCACCACGCTGCTCTCACCGTCAGCGCCGGCACTGCTGCTGAATCGCGCGGCATCGCGCTTGCGCGCGTTTCCGGAGCCGCTACAAACGGCGAGCGTGGCGCTGTTCGGCAACGGTCCAATGCCGCGCTGGGTCAATGATCTCACGCGGACGACCGGACTGGGCCGCCGTACTATCGACCGTTGGATGGAGCGCACGGGCATTAATGGCGCCGCGAGCCTGCTCGACACGGCGCGCATGGCCCGGGTGTGGGAATTGGTGGTGATCAAAAGGGAGTCACCACGCGCCGTTGCCCATCGCCTAGGTTATCGCCGATTGCGGCTGCTGGTGACGCACACGCGCCGCCTCGTCGACTGCTTGCCCAGTGAGCTTGGCTCCCGGCTTACGCTCAATGCGTTCACCGATCATCTCACTGCGGCGCTTTTCGGAAGCTGAGCGCGTGTAGGGGAACGACCGACACGATCCCCGGAAATCCACCGACTGACACCAACCCCCGCGGCGGCGAGACTCACTCATGTCTCGTTGTCTCGCGTCGGAGTGGATATGAATCGCGGTTGGCTGGCTCTCACAGTCTTTTTCGCATCACTGGCCCAAGCGCAAACGCATGATGCGCTACCGTTCGCGGTCGGTGAGCGGCTCACGTATACCGTTCGAGCCTCGAAATTCGGCGCCGGCGGCCGTGCGGTGATGTCCGTCACGGGTCCGGTGGACGTGCGGGGCACCGAGACGATACTGGCGACCTTTGACGTTCATATGCGGTGGGCGTTTATGAGCGGCGACGACAACACCAAGTCGTGGATTGATCCGCGCCGTATGGCCTCGCTTCGCTTTGAAAAGCACGAGCGGCGGCCGTTCTCGTTTAATAACGAGAGCGTGGAAATCGCTCCGGAGAATCGTCGCTGGAACAGTACGCGTGGCGACTCCGGCACTACTGTAAGTGGTGCGCCTCTTGATGAGCTCTCGTTTATCTATTTTTTGCGGACGATCACGTTACTGCCGGATTCGATGTACTCGTTCGACCGTCATTACGATGTGCGCCGCACGCCAACCACCGTGCGAATCGTCAAACGCGAGACATTGACTACGCCAGCCGGAGAATTCAGAACGGTCGAGCTGGAAATGCGGGTGAAAGACGCCACGAACTACAATGGCGACGGAATCCTGCACCTTTGGATCTCCGACGACCGCTGCCGACTGCCGGTGCGCATCGAGAGCACCATGGCCATGCTCGGGACCGGCGTGTTGATGCTCGAATCCGTCGTGACGCCGCGGTGTCCTCGCGGCGATTCCCCGACACCAGTGTGGTCAAATCGCCCATGAAAACTCCCTGTTGTTCCCGACAGACTCGCACGAATGCGGATTCTATACTCCTTATCACGAAGCCCTCATTGGGCGCGACTTGCTGGATTAAATCGGAGGATTCACAATGCAAATGAACTTCAAACAGAGCCTGCTTACCGTCGCCATTGCATCTGTCGCTGTCATTGGCTGGAAGGCGATAGATCAGCCCATAACGCTGCAGCCCGCTAGCCGCCTCTGGGTGGATGGCACGTCGAGTGTTCGCTCCTACAGCTGCAAGGCCGGTGAGATCAATCTTAAAGCCCAATCGTCCGCGCCGGATCTCGGGCATGCGGTCGTTGCAGGTGGGAAAGCGGTGATCAGTGTGATGCTGAAAGTGCCCGTCGAGAAACTGGACTGCGCCAACGGCACCATGAACGAGCATATGCGGAACGCGATGAAGGAGAAGGAACATGCCGACATCGAATTCCGTCTTGAGAGCTACGACTTGGCGAAGTCGGCGGACAGCGCCGCGATCACGTTGGTCGGCACACTGACGATTGCCGGCACTGCCAAGCCGATCACGATGCCTGCCATCGCGCACGATGCCGGTAACGGCGTCCTACGCGTCACCGGCGGCTATGAGTTTTTGATGAGTCAGTTCGGCGTCAAGCCGCCGTCGCTGATGATGGGAATGATGAAAGTGCGTGATAAAGTGAACGTCCACTTCGACCTGCTCCTTAAGAGCTGAAGGACAATACGTACCATGAAACACACCTCCAGGTTCCTCATGCTGTCAGTCGCCGCGCTGCTCGCGGCTGCGACGGCCCAAGCACAAATCTCCAACATTCGCCCACCATCACCGCCGTTGACGTGTTGGAATGTGTCAAGTTCTGGAAATCCTGCGTGAACGTTCCGCCCCAGGAGAACGCGAGCTTGGTAAACGGCATCGAGTCTGTCTTGGGCGTCTCAAACACATTGATGCCGCGCTGATCTGCCGGGCGAATGTTGGAGATTTGTGCTTGGGCCGTCGCAGCCGCGAGCAGCGCGGCGACTGACAGCATGAGGAACCTGGAGGTGTGTTTCATGGTAC
>JANYKA010000202.1 GCA_025358315.1 Gemmatimonadota bacterium | reverse complement strand
GAGCGGTGCGGGACGCCTGACGCGTTTGGGCGCGCCGATTTTTACAGGCTTCTTCCCGGCCATTTTACCGCTGGCGGTTCCCGGCCCCGAAGGAGTGAGGTACACGCGAGGCCTGCTTGATCTGCGCCGATTTAATCGCATTTCGCCGAACACGAATCTTAATTTCCGTTTGGTTGCCGGTGGCTGGCTCGGTGGCGATGCGCTTCCCACACAGCGAAAGTTTTCGGTGGGCGGCCCCGGCACACTTCCCGGTTATGCATTTCGCGAAGTGATTGGCGATGATGACGCTCTGCAGTGTTCTCGTGGCATTGTGCAGAGCGGGTCGCCCGGCCAGTGCGACCGTGTAGCGCTGGCACAAATCGAACTGCGATCGCGCTTTCTCGCGGGGGTGCTGCGTGACGATGGACCGGACGACTGGTGGCGCCCTGGGTTGAACCATCACGCCGACTGGGTGCTCTTCGCCGATGCCGGACGCGGTTGGCTCGTTGGACCGTCCGACGGATCCGTGACGTACGGCAAGAGTTCACTTCCGTCGCTGGGCAGTTTCAAGTCCGACATTGGTTTGGGACTCGACTTCGGCGGACTCGGGCTGTATGTGACAAAAGCCGTGACTGATGCCAGCGAACCCGTGCGGTTTTTTGCGCGACTTCAGCGGCGATTTTAGCGCGTGATTGTTCTGCGGCTGCGCCCCCTCGCCGTTACACTAGCCCTCGGGATTTTGCTCGGGGGCGCGAGCGACGCGCGAGCCCAACAATTACCGGCACTCGACATTGCCCTCCCCCCGGCCTCAGAACTGGCAACCTTAGGCCCGGTAGTAAGCGCGGTCCATATGCTGAACAGCCCCAGTATGCGCGAACTGCTCCTGCAGGGGTTCCCGGCGCAACTCCACTTTCGCGTCGAACTTTGGTCGGTCGGCGGCTGGTTCAACGAATTCGAACGGGGCACCGAGTTCGAGGTTTATGTGCATTACCTCGTGCTCGAGAAAATGTATGAGGTGGTGCAAGTCGTGCACGACCGCGGACTGCCACTTGGAAAGTTCTCGCGGATCGAAGACGCAGAACTTGCAGTCGCCCGGCCAACCCGTGTGCCGATCGCCGCGCTCGCGTCGAATAAGCGACAGTACTACAGCGCCACACTCGAGGTGGAGGTGCTACAGATCTCGGACCTCGATGAGTTGAATCGCTGGCTGCGTGGCGAACTGCAACCGGCGATTGGCGGAAAAAACAATCCGGGCACCGCGATATCACACGGCGTCCGGACGTTAGTGGCGCGACTGCTGGGCGGTGAAACGCGGTCATACGAGAGAAGGACGCCAGTCTTCCGCGGGCGCTAATTACACCAGTTGCCGGCCCCGGTGTTCGAGCGCTTCGATTTGGTGCAGGACGTTGGCTCCGTAAAACATGCGAATGTATTTCGCCTGCGCTGGCGTGAGTCGCCGCACGGCCCACGAGAGATGTACAAAGTGCGGCTCGACCGGGGCATGGGCGAGTTGCATGCCGCATTCATCCGGCAGGTGGTTCGACTTGCGCGTGTTGCAGCTACTGCACGCTGTAACCACGTTCGTCCAGCTGTTCAACCCGCCGCGTGACAGCGGCACGACATGGTCGCGCGTCAGGGATTCACGCGGCCGCAACTGCGCCGACGACCGCGCACAATACTGACACGTGTAATGGTCGCGGGCAAAGAGGAAGGTATTCGTGACCTGCCGGCGGAAACGGCGCGGTACATGAATGAACTTGGTGAGCCGGATGACCACCGGGCGCGGCAACGCCAAGCGTTCAGAGCGCACCAACGCTTCGCGGTCGGCTTCGATAATTTCAGCCTTACCGTCGATCACTAACCGCAGCGCGCGGCGCAACGGCACCATCGTGAGCGGTTCGAACGATGAATTCAGCGCGAGACATCCGACGATCACGTAGCCCTCCTCAGAGAGACCCGGTGACGCGGCACCCGCGCCGCGCCGTCACCTGGTGGTGCTTGCCGCCTCGGCAACTGGAACTGGGGTCAACCATCCATAGGCATCAGGATAGCGACCTTGGACAATTCCCATATAGCGGTCCTGAATCGCCCGTGTCATCGGGCCGGGTTTCCCGGCACCCACCGGCAACCGGTCCACAGACCGGATGGGTGTGATTTCGACAGCAGTGCCACAGAAAAACATTTCGTCGGCGAGGTACAGGAACTCGCGCGGCATCGTCATTTCCTTCACCGGGTATCCCAAATCGGTCGCGATCTGGATCACCGAGTCGCGCGTGATCCCATCCAGAATCCCGCTGCTCAGCGGCGATGTATAGAGTGTGCCCTTGCGGAGCACGAATAAATTTTCACCGCTGCCTTCGGCCACAAAACCGGCCGTATCAAGCATGATGCCTTCAGCGTAATCATCCTGCTTTGCCTCGGCCTTCGTGAGCTGCGAATTCAGATAATTTCCGCCGGCCTTTGCGAGCGTCGGAAAGGTGTTGGGTGCCGCACGCCGCCAGCTGGACACGCGCACGTCGGCTCCCTGCTCCGTCGCGGCATGACCAAGGTAGGTGCTCCATTCCCAACAAATAATGAACGTCTCGAGTGGCACACCATCGGCCCCAATCCCCATCTGTTGGCCCGTGCGGGCTACCAGTGGGCGGATATAGCAATACTTGAGATCATTCGCCGCGACCGTATCGACAACGGCCTGACAGAGCTCATCGACCGAATACTTGAGCGGCAGACGATAGATCTTCGCCGAATCAATCAGGCGACTCATATGATCGCGCAGGCGAAAGACGGCGCCGCCAGCGGGCGTCTCATAGCAACGCACGCCTTCGAACACGCTCGAGCCGTAATGCAACGCATGGCTCATGACGTGCACGTTAGCGTCGGCCCAATCAACGAGTGTGCCGTCACGCCAGACTTTTGCGGTCGGTCCCTTCACTTGCGCCATCTCACCATCTCAATGTGAGGACGATGAATTGTAACCGGTGCGCGCAACGCGGCGCTAGCGAGCGTCCGTCGAACAGGCGCGCGAAAGCTTCCACGCTGCGAGGCGAACAGCCGTGTCATTTACGCGCGCCGCAGCGGCGGCGACGTCCGCCCCGATGACGACGCCATCGCGCACTCGTTCGCGACCGGCAACCACAACGCACGATGCCGCAGCGCCGGCGAGGGCCCACACCAGGGCGTCGCACGGTTCGTAGACGGGCTGACATTCCGCCGACAAATTAAATGCCGCGAGGTCGGCCTGTTTGCCCACTTCGAGTGAGCCGATCACGCCACCCATGCCAAGGGCGCGCGCGCCGTCGATCGTGGCAAGCTCGAGGGCGCGCCGCGAATCGAGCAGATTATCGCGTCGGGCCAGCGCGCGGGCGGCGAGCACGGCGAGTCGCGCCTCGGCGAGCAGATCCATTCGATTGTTACTGGCCATCGAGTCGGAGCCAAGACCGACGTGGACGTTTGACTCGAGCATCGCGGCGAGCGGAGCCACACCGTGGCCGAGCTTGGCGTTCGATGCCGGGCAGTGGGCGACGCCACAGCCGTGACCGGCGATCAGCTGGATGTCGGCATGATCAACCCGCACGCAGTGGATGAGCAACGCCCGGCGGGCGAGAATGCCGGTGCGCTCCAGCAGGGCAATCGATGTTCGAGCCCGCGGCGCGACATCGATTTTCCGGCCGTGTAAAAAGGCGGCGTACGAGCCCGCACCGTTTGCAATGAGATCTTCTTCATCCATGCTCTCCGCGACGTGCACCGCCACTGGCAAATCCTGCTCGGCCGCATACGCGGCGACGCCGGTAAACAATGCGTCGCTGACTGAATACGGCGCGTGGGGTGATACGCCCACCCGCACCAGCGGAGTTTGATATATGCGCATCGCCCGGACGGCGCGCCGGAGATCGTCAAGCGACGCGGACGCAGACCGTGGATCCGGCCCAAACACCTCCCGATACGCGATGCCACGCACGCCGAGTTCGCGCATCGCGTCGAATGCTGCGGGAGCCGGAGCCGTGTCGGCGAATGTGGTAATGCCAGCCCGCAGTCCTTCGAGCACGCCAAGTCTGGCGCTGGCGACAAGATCGTCCGTCTTCAGCTCGGCACGGGCACCCGTGAGCGTGCGGATCCACTGGAAGAACGGCAACTCTTCAAGCAACCCGCGCATGACCGTGAGATCGAGATGCGTGTGGGCGTTGACGAGTCCCGGTACAAGGATCGCCTCACCAAGATCGCGATCGGGCGTATCGGACGCTGGCGCCTGGACGCGCGCGCCCACCCACTCGATGCGATCGCCATTTGTTATGACGGTTCCGTGTTCAATCGCCGGCGCCGTGACGGGCAGCACCCAGCGCGCATGGTAGCGTACGCGGCCGGTTGCGGAAGAAAAAGCGGTAATCGTCACGGGGTTTTCGGAGTCGCGACGGAGAAGCGAGCCGGACACTCTCGTGTAGGCTCGGTGCCGGGAATGTAGTACTCCGTGTACGCATCCTCGACGGGGCATTGCGAACCGTGCAGCAACCCCGTTTTCGCATCAACCAACCGGCTGACAATCGCGCCCGGCTTGGGCCAGTCTGGCGGTGCAGGTTTGCGTTCGTACACCTCGCGCATGAACGATGTCCACGCCGGCGCAGCGAGCCGTCCGCCCTGCGCATTCGCCATGATCTTCTGCGGCTTGTCGAACCCCATCCACACGCCCGCGACGAGATCAGCGGTGTAGCCGATGAACCACACGTCGGCGCCGTCGTTGGTGGTGCCGGTCTTTCCACCGGCCGGGAGTCGAAAAAGTGCCCCAACACTGCTGGCCGCGGTCCCTTTGCGAATCACATCTTTCATCATATCCACCATCAGCCACGCCTCTTCCCGCGACAGCACCTGCTCAATCGTCGGCTCCGGCTTCCATACAACTGTCCCCTGATCATCTTCGACGCGTAGGATCGGCGCCGCACTCGTGCGAGTGCCGAGATTCGCAAACGTGGAATACGCGGCGATCATTTCAATGGGATACACATCCGCCGACCCGATATTGATCGACGGGTAGGGCGGCACCGGCGTAGTGATGCCGAAGCGATGAGCCATGTCGACGATACTCTGCTCGCCCAGCTCCATGCCGACCTTGACGGCAATGAGATTGCGCGACTGATACAACCCGCGGCGCATCGTCATTGGACCGAGGAATTTCATATCGAAATTCTGCGGCGTCCACGGCTTGGAGGGGTCGGCCTGTGCGTACTGAAGAGGTGCATCGTCGACGATGTAACTCGGCGGGCGGCCACTCTGAATGGCGGCGGAATACACGATCGGTTTAAATGTTGAACCCGGCTGCCGGGTAGCCTGAGTCGCGCGATCGAATTTGGAATCTTCGAAGTCGCGCCCGCCCACTAGGGCACGCACGGCTCCAGTACGCGGATCCATCGCGACAAACGCACCCTGCAGATATGGCGAGACGGTCGCGTCGTCCGGCGAATTGGACGATGCGCGCGCCAGATATGACTCGAAACTTCGATGCGGGAATGGCCCCGCCTGCCCCGCTTCCACGGCGCGGAGCTGGCGGTCGAGCGCGCGTTCTGCCGAACCCTGCAAATCGAGATCCAGGGTCGTGTATACCCGGAGGCCGCGCTCATAGAGCTGCTTTCCAAATTGTTCTTCGAGCTGGCGGCGAACCCACTCGACGAAATAGGGTGCGGTTTCGCCGCCGCTGCCGCTGCGCCGCCGGGCGAGTCGCATCGGATACGCTTTGGCGAGCGAGGCATCGGCATTACCAACCGCATCGGCCCGACGCATCAACTCGAGCACGGTGTTTCGGCGCTGGACCGCGCGGTCGGGAAAACGTCGCGGGTTGTAGCGCTCCGGACCTTTGGGAAGTGCGGCCAATGTCGCGGCCTCGGCGAGATTCAGATCTTTGACGGACTTCCCGAAATAACGTTGACTCGCAGTTTCCACCCCAAATGCACCATTGCCCAAATAGATCTGGTTGA
>JANYKA010000108.1 GCA_025358315.1 Gemmatimonadota bacterium | reverse complement strand
GCCGCTCGCCTCGCCCACGTGGCGCACGATATCCGGAATGCCATCGCCATTGAAGTCGCCCACCTGCGCCAGGTCCCAGCCCGGCGCGATGCCCGGCTCCTTGTTCTCATCGACCCCGACGAATCCCGTGGTCGTCACTTGCTTGATACCAAATAATCCCCCCACCTCAGCGAGAAAGCCGACCTCGCCACGGTTCGCCTGATAAAGCCAGTTCGACAGCGAGGCCAATCGCCGTTTGCCATCCAGGCGCGTGCCTGCACTGACCGGCCGATCGATACGCTGGAACGTGCCATCGCCCTGCGACAGCAGCAGCGTGATCATCGGCGTGGGCGTATTGTGGAACACCACGATATCGGCACGCCCGTCCTGGTTGATATCCACAATACGGATACCGCGATCGGCATAGACCGAATTGACGCCGTTCGCCTGGTTCGGATGGATATCCGTCGGCACCACAAACGCGTTCGCGACCGGGTAATAGCCGTTGCCCGTGTTCAAATACAGCCAACTCGTCACCAGCGCTGTGGCCGGCTCGCCACTGAACAGGAGCGGGGCGGGAATCACCACATAGTCTTCCAGGCCGTCGCCATTGAAGTCGCCGTACAACGTCGATTCGTTCGCCGTCGTGAACGACCACTTCGAGCCGTCCTTGGTAATAGGCACCGCCGAATCGGTATGCATCAAGCCGCCGCCGTCACTCGTGGATAGCGCCGTGGCAATCGGAAATTCCTGGTTGCCCCGGTCATCAAAATATTTTCGGCACGCAATCATGTCGCCACGGCCATCGCCGTTCATGTCCGTAATGCGCACCGCGCACGTGGCCGGCAACCCATTGGGTTTTTTATTGACGAGCGGTTTGCCGGTCACTTGCTTCGGCCCCAGACTGCCCGCCTTGCCGTTGTTACGATTGAATTTGACCATCCATTGCGGATTGTAGGACTCCATCGCCAGGTCGTCCGCGTTCTCCGCGTAGATCATCTCCGCCAGGCCATCGCCATCCAGATCGCCAAACAGCACCTTCGGAAAACGGTAGATCGGATGGTCATTGCTCTCTAAACCGCGCAGATCGCACGGCAAGCCGGGGACGGTGCGCTCGAAGGTCTTGCTCACGTCGTTCCAGTGCTTCGTCCACCAGGAACATTTGGGCTGCGAACCCGGAAATAGCACGTAGTCAGGCTCCACCTGGACAAACAGGTCGCTTTGACCGCTGCCGCTCAGATCGATCGGATAACCCGAGCCCAGGCGCACGTGCCCGTAATCGGCATCCACGCTCTTGTCGCTGCGATCGGCCTTGTACGGACCATCGCTCAAGGGCACAAACGCCCCCGTCAGGCCGCGCTTGCCCAGCAGCACATAATTGGGAACCTTGAAATTGTCGACATAACTGCCCGGGTGGTACACCACGTCCTGCGCGCCATCCCCGTTCAGATCCAGCACCTGCAGCGTGGGGCTTTCTTGCGCACTGGCGTTCACGTCCTGGAAGTCCGCCGCCAACGGGGCCGCAATCACCGGATTGGCCACGAACTGCGGCGCCGCCGTACTGGCCGTCCAGTCGAACTGCTTCATCCAGGCGCATCCGCCCACCGCACTGCATTGCTGCACCGAGACCAGCTGGCTGCGATGCGTCGCCACGCTCGGCTGATAACTCAGGTTGTACTGCCAGACCAGCGCCGTGGCCGTCGGGTTCGGCGCGGACATCGCAATCGTCTTGATCCGCGCCGGCATGACCCAGGCAATACCGGACTGCCATTGCGGCGAAACCACTTCCGCGGCCGGGCGGTTCTCGTAGACCAGCTCCACGGAGCGATATGCCGCTTCGTTCTGGCTGGCGTTGCTCGTGTACTGGATGCGTACCAGCCGCGTGTCCACCGCGTAGTCACTGGCGCGTGCGCCGCTGCCTTGCAACGTTTTGTATTCGTAGCTGACCGTGTTGCCAACGCGATCTTCTTCCTTGGCCAGCAGCCATTGCGCGCGCACGCTGCCCAGTTCCGTCACCGTGCCGCCCAAGGTCGCGGCAATGCGCATCACCTCCACCGCGTCATAGGTCAGCACGTGGCCGTCCTTGGCGCGCACAATGAACTGCTCCGGACCTTTGCCGTCCTGGGTCTTCACCCCGGTGGAAATGATCTGCGCAAAACTGTCCGCCTCGGTGCGGTATTGCGTGTCGATATCGCCGTACTGGCCGCTGCCGTAATCCACCCCGCCCACCGCGATCAGCTTTTGCCCGTCCAGACAAAAACGATCCGCCGTACTGAAGTCCACGCCATCGACGTACCCCTCCGTCGGCAGCGAACGCCCGCAGCGCGTGATCGCACTGCCGCTGCCGGACAACGACCAGCCCACGCCCAGCATCCCGTTGCCGCCCCCGCTGGAGTAATTCAACGCCAGCACCGGCTGCATGCCCGCCCGACCCGCCGGCACATTCAACGGAATACTGTAAGTGAACGCACCGCTCGGCGTGACCGCCCACGCACTCGGCAGAGTGCCATTAGCGCTGGCCGCAACAATGGGGGTGCCCGGTAGCTCGAACGCATGCGGTTGTACGGGAACCCCGGCTGTGCCGTAGCCGCCGGCACCACCCCGCGTCGGCGGCGCCTGCGCCTGGCCCAGCGATGCCAACAACACCACCCCGGCGATCCCCACGGATACCGCCCACTTGCTACGTGTTATCTGTGCCACCTGCCTACCCCTGGTTGAAAACCTGCTTGGCCCGGCTGCCGCGACAATCCGGGGTTCTGCACACAAGGAGTAAACGTAATTTAGGGGGGCGATCCGAACAACTCTGTTGCAAAGATTTTCTGAAGGCTTGAACAAGAAGCA
>JANYKA010000107.1 GCA_025358315.1 Gemmatimonadota bacterium | reverse complement strand
GGATAGGCAAGCCGTCACCGCCGATTCGGTGAAATGGTCGAGCAGTGATTCGATATCGGCTCCTGTTTCGGCAACGGGAGTAGTGTCCGCCAAGAAACCGGCTCCATCGATTCGCGTGACGGCGACGGCGTTCGCCGTCGGAGCGATGGGAAACGGGTCGGTCACGTTCGGGGTTGTCGGCACCGGCGTGCCGTGCACTTCACCGTAAACAATTCGAACCCTGCCCGCTGTACGCTGCCCTGCTGCCCCGCTGCCCGGCTGCCTGCTGCACCCTGCACCCTGCACCTTGCCGTCACCTCCCCCAGCCGCCCCCGCCGGGCGTCTCAATCGTAATCACGTCACCCGGCGTGAGCTCCACTCGGCATTTAGCCGGCAATAATTTTCCGTTCAGTTTGTTATGCCCGACCATCGCGCTGGCGCCACCCTGCGCCCCTGCCGGTGCCCGTGTGCGACGTTCGGTGACCAGCGTAACCGTGCACGATTCAAGCACGCGGTAACGCCGGACAATTCCGTCGCCGCCGCGATGCTCGCCGGCGCCGCCCGACCCGCGCCGCACGGAATATTCGTCAATCACAATAGGGTAACTGCGTTCCAGCGACTCAATCGGCGTGTTACGCGTGTTGCTCATGCCGACGTGCACGCCGCTTGGGCCCGGCCCTTTAGCACTCGCGCCTTGGCCGCCGCCGAGTGTTTCATAAAACGTCCAACCGGCACCGCCAAAGGTGACGTTGTTCATCGTGCCCTGCCCCTGCGCCGGCACGGCAACACCGGCGTTGGCGAGCGCGGCGAACAGCAGATCGCTCACCCGCTGCGACGACTCGACATTTCCGGCCGCAACAGCCGATGGCCAATGCGCATCGAGAAAACAATCCGCCGGCATGACGATGGTAATCGGACGGGCAATGCCTTCGTTCGTCGGCACCTCGTCATCAAGCAGTGTGCGCAATACGAATAGCGCCGCCGACCGCGTGACGGCGATCGGGCAATTCACATTGCCGCGCACGCGCGCCGATGTGCCGGTGAAATCGAGATGGATCGCACCGGCATCGATCGTGACCTTCACCTTGAGCGGGACTGGTGTGTCACTGACGCCGTCGCCTTCGAGGATATCTTCGGCGCGGCCGGTGACGTTGCCGATTTCTAAAAGTCTGGCACTGGCGCGACGTGCCGCGTAGTCGAGCAACGCATCGCAGGCGGCGGTGACACGCTCGTGGCCCTCGCGTTTCAATAGGGCGAGCCACCCGGCCGCGCCGGCGGCGCACGCACCGCGCTGTGCGGCCAGATCGCCGCGGCGTTCGTCGGGCGTGCGGACATTCGCGAGAATCACGCGAAGTATGTCGTCGTCCATTACGCCAGCGCGGGCCAACCGTACTGGCGGAAGAATGAGCCCTTCTTGCACGAGCTCTGTTGCACCTTGCGGCATCGAACCGGGGCTCATTCCACCGACGTCGGCGTGATGCGCGCGCACCGCCGCATAGCCGACAATTCCGCCGTCGCCAGCGATGGCTTCGACCATCGTGAGATCCGGCAGATGTGAACCGCCGTGATTCGGATCATTCAAGATGAACAAGTCGCCAGGCTCCGGAGTTCGCGCCCGCACGGCCTTCACCGATTCCGGCATCGCGCCCAGATGCACCGGAATGTGTGCCGCCTGCGCGACCATCCGCCCTTCGGCATCGAACAGCGCGGACGAAGCATCGCGCCGCTCGCGAATATTCGGCGAGAGCGCACCGCGTTCGAGCACCGTGCCCATTTCTTCAGCAATCATCGCTACGGCGTGGGCCATCACCGAGAGATCGAGCGGATCGAATGCCGTGGTCATTGACGCTCCACCATCCACCCGCCAATCGGGAGTGGCCGGGCGGTCCACCCGTCAGCGACGACCATCGTTGCGTCAGAAAGCGTAATGACCGCTGGGCCTCGCATTGTATTCGCTCGATCAACGGGTGCGGAGAGCTTCAACGCCACCGGCACACCGGTCACGGCGACCCGTGCGGCGACGATTTCCACCGGGCGATCGAGTGTAAATCCGTAGCGCGAATCGTGAAGTTGCGAAAAACGCTCTGATAATGCGGCGC
>JANYKA010000137.1 GCA_025358315.1 Gemmatimonadota bacterium | reverse complement strand
CATCACTGGTGTTGCGGCGATTGTTATCGTAGCCACCATGATGTCTGCATTCGCGGGCCCTCAAGGCACCGCTGCACCCGCTCCCGCTACGACGAAAGAAACCGCTACGCAAATCGCCAACCGCGAGGCTGCCGGCAAAGCCGTGCCTGGTCCGTGGGCGTACAGCGGCGCGTCTGGCTATACGACATATATCGGCGGCGGCATCGGCCGGTCACCCGTACAGCCGGTCAAGTTCCCGCATCCGGTGCACGTGAACACGCTCAAGATGAATTGCGTGTTCTGTCACAGCGCCGCATTCAAATCGCCGGACCCGGGCCTTCCGGCCGTCGCACTCTGCATGGGTTGCCATACTCTCGTTGCTGGCGACCGGCCGGAAATCAAAAAACTCTCCGGGTACTACAATAAGAAGCAACCGGTTCCGTGGGTACGCGTTCATAAGGTGCCGGAGTACGTGCACTTTCCGCACATGCGCCATGTGAATGCCGGGGTGACCTGTCAGAGCTGCCACGGCCAGATCAACAACATGCCGCAAGTGTTTCAGTATGCGTCGCTCAACATGGGCTGGTGTGTCAGTTGCCATGTGAACGGCTATTCGCCTGCGGAAGGTCTCAAAGCCGCCGGTTACGTGCCTGATAAAGCCACGCTCGATCTGCCACGCCGCCGAGCGTCGTACGATTGCGCCAACTGCCACTACTAGGAATCGCCGCATGAGTCTGGACGTCACCGAAGTAGTGCTGAGCGAAGATTCCGATGCCCCTTCTTCCGTCAAGCGCCGCGAATTCCTCAAAGTGCTTGGCGTGGCCGGCGCGGCAACGACGATCGCTGGTTGCTACGATGAAAAAGTTGAAAAGCTGATTCCGTACGTTGCGGCGCCTGACAATACAGTGCCCGGCGTGTCTTCCTATTACGCCACCACCTGCCGCGAGTGCGCCGCCGGTTGCGGACTGCTGATCGAGACCCGCGACGGTCGCGCTATCAAGGCCGAAGGCAATCCTAATCATCCGGTAAATCGTGGCGCGCTGTGTGGCCGCGGTCAGGCGTCGCTTCAAGGGCTCTACAATCCGGACCGTTATCGCGGCCCGATGATGCGTGAAGGTGGAAAGTTTATTCCCATCACCTGGGAGCGGGCACTGCAATTGCTGCAGGGTAAGCTCGCAGACGCCAAGGGAAAGGGCGCGGCCGGTGCGGTATTTATCAATCAGCACGAAGGCGGATCGTTCGGGGCTTTCGTCGATCAATGGCTCGCCGGCTATGGAATGCCGGCCCATTTGAGCTACGATGCCGAGGCACCACTCTCGACGATCGCCGCGAATCGCGCCTCCTTCGGTGTGGCTTTCCCCAAACTCGAGTTCGCGGCCGCCAAACTCGTCGTTTCGTTCGGCGCCGATTACCTCGACGGGTGGGGCCTCTCCGTTCAACATCAGCTCGACTTCGCTGACGCCCGCGCCAAGCTTGAAGGCGGCCCGCGTGTGGTGTACGTCGGCGCGCGTCGTTCGCTTACCGGTCTCAACAGCGACAGTTGGATCCCCACGCGGCCCGGCACCGACAAGATCGTCGCCGATGCGTTGCTCGCCGCAGTGAAGGGCAACACCTCGGCTCTCAAAAACGCCGCCGATCAGGCTGGCGTGAGCGTAGAGTCGCTCGAATCGTTGGCGAAAGAACTGGTCGCACTGAAGCCGAGCTTGCTCGTTGCCGGCGGCACCGATTCCGCCGCGACTGACACGGCGATGAGCGTCAATGAATTGAACAAGGCGCTCGGCAACGTGGGCGTGACCGTCAAGCCGGGTGAAGGTTCGCTCGCCTTTGAAGGACTGAGTTCACATGCTGCGGTGCGCGATGCTGCCGAGCGGATGGCGGCGGGCAGCGTGCCAATCGTCTTTGTTCGCGGCGCTAATCCGGCACATACGATGCCGATGGCGGCCAAGTTCGTCGAGGCGTTTGCCAAAGTGCCATTCAAGGTGTCGTTCTCGAGTTTCCCCGATGCGACCACCGAGCTGTGCGATCTTGTATTGCCGGACAATCATAGTCTGGAGAGCTGGGGCGACGCGGAACCGGTGAAAGGAACGCTTTCGCTGCAGCAGCCGGTGATGGATCCGGTGTTCAATACGCGCGCCACTGGCGACATCCTGGTGGCCCTGGCGAAGACTGATGTACAGCAGGCGTCGAAATATCCGGCGGACTATCGTGCGTGGATTGCCGGGCGCGTCGGTGGCAACAGCGCGCTGACGGCAGCGCTGCCCAGCGGCATCATTGCCGGTTCATCGCTCGCGACGGCACCGGCGAAAGCTGTTGGCGCGAAGTCTGCGCCGAAATCGGCTGGTGACTTTTTCCTCGTTGTGTATTCCTCTCCGGTGATCGGCGATGGCCGTGGTGCCAACAAGCCATGGCTCCAGGAGTTGCCGGATCCGGTTACGAAGATCGCGTGGCAGACGGTGATCGAACTGCATCCCGAGACTGCCCGGAAACTCGACATCGAAGAAGGCGGCCACGCGACGGTTGAAACGGCGCAGGGAAGCATCACCGCTCCCGTGTATCTCTACATTGGCATCCGTCCGGATACCGTGGCCATCGCCACCGGCCGCGGACACACCGCTTATGGCCGTTACGCAAAGGGTTGCGGCTTTAATGCGATGTCGCTGTTGCCGGTTTCCGAGGACGTTCGATCCGGCGCTACCGTACTCTCAGGCTCGCGCGCCACGGTGAAAAAGGCCGACGGCCATTCCCGGATGGTGACGACCGAAGGCGCCGGACGCCAGCACGGACGCGGCATTGCCCGTGCCCTCACGTTGGACCAGTTGCTCGCCGGTAAAACGCAGGAAGAGCACGAGCAGTTTGTCGGACAGGCGCCTGGGGAATTTTTACCGGGCCTGCGGTCGCCAGTCGCCAACGATGCGCAGGGCGATCTCGGCGATCCGCTCTCGAAGGACAAAGGCCAGTACGACAAGAATCACTGGAGCGGCGCGGCGAAACGTCGATGGGCCATGACGATCGATCTCGCGCGCTGCACCGGGTGCTCGGCGTGTGTGACCGCCTGTTATTCGGAGAATAACATTCCGACGGTCGGCGCTCCTTGGCAGGGGCCGCAGGTCGCTCCCGATCGCACCGGCTTCGGCGCCAACATCACCCGGTCGCGCGAAATGGCCTGGATCCGGCTCGAGCGCTACTTCGAAATTGATCGCGAACCGAAAGATGTGGCGTGGAACCCGGATTTTGAGACGCGCGTTATTCCGATGATGTGCCAGCAGTGCGGCAACGCACCGTGCGAGCCAGTGTGCCCGGTCTATGCGACATATCATTCGCCCGATGGCCTGAATGTGCAGGTGTACAACCGCTGCGTCGGCACGCGCTATTGCTCCAACAACTGCCCGTACAAGGTTCGCTACTTCAACTGGTTCGGATATGGTGAGCCGAACCGCGCGCAGTATGCGTTCCCCGAACCGTTGCAATGGCAGCTCAATCCGGATGTCACCGTGCGCGGCAAGGGTGTGATGGAGAAGTGCACCTTCTGCGTGCAGCGCGTGAAAGAAGCGGGAAATCGGGCTGCACTCGAACAACGCGAGATCGAGCCGGACGAGTTCACGACGGCCTGTGCCCAGGCATGCCCGTCACGCGCGATTGTCTTTGGTGATGCGGCCGATGAGCGCTGGACCGTGGCCAAGCACATCAAGGACGAACGCTGTTACCACGTGTTTGAAGAACTCAACACTTACACGGCGGTCGTGTACTTGCATAAGGTCAATCATCCGTCGGCGCACGCGCCGGCGAAGGCATAGGGGGCGCGATCATGGCTGCTATCGCCAGACCCGAGCGCGACGCACCGCGCCGCCCGAACATTGCATCTGCTGGCGTGCAGCTGCCGGCGGTGAAGACGTACGAACAGGTAGACGACGAGATCATCGCGACGCTGGGGCCGACCAAGAAATGGTTCGCCGCGCTGGCCCTCGCGATCAGCTGTTTGCTCGTCGGCATTGTGACGTGGATGTACCAAATTCACGAAGGCATGGGCGTGGCCGGCTATTCGCCACCGGTGATGTGGGGCGTATACATCGTCACGTTC
This sequence comes from Gemmatimonadota bacterium, assembly GCA_025358315.1. Lineage (GTDB taxonomy): Bacteria > Gemmatimonadota > Gemmatimonadetes > Gemmatimonadales > Gemmatimonadaceae > Fen-1231. Next base: position 16,051 of record JANYKA010000137.1, on the reverse strand, counting down.
GTTTTTTGGATTGGTATCGGTCACGCCGGGACGCTCATCTCGGCCATTCTGTATCTGTTTCGCGCCGGCTTCCGCACGACGATCTATCGTGCCGCCGAGGCGATGACCGTATTCGCCGTGATGACCGCGGGGCTGTTCCCGATCATTCACATCGGGCGTCCGTGGAAGTTTTTCTGGCTCATTCCTTATCCGAACTGGCGCCTGTTGTGGCCGAACTTCAAGTCGCCACTCGTGTGGGACGTGTTTGCGATTTCCACGTACCTCACCATCTCGACGACGTTCCTGTTCATCGGGCTCATCCCCGATATTGCCGTGCTGCGCGATCGTGAGAAAAATCCGACGCGCAAAATGATTTTGTCGATGCTCTCGTTCGGGTGGCGCAACAGTGAGGCCGAGTGGCGCCATTTTGTGCGTGCCTATCTGTTCCTCGCGGCGTTCAGTACGCCACTGGTGCTCTCCGTGCATTCCGTTGTTTCGTTCGACTTTGCCATGGGGCTCGCGCCGGGCTGGCACACAACGATCTTCCCGCCGTATTTCGTCGCCGGCGCGATTTTCTCCGGATTCGCCATGGTGTGGACCATCATCATCCCGATTCGGAAGTGGTGGAAGCTCCAACATTACGTGACGCTCAACGTGCTCGATGCATCGGCGAAAATGGTGTTGTTTACGTCGCTCGTCGTCGGCTGCGCCTATCTCGTGGAGTTCTTCATCTCCTGGTATGGCGGCGTGCCAGCGGAGCAGGAGTACTTCTGGAACCGGGTATTCGGTCAGTGGTGGTGGGCGGCGTGGATCATGCTCACCTGCAACATGATTCTTCCGCTGTCGCTCTTCTCCCAGAAGCTCCGCCGCAATCCGGCCTGGCTGTTCACGCTGTCGCTATTCATCAATCTCGGAATGTGGTTCGAACGGTTCGTGATCGTCGTGCCGAGCTTGTCGCACGAATATGAGCCGTGGCAGTGGACGGGCTATAGGCCGACGTGGGTGGATATGGCGATTCTTCTCGGTTCGTTCGGATGGTTCTTCATGTGGTTCCTGCTGTTCGTGAAACAACTGCCGGTGTTCGCGCTCTCCGAAATCAAGGAGATCGTGCAACCACGGTTGAAGCACGCACACCACCATCCGCCTGAAGCGAACGACGACTTCGAACCCTCCACTCCGGGGGCGCACGCATGAACATCGGAATGCTGGGCGCCTTCCGCGAACTCGATTCGACCTGCGAGGCGATCGAGGATCTGAAGCGCCAAAAAATCGGTCACGTGACCTGCTTTACTCCGACGCCGCGCCACGAAATCGACCACGTCATGAAGTCGCCGCCGAGTTCCGTGCGGAAATACACGCTGATCGGTGCATTGTCGGGCGGCGTATTCGGCTACTGGATTGCCATCTGGACCTCGGAGTACTGGCCGCTGGTCGTAGGCGGAAAGGCGATTTCTACGTGGGTGCCGTTCACGATCTTCAGTTTTGAAATGATGGTCTTGGTCGGCGGACTGTCGACGGTGGCGGGACTGTTTATCAATGCGCGAATCCCGCGCCTGACAATGACCGTGGGCTACGATCCTCGGTTCAGCCACGGAGATTTCGGTGTGTGGGTAGAATGTGCACCAGACAAGCTCAAGACCGCCGAAGCCATTCTGCGCCAGCACGGTGCAGTGGAGGTACGCGGTGAAGGCTGACCTCATGATGCGCCGGACCACCATCGCCGCGCTGCCGCTCGTGTTCGGTGCGTGCGCCTGGTTCACCGACTTCAAACAACAGCCATCGGTTGGCACATGGCAGGAATTCTCCAGCGACAGCGGTGAGCTCAAAGGTTTTCGCGGCCAGCCGCAAAACTCTGTAAATACCGGCGGCACACTCGCCGCAGGCTATGCGATTTCCTATTCACCGATGATCGCGACCATCGATTCGTTCTCGACGATTCAAAACCCGACGGCTGTCGACGCGCGGTCACTGTTGAACGGCCGAAAATACTTTACGATCAACTGTGCGGTGTGCCATGGCGACAGCGGCGACGGCAATGGCGCACTCAAGCAGCTCAATCCGGCGTATGGATTCGCGCCGAGCCTGATTACGGACCTCACGAAGGGCCGCACCGATGGCTACATCTGGGGCATGTTACGCAACGGCCGTGGGCTGATGCCATCGGCAAACCGCATCGAAGAAACCGACCGGTGGGACGTCGTGAACTATGTGCGTGGATTGCAGGGGAAGTACGCGGTCGATCTGGGCCCGGTTGGCCGACCCGGCGAAACCGGTGATAAACTTCCCGGCGTAACACGGCTCGGCCCCACGGTTCCGGCGGTGTACGCGCACCCGACCATTATTGTGCACGAACGTGGTGCGCCGCGTGGCGAGCCAGTGCCGCCAACCGTCACCAGTAAGCCGGAGATCAAGCCATGAGCGGGCATGAATTGGCCGCGCCGTCGCGCGAACGGGTCATTTCGGCCGGCGCCAAGCCGCTGCCACCGTGGATGCGGCAACTTTCGCTTGTCGCCGCTCTGATTGGTTTGGTAATTTTTATCTATGGCGCCGTCACCGGTAACGATCGTGCGTGGCATGCGTTTCAGGTGAGTTGGCTATTCTTCGCGACAATCTCCACTGCTGCCGTGATGTTCGCGGCAGTGCAGCGCATTACTACGGCGCGTTGGTCCCGCGGGATTGTGCGTTTCATGGAAGGGCAGGTGGCTTTTTTGCCCGTGGCATTGATTGCCTTGGTCGTGCTCGTGCTGTTCGGCCGCGGCCATGCCTACCCCTGGTGGAATGAACTCGGCCACCTGAAACACGAGAAGCAGATTTATCTTGGGCACCGCTTTTTTGCGCTGCGCAGTGTTGGAGTTTTTGCGGCGCTCACCTTTGTCCAAATCTGGTTTGTCTGGACGTCCGTGCGACTCGACGTTGGGGTGAGCCCGGAAGGCGGCGCGGGTTGGGCGGCACGGCTCCGCGCGAAAATGCGCGCCGGCTTTGGTGAAGAGCGCCGCGAACTGCATAGCACCCATTCGCTCCAGGGTGTGCTGGCCGTCGTGATGACGCTGCTCTTTGGATTCGGTTGGTGCGTACTGGCGTGGGATCAGTCGATGACCCTCGATCCGTACTTTTTCAGCACGATGTACGGCTGGCAGGTGTTCATGGGTGGCTGGGTCGCGGCGCTGATGATCACGGCCGTGATGTTGCGATTCTGGAAGTCGCATCTCGACGCCGGCGATCTCATTACGGATTCGCACTATCACGACTTGGGCAAGCTGTGCTTCGCCTTTACGGCGTTCTGGGGCTACCTGACGTTCAGCCAGTTCCTGGTGATCTGGTACGGCAACATGCCTGAGGAAACACACTTCTTCACGTTGCGCCTCACGGGGGCCTGGAAGACGTGGACGGTGGCCTGCGCCTATCTGGCGTTCGCATTCCCATTCTTTGGCTTGCTGTCGGTGAAAGCGAAGATGTATTCGCCGGTCATGTTCTTTTTCGCGGCATGCAGTGTGCTGGGCATTCTCCTGGCGCGGTATGTCGAAGTGTATCCGTCGGTGTACGGCGTGATGCAGCACGCGCCGTTTGGCATCTGGGAGATCGGGGTATTTCTCGGATTCCTCGGGGCGTGGGGCTATTGCTACACGGCGTTCATGGACGGCTTCCCGAAATTCCGCGTCTTCCTGTTGACTTCGCCCTATCGCGACGAAGTGCAGGTGCCGGTGGACGCCCGCACAATGGAGCCGCTTCCGGCCCACGAGTAGTTATGTTTCTACCCTTGGGGCGTTAGCTCAGCTGGGAGAGCGCTGCCTTTGCAAGGCAGAGGTCAAGGGTTCGATCCCCTTACGCTCCATTCACTCCGTGCCCCCAGATATCGCCGGGCGCGCGGCGATGCCCGCGAACACCGGACTGAATGGCAGACATTACGTCGCGACTGGCGATTGATGCACAGGGCGTGGCCCGCCGGTTCGGTGCCCGTTGGATATTGCGCGGAATTTCGATGCACGTCCGTCAGGGCGAGGCGGTCGGACTTCTCGGTGCGAACGGGAGCGGCAAGAGCACACTGCTCCGCATCCTTGCCACGTTGCTTCGAGCCAGTGCGGGCCGGGCAATGATCTATGGTCATGATGTATCCACCGACGCCGACGCCGTCCGTGGGAACATCGGATTTCTCGCCCACTCCCCCGGGCTGTACGACGATCTGACGGCGCGTGAAAATCTGGAATTCGCGGTCGCGATGCTCGGCGTAAAACCCATGGTCATCGACGCGACACTGGAGCGGGTGGGTCTTTCCGCTGTGGCCAATGAACGGGTGCGCGGTTTTTCGGCTGGCATGCAACGCCGTCTCGCGCTCGGCCGGATGATGCTTGCAAAACCTCGTGTGCTATTGCTCGATGAGCCATTTAGTAATCTCGATGTCGCCGGCATCGCGCTCATGAGCAGCGTCATCGGCGAATCGGTACGCGACGGCGGAGCGGCATTGGCCGTCTTGCACGAACTTGCTCCGGCGGCGGGCCTGATCGATCGCACGGTCACCATTGCCGATGGACGGATCGCCGCATGAGCTGGAGCAATGATTTCCGGCGTGTCCGGGCGATTGCGTGGAAAGATCTTACAACCGAGCGACGGTCGAAAGCCGGCTTCAACAGCGTAGCCGCGCTTGGCGTGACTATTCTGGTGCTCTTCGGCTTTGCGCTCGGCCCTGACACGCGTGCGCTGCACGATGCGGCGCCGGGTGCGCTCTGGCTCGCCGTCCTATTTGCCGGTGTGCTCGCGTTCAACCGGTCGTATCAGGTTGAAATCGAAACCGGCGCACTCGAGCCGCTGTTGCTGTACCCGGGGGCGCGGTGGACGATTTTTACCGGCAAGTTGCTGGCGAATCTGGCTTTTGTTGGGCTGATGCTGGTACTGGTTGTTCTGGTGGGCCTGGTGCTTTTTCAGGTGAGCGTACCGGATGCTTGGCCGACGCTCATTGGGGTCCTGGTGTTGGGCACCGTGGGCATAGTGACACTCGGCACATTTTACGCCGCGATGGCGAGCCGCAGTCGGGCGCGGGAAGTGTTGTTGCCGCTGCTGCTCTTTCCGATGCTCGTCCCGGTGCTGCTTGCCGCGATGGAGGCATCGAAGGCCCTGCTGGTTGGCGATTTGATGCACGAGGTCGGCGCTTGGGTACAACTCCTCATCGCGTTTGATGTGATATTTCTGATTGCGACCCATCTCGCGTTCGAATACGTGATCGAGGTATAACGGTGACCGTTAACCAGCATTCAGCAAGCACACACGAATTGCCGCGCCCAGGCTATTGGCGCTGGTTCGGCCTGTTCGCGCTGGTCTTCTTGATTGCGTCACAGGTGCTGAGTGTGCTCAACTCGCCGCCCGATCGCGACATGGGCGACCTACAGAAGATTATTTACGTGCACGTTCCGTCGGCGTTCATGATGATGCTGTCGTTTGGCGTCGTGTTGGTCTACAGCGTGCTCTATCTGTGGCGTCGGCGCGAAAACGATGATCTGCTCGCCGCATCGGCGGCCGAGGTCGGCACCGCGTTCGCCGGGCTGACGTTGGTGCTGGGCATGCTGTGGGCGCGGCCAACCTGGAATGTCTGGTGGGCGTGGGATGCGCGTTTGACGTCGACGCTTGTGCTGTTCCTGATCTTTGTCGGCTACCTCTCGTTGCGTGCCTTTGTGGACGAACCCGAACGTCGCGCTCAGTGGAGCGCTGCCGTCGGCATTCTTGGCGCGATGAATGTGTCGATTGTCTACATGTCGGTGCGATGGTGGCGCACGCTGCACCAGACACAGTCGAGTCCGGGTACATTCGACCCGGCGTATGTCATCTGGTTTCGCGTCAGCCTGTTCGCGTTTCTCTTTGTGATGATCAGTTTTGTTCGGTACCGCTATCTCGCGGCACGTATTGAGCGCGCCGCCGAGCAACTCGCCGAAGCCGCCGCGCTGGGGTCCGCATGATTCCGTCAAGTAATAACCTGATTTTTATTGTCGCGGCCTATGCTGCCGCATGGGTGATGATGATTGGCTATTCCGTCCATCTGTTTCGTGCCGTTGCCCGGGCGCGCCGGGCTTACGCCACAGCCGCGATCGCTGCGGCGTCGAAGCCGTGATGGCAAAACTCAGTCCGCGCCGCCGGGTAGCCGCTGGCGCAGCTGTTGTGATGCTCGCCGTGTTCGGCTGGCTGATCTATGGCGGTCTCGACAAAAACGTCGTGTTCTTCCTCACTCCCGAAGAGTTGATTGAAAAGGGGGCCAAGGGCTACGACGTTCCCGTACGCCTTGGCGGGCGCGTAAAGCCCGGCACCGTGAAGTGGGACGACAAAGCTTTGCGGCTTACATTTTCCGTGGTCGACACCGGCGGAGTCGGCGAGATTGCCGTCGTGTCCAGCGGCGCGCCACCACAAATGTTTCGAGACGGCATGGGCGTGGTAGTGGAGGGCCGATACGGACACGACGGCATCTTTCAGTCCACCAACCTGATGGTAAAGCATTCCAACGAATACCGTCCGCCCAAGGCCGGTGAGAAGCCGCAGGAGATGTACAAGACGCTGATGAAAGGAGCGGGTTTGTGACCGGTCTGCTCGCGCACGATGCGCTGCTCGTTTCGTTTGTCGTGATTTTCTTCGGGCTGGTTGCGGTGCCGGTGGCCGTCCGGACTGGACGGCGCGATTGGCTGATGCTCGCGTACTCCGCTGTGTACACGAATTTTCTGCTCGTCACGGTCGCCGTAGGGTCGATGCTCTATGCGCTCGTGACCCACGATTTTTCCGTGTCGTATGTGGCGCAGGTCGGAAGTCGGGCGACTCCGCTTTTCTATACAGTGATTTCGCTGTGGGGCGCTCTTGAAGGATCGATTCTTTTCTGGGCGTGGGTACTGGGCATTTATGCTGCCGCGTCAGTGTGGGTCAATCGCCGGCGCGACGGGAACCTGATTCCATATGCGGTTGTAGTGCTGCTGCTCATCTCGCTTTTCTTCGCGATTCTGCTGGTAGGGCCGGCCGATCCATTCAAGGCCGTCTTCCCCGTGCTGCCGGACGGTCCGGGACCAAACCCGCTGCTGCAGAATCACATTCTCATGGCCGTGCATCCGCCGTTGCTGTATTTGGGGTATGTCGGTTACTCGGTACCATTCGCCTTTGCCATTGGTGGCGTGTTGTCGCGCGACATCGAGCGCGATGACTGGATTCGCCTGGCCCGCCGGTGGACGCTCATTGCCTGGGCCTTTCACTCCGCGGCCATCATCGCCGGCATGTGGTGGTCGTACGAAGTGCTCGGGTGGGGCGGCTACTGGGCGTGGGATCCTGTCGAGAACGCATCGTTCATGCCCTGGCTTGTGGCCACCGCATTCCTGCATTCCGTGATTGTGCAAGAGCGGCGCGGCATGCTCCGGCTGTGGAATCTCAACCTGATTGTCGGCACGTTTGTGCTGACCATCCTTGGCACGTTCCTCACACGATCAGGGATTATCTCGTCGGTGCATGCGTTCACCACGGGGACGATCGGCTATTACTTCTTGGCGTTCATTGCCGTCGTTCTCTTCGGCTCGCTGATGGTTGTCGCTGGCAACTCCGACCGATTGCGCACTACCGGCCGGTACGATGCAGTGGCATCGCGCGAAACCGTGTTCCTGCTGAACAATCTGTTTCTCACTGCGTTCATGTTCACCGTGCTCATCGGGACGCTCTTTCCCCTGGCCGCCGAAGCGGTTCGCGGCGTGAAAGTCAGCGTGGGTGTGCCGTTCTTCAATAGAATGACGCTCCCGCTGATGGTCGGCTTGCTCTTTTTGATGGGCGTCGGGCCGGCTCTACCGTGGAAATCGTCAACGCGTGCCGAGATCAAGGACAAGTTGTTGGTGCCGGTGATCGGTGCCGGCGTGCTGCTGGTGGTGGCGCTCGCCGCAGGGATGCGAAGCGTGTACGGCTCGCTGGCGTTCGCGTTTGTCGGCTACGCGGCGATGGCGAATCTGCGCGAATACTGGATCGGAATGCGGGCCCGCCGCGCTGCGCACGGTGAAGGGTGGGGCACGGCCTTGGTGCGATTGATCAACGGAAATCGCCGCCGCTACGGCGGCTATGTGGCGCATCTCGGAATCTTTCTTGTCGCATTGGGTATCACGGCGTCGCAGTCCTTTCGCACCGAACGCGAAGCGACGCTTAAACCCGGCGAGACGATGATCCTCGACGGTCGCACTATAAAACTCAAGGAACTGTGGGGACGTCAGGAACCGCAGCGGGCCGTCATTGGCGCCACGTTCGACATTACGATGAACGGCAAGGCGCGCGGGACGGCGGAGCCGCGGATGAATTTTTATCCTACGTCGCAGACCCCGATCCCGACGCCCGACGTCAAAAGCAGCATACTCGGCGATCTGTATTTCAATCTGCAGTCCATTCGCGAAGACGGTTCCGCCGCCACAGTGAAAGTGATTCACGAGCCGCTCGTGCCGTGGATCTGGTTCGGCGGATTGGTCGTGGTCTGCGGTGCGTTGATTGCCATGTTCCCCGGCGGCCGAGTGCGGGAGTCACTCACCGCGGACGTGTCCCGATGAGCGCCGCATGAATTGGAAGCGCGCCGGGCTCGCCGGCCTCGTCGCCGTGCCGCTGATCGTACTCTTTGCGTACGGACTGACCCGCGACCCACGCGATATCCCGTCGCCGCTGCCGGGTCACGAGGCGCCACCGTTTGCGCTGCAAGTGTTTGCTCCCGGGCAGCCACCGCTTGAGCGCGCGATCGGCGATACCGTCCGGCTCTCGGCGATGCGGGGAGAGGTCGTCGTGCTGAACTTTTGGGCGTCGTGGTGTCTCGAATGCCAAACCGAGCACGTCACATTGTCGGCCGTCGCCCAACAGTATGCTGGCAAGCCCGTGCATTTCGTGGGAGTGCTCTACAACGACGATCCAAAGTCCGGTACCGAGTGGATCGCAAAAATGGGCGGGCAGGCGTATCCGGCGACGCTTGATCCGCACGCCAGTACGGCGATCAGTTACGGACTATATGGTGTACCCGAGACGTTTTTTCTCGACGGTTCGGGACAGGTGGCGTATAAGGTTACCGGACCGGTGTCGGCAGCCACTCTTACGCGTGTCGTCGACTCGCTTGTCGCGGCCGTTCCGCGGGCGCCACGGTGAAGCAGAGCCGATGGGCTGCAGTACTGTTCGCCATCGCCGTTGTCGCGGCCTCACCGGTGCGCGGGCAATCTGTCGCCGACTCCATCCTTGAGGCGCGCACCACCGCGGTCGCCGCCGAGCTTCGCTGCCCGGTCTGCCAAGGCCTTTCCATTCAGGATTCGCCGTCCGAACTGTCGCAGGAAATGCGCGGTATGGTCCGCGATCAATTGCGGGCGGGCAAAACTCCGGCTGAAGTCAAGGCATTTTTCGTCTCAAAGTACGGCGAGTGGATTCTCCTGACGCCGAATGCGCGGGGCTTTAACCTGCTCCTGTATATCCTGCCGTTCGCCCTGCTGCTGGGCGGCATGGCGGTCATAGTTGTTCTGGTTCGCCGCTGGACACACGCGGCCGAGCCTGTGTCACTCCCTCCAACGGATTCTCAATGACCGACCACATCCCAGCGGTAGGCGAAGCGGCTCCGGACTTTACCCTCGATACGACGAATGGAAAGCCGGTCACGCTGTCGTCTTTTCGCGGCATCAAGAATGTGCTGATCGCATTCTTTCCGCTCGCGTTCACCAGCACCTGCACCACCGAGCTCTGCGCATTCACCGACGATTACGCCGCGTTTGCCGGCAAAGATGTCGAAGTGGTTCCGATCAGCGTGGATGCGGTCCCCAGTCTCAAGGCATACCGAGCACAGAGCAACCTATCTGTGGAGCTGGCCAGCGATTTCAAACGCGACGTATCGCGCGCATATGGCGTGCTACTGGCCGAAAGATTCTACTCCAACCGGGCGTATTTTCTCGTCGACAAGACGGGGACGATCCGTTGGGCGCATGTGGAAGCGAATCCCAGTCACCGTAGGGAAAATTCCGAAATACTGGCGGAGATCGACAAGCTGTAGCTGACTGGCTAGCTCAGCAACAGCGGGGATCCGGGCGGCGTTCGGTCATCTTGTCCCTTTCCAAGCCTCCGTGTACCTTCTGCGAACGAACCGTTCCGGTCGCGCGCCAATGATTGGTTACTCCCTTTCCGTCGCCATACTTTGAGTTCGACCGCCACTCCATCCCAGCCCGCTGTCAGCGCCACGACAACTGCCGCGCTGCCGACGCTTGCCAAAATCATTGGCATATTGGCGGCAAGCCGTTCGCTTGACGACAGTATGCTGCAGTGCTTGGAGTTATTGCGGACGGCGCTGGGCGCCGCGGAATGCGCAATTTGGCTCCATGCGCCGGCCGGGATCCGCTGCGCATGGGGAGCGGGAGTACAACAGGTCACCGGCACCGAAGTGGAGGCGCTGCTCGCCGCAAATGATCCGAGCTCGGGCGTGTTAGTCGTGGCCCGTATTGTTTCTGCAGACCGGCGCGCTGGTGCGCTGGCCGTGCGAGTGTCGCGTACGCTGGAGCCGGATGAGCGCGTGCTCATCACCGCCGTTGGCAATCTGCTTGCGCCAGAGATTGCTCACGCCGAGAAGAGCCGTCTGCTCGAAGTGGAGGTCGAATCGCGGACGGCGGAAATTGATCGTGAACGCCGCTTCACGGAAAAAATCATCGACGCTCTGCCCGTCGGTCTGTACGTGATCGACCGCGAATACCGGATTCAAGCGTGGAATCGCAAGCGGGAAACCGGCATGCAGGGTGTCTCGCGCGAAGAAGCAATTGGCCGAACGATTTTCGAGATCCTGCACCGTCAGCCGCCCGAAATGCTGCGCCGGGAATTTGACGACGTGTTTACCACGGGCCGGATCCAGGAATATCAGATGGAGTCGCTTGCGACGGGCGAGCTGCGCACGTATCGCATCACCAAGATTCCGATGCGGCTTGGTGACTCTGCCGTCACGCACGTCATCACCACGGGCGAAGACGTGACGGAGTGGAAGGAGGCCCAGCAGCGGTTTGCCCAGGCCGAGAAACTCGCCGCGATCGGCCAGCTCGCCGCGGGCGTCATGCATGAGATCAACAATCCACTTGCAACGATAGCCGCGTGCGCCGAGAGCCTGGGCTTCAAACTGGACGACGTGACGAAGGCCGGCAGCGCGATTCCCGCCGACGCTGCTGAATATTTGCACATCATCGATAACGAAGTCGGTCGCTGCAAACAGATTGTCGACGGCCTGCTCGATTTCAGCCGCCCCAAGCAAGCGACGAAAGAGCGCGTGGATCTCAATGAAGTCATCGAGAAAACGCTGCTGCTGCTCAAGCATCACGTGCGCTTCAAGCGGCTCACGGTGAACAGCGAACTCGATCCGGCCATGGCCCGCGTGCCGCAAGCGAATAGCGAGCAGCTCGTGCAGGTCTTCATGGCGCTCCTGCTCAATGCCATGGACGCCATTGGCGACCGCGGTATTATCACCGTGCGGACTCGCCGCGGCAAGTCGAGCGACGAAGGTGCCGTGGCCGAGGTGACCGATCAGGGGCACGGCATCGCACGGTCGGAACTGTCGAAAATCTTTGAGCCGTTCTATACGACCAAGGCACCCGGGCGCGGCACCGGACTCGGGCTTTCGATTTGTTACGGCATCATCCAGGAGCATAGCGGCCGCATTGAGGTCGACAGCGTCCTCGGACAGGGCAGTACGTTCCGGGTGATTCTGCCGACGGTGGAGCATCCGTGATCGGCGACCCGCCAATCAAAGTGCTGATCGCCGAAGACGAAGAAAATCTCGGGGAACTCCTGCGAAGTTTTCTGGCCGGCCGTGGGCACCGGGTCACCGTCATTCGTGACGGTCGCTCGGCGCTGCGCGCGCTCCGCACCCAGCCGTGGGATGTCGCGCTACTCGACATCATCATGCCGGAGATGGATGGTCTCGAAGTGCTGCGGCAGGTGCGCGAAGATCCGTCACCACCGGAGTGCATCATTATTACCGGCAATGCAACGATCGACACGGCGATCGCCGCGATGCGTCTGGGTGCGTACGACTATGTGTCGAAGCCGTACCGAATGGCGGAAATTGATGTGCTCGTCCGGCGTGCGTGGGAAAAACGCCAACTGTCGACGGACAATCGCCGCCTGAACACGCGGCTCTCGCGCTTCGACGCCGCGCGCGAATTCACTTCAGTGTACGCGCCGATGCAGGCCGTGCTCGCGCTCACGCGACGCATGGCGCTGGCGGAAAACACTCCGATCCTGATTACCGGAGAGCCGGGCACTGGCAAATCGGAGCTCGCGCGATATTTGCACCTGAATTCGCCGCGAAACACCGGCCCCTTGGTCGATGCGCTGTGCGCGACCATGGCCCCAGGGCGTGCCGAACTCGAGTTATTTGGCGCCGAGCGTGGCGAGCCGTCGCAGACAGACGGAACGCAGGCGCCGTCGACAGGGTTGCTGGAGTTGGCGGCCGGAGGCACGCTGGTGCTTGACGATGTGGGGCAACTCGATCCGCTCGCGCAAGTCGCGTTGGCCGATGCCTGCGGCCACAATGCGTTTCGTCGTATCGGTTCGCGGAACCGCATCGACATCGAGTGTCGTTTCGTGGCCACGAGTACCGTGGACCTGCAGGCCGCCGTACGTGGCGGCGCGTTCCGTGCAGACCTCCTGCAGCGTCTCGCCCAAGGAACCATTGTCCTGCCGCCACTGCGGGAGCGCATCGTGGACATCCCGATTCTCGCGCAGGGATTTGTCCGTGAGTTCGGTGGCAATCGCGGCCCGAGTCTCGCGGCGGAGGCGATCGACGCGTTGCAGCGATATTCCTGGCCGGGGAATTTGCGCGAGCTGCGCAATGTACTCGAGCGCGCCGTGCTGCTGGCCGGTGGCGGAATTATTCACGCCCACGACCTGCCGCTTCCAGCAGCGACCCGAGCCGTGGTCGACGACTCGCCGTTGTCGCTTGCCGAAGTGGAACGGCGCCACATCGCCGCCGTTTTGCAGCGGGCGAATTGGCATCAGGGGAAGGCCGCCGAACTGCTCGGCCTGTCGGCAAAAACGCTGTACCGGAAGATTCGCGAATACAAGTTCGAACGCCCCGGGATGGCCGGAGTGGTATGAAGGTGCTCGTCATCGAGGACGATCCCACCGTCGGCCAGTTCGTGAAGCGCGGGCTGGAAGAGCATCGGTGGACGGCGGATCTCGTGACCGACGGTGAAGAAGGTGAACGGTTGGCGAGAAGCCAGGCCTACGATCTGGTAGTGCTGGACATGCGGCTGCCGGGTCGGTCCGGGCTCGATGTCCTGCGTAATCTGCGCGCCGCCGGTTTTGAGATTCCGGTACTCGTACTTACGGCACAGGACGCCGTTGATGCGAAAGTCGAAACGCTGCGAGCCGGTGCGGACGATTATGTGACCAAGCCATTCGCGTTTGAAGAATTGCTGGCCCGTGTCGAAGCACTGGGCCGACGCCCGCGTGCACTTGCGGCTCCGGTGCTGAAAGTCGCCGATCTCTGGGTCGATCTCGACGCCCGCGAAGTGAAACGCGGCGGCGAACTGATCGAGCTCACGCCAAAAGAGTTTCTCGTGCTTGAGTACCTGATGCGGCATGCGGGCCGCGTGATGAGCCGTACTCTGATTACGGAATATGCGTGGGGCTATCACTTCGACCCCGGCACGAACATCGTCGATGTGGTGATTAACCATCTGCGCAAAAAGATCGACTCCAGTCCGGGCAAGAAGTTGATCACGACGGTTCGTGGCGTGGGTTACGTGATCAAGGCGTAGCGGGGCGCGGGCACAGTGGCCTCGATTCGCACGCGTATTACCGCCACGTATGCCTTGGCGTTGGTCGCCACGATGGTGGCATTCTCCCTGGTGCTCTGGAGTGAGCGCGAGCGGGTCACCGAGCTGGACTTGCAAGCCCGGGCAACCTACACAGCTGATCTGGCATCGCGGATTCTCGATCAGATGGGCGCCGAAAACCAGACCGTCCGGATCGTCCGCGGTGATTCGGTCGCCGGCCTGGAGTTAACCCCGCGCTTCAAGGCGTTGCTGGATGCGCTGCCGGACTACGTGATCATTACCGACTCGACGCGCACGATTTACGCGTCGACCGCCGTCCGAAAACTCTCCCCTGCTGACAGTAGCCTCTTGCTTCAGGGCGTGCGTGGCGTGACGCCCCGGCAGGCCGCGAAGGTGCGGCTGGATAGTGCTGATCAAGTGTTGCTGGTGAGTCAGCGGGTGCCCCCGCGCCTGGGCGTGTCCGTGCGAAATGTTGTCGCCGGAGTCCCGACAGCGACGCTGGATCTTGCGTCGCAGCAGGTCTTCGAGATGCTTTTTCTTTTTGGGCCAATCTTTCTGATTGTCTCGGTGGTCACCGCGTGGGCCATCGGCGGCCGGCTGATTGTTCCGATCGAGCGGATGGTCTATGATCTAGAAGCCATCACCGACGGCCGGTCGCTGCACCGGCGCATGCCGATCGATGAAACAGGCGACGAAATCAGCCGGCTTGGCGACACCATTAATGCAATGGTGGAACGACTCGAAGCGTCGTTCGCCGCGCTCCGACGGTTCACGGCGGACGCCAGCCACGAACTCAAGACTCCGCTGACTGTGTTGCGTGTCGATCTCGAGCGGGCGATGACGGCACCTTCCGGAAGCACTGAGCAGTTGGTGGCCCTCGAAGAAGCATTGAATGAAGCGGCACGCATGGCCAATCTCGTGGAATCGTTGCTGACGTTGGCCCGCGCCGATGAAGGCCGCTTTGATTTGCATCGCGAACCTGTGCCTCTGGAACCATTGGTCCGCGATGTCGCCGAGACGGCGCTCATTCTGGGTGAAGATTCGGCCATCACCGTCACGGTGGGCGTCGTGCAACCGGTCACCGTGAGTGGCGATCACGTGCGGTTGCGGCAGCTGTTTCTCAACATGGTTACCAACGCCATCAAGTACACGGCGGCGGGTGGGGCCGTGGATCTCTCCTTGGAACTGCGGGATGGGGCTGCGGTCTTTACCGTGAAGGACACGGGGATCGGAATTGCCGGTGCCGACCTTCCATTCATTTTCGACCGGTTTTGGCGCGTCGATCGGGTACGCTCCCGCGGAGATCGTGCGGGCGTGGGGCTCGGATTGGCAATCAGCCAGTGGATTGCCCACGCCCATGGCGGGTCCATCAGTGTGTCGTCGCGCATGGGGCGGGGGAGCACGTTCGCCGTGACGATCCCGGCGATCGTCGCCGCCGGCGAGCAATCGGTGACGCGCGATTAAGCAAACCTTAATGTTCAGCGCATCCCGATCGACGGTGCGGCGGATACGTTACGATGCAGGTAGATGCAGTCGTCACGATTTACTGATCAGACAGGGGACCAGAATTGCTTAACAACCTGTTGGAATCGAAACCGCAAAAGCAGAGGACGTTGGGCGGAACGATCTTCAGCGTGATCATGCACGTGGTGCTGGTCGTGCTCGCTGTTCAGGCGACGCTTAACGCGGGTCAAAAGCAGGAAAAGAAGGAACAGAAAATCGACTTCGTCGAGGTGAAGAAAGACGAGCCGCCTCCGCCCAAGGAAAAGGCTCCACCGCCGCCGGATGTAACGGTCGCGCCTCCGCCGAAAGGTTTTCAGGTGCTCGTGGCACCCATGACGATCCCGGACGTACTCCCGGACATCGATCTGAGTAAGAAGATGACCGACGAAAAGGATTTCACGGGCAAGGGTGTGGCTGGTGGCCGTTCGACGGGTGTCGCCGGCGGAACCGCACCGCTCAATCCGGATCAACCGCTGTATGATTACCAGGTGGAAAAACCGGTGGCGCAGGCCCCGGGATCACCCGGCCCGCGCTATCCGGACATTCTCCGTGGCAACGGCATCGAAGGCGAAGTAATTGCCCAGTTTATTGTCGATACTACGGGACGTGCTGAACCCGGCTCGTTCAAAGTACTGAAGACCACGCACGAGTTGTTCGCAGAAGCCGTACGGACCGCCCTTCCGAAAATGCGGTTCATCCCCGCCGAACTTGGCGGCAGGAAAGTGAAGCAGCTCGTGCAGCAGCCGTTCTCATTCACGATTCAGAAGTAACCGCCGGTCCACTTAATCGCAGCGTCGGGAGTCGAA
>JANYKA010000097.1 GCA_025358315.1 Gemmatimonadota bacterium | reverse complement strand
AACCCACGCATCTGCACCCGGCCTTTGATCCTTCGACGGCGGCGCGAACGTGAGCGTTCGGCCGGAATGAAAGTAGATCGACTGGCTCGTAGCATCCTTGGGAGGCCATTGGTCAAACGTCCGCCAGCGCCCCTCCCCTCCGGTCTCAAACACCCAAACTTTCGGGTGTCCGGCCCAGCCGTTCCCCTTCAGATGCCGTTCGAAGAACGGGAGTAGGATCTCGTCCTGATACAACCGTGATGAGTTGATGCCGTTGTCCAGCTGGCCCACTATGCGTCCGGAGTCCCGGATCCATTGGCCGTGTGTCCACGGGCCGATCACCATGGCGTTGTCCGTCGTGGGACTCTGGCGTTCAATCGCGCCGAAAACGTGCAGTGCGCCATAGAAGTTGTTGGCGTCATACCATCCACCGACGGTAAGCACTGCCGGCGCAATTTTGTTCAAGTGCGGGAGTATGGTCCGCGCCTGCCAGAACGCATCGTAGGTTCCATGTTCCATCATATCGGTCCATCCCGGCGACGCCTTCTTGAAGTAACGCGACTCGGCGTTAGCCAGCGAACCCATCTCAAGGAAGAACCGGTATCCGTCGTCCGTTGGAAATTTGAACGATTTGCCGCACGTCGCTGACGCGTCCGGCCGGACCTTGTCGCACGCGAACATGAAGTTGAACGTCGATGTCAGGAAGAACGCCCCGTTGTGATGGGTGTCATCGCCTGCAAACCAATCGGTCTGCGGCGCTTGTGGTGACACCGCCTTGAGCGCCGGGTGCGATCGGATCGACCCTTCAGCCGCAAAAAATCCGCCGTACGATCCTCCCCAAAGTCCAACGCGACCGTTGTTGCGGGGAACGTTATGGATCAACCACTCGATGGTGTCCCAGGTATCGGTGGTTTCGTCAATCTGGTTCGACCCAGCGGGTGCCGTGAGGGTCGGCGTCATGTGCACGAACTTCCCCTGCGACCGATAACGACCGCGAACGTCCTGAATAGCGAAGATGTAACCAGCGTCGGCGAATCCGTATCCGGGGCCCAGGCGGCCCGTGTACGTATCTGGCCCGTAGGGTCCTGCACTGTATGGCGTGCGAGTCAGCAAAATCGGAGTTGTTGCAGTCCCGCCTACGGGAGCGTAGATGACGGTCTGGAGCTGGACGCCGTCGCGCATGAGAATCGCAACTTCGGACTTTGTGTAGTGACTGCGCAGGTACGCCGAGTCCGGCCAAGTCTGCGCAGAAGCCGGTGACGGGAGCAGCACGCCGACAACAACCGAAACCAGAATGTTCGATGTTGTGCGCGTCGCAAGTTGCATCCAACGAAAGTTTGTCAGCATGTTGCCTCCCCGCAGTTATGCGGCAATCGACACCGCAGCGCGCCTGTGTCGCCAGAACCATATCGCGACTACGAGCGCGACCAACGGTAGCACGAACCCAAATTCGTCAATTGCGTACGGTGTGATCTTACCGCTCGGGCTCGTCAGTGGCGTGTAAACGCTTTGTATGAACAGGTTGTGACTCGCATGCAGTATTGCCGCGGGCCAAACGCTGCGCGATCTGAGGCGCAGCCACGCCAGCGGAAAGCTGATGCTCATCACAAGCACCGTGAAACACGCAAGGCTGAACCACCACTGCGTACCCATGTTGTAATCGGCGAACAGCAGTATGGGTGAGTGCCATAGCGTCCAGATGACGCCCGTAACGAGTACTCCACCAGTAAATCCAAATTTTCTGTCCAGGTGCGGCGCGAGAAACCCGCGCCATCCGAGCTCCTCACCAAGCGCTGACGCCACCGATTTCGCCATTCCGAATATTCCGTTCAGAACGAAGTACGCGGCGATCACTACGAAGCTCGGTGCATTTGTCCACCCAAATACACTGGCAAGTCTTGCCTCGAATTCCTTGTTTCCAAACACGCCGAGTCCAGTCGTCCAAATGATCAGATAGGCTACCGTGGCGTATCCCAGCGGCAGGAGAAACGCCGTCAGCTCCCATCGAGTTTCGCCCCAGTTCCAGCCGAGGATAGCGTAGTCCAGCCCCGCGATCCTGCACGTGAGCAGTGCGGAGATCGCCGGGCACCACATGAGGCCGAGCACGTAGAGGCCGGCGCCGCCGCCGACGTGACCGCTCGTCAGGATCAGAGCGTAGAAGATGGAACTGAGTGCAAGGGTGAGCGCCAGATAGAGGCCAATTCTGGAACCCAGAGTCTCGAACTTCATGAGCACGCTCGCAGCGTAGGATGAGATGATTGCGGAAAAATTTGCGGGACCAATTCTGTCGGCACGCTACTTTTTATCCCGGAGAAAACGTTGCAGAAATGTTTGCATGCGGCTGAACGTGTCGAGCCACCGCTTGTAAATCAGCGTCTCGTGCGTGTCGTCGGGCATCACCATGAGTTCGTAATACACGTCTCGCTGACGCAACAAGTTCACGAGACCAATGGTTTGTGAAAACGGCACGTTGCGATCATCGTCGCCTTGCCAGATAAGCACGGGCGATCTCCATTTATCAATCGCGGAAACGGCTGACGCCTTGTACGCGATCGTCGAAGTGTCGAGTGAGTTTCCCCAAACGTGCACGCCGGCCATATCTACACCGGCCGCGAAGATGTCGGAGTTTCGTGCAAGCGCTTCTGCCGTGAGAATACCGCCGTACGACAGCCCCCATATGCCAACTCGGCTCGCATCTACATCTGGGCGCGACTGCAGGTACTTCGCAGCCGCGAGCACATCGCCGTACTCGGCGTTTCCTGCTTCGCCACTGTTAGGTGCAGTGCGGAATGTTTTTCCGTAACCAATGCCCAGGCGATAGTTCACCGACATCACAACGTAGCCAAGCGTCGACAGCCACTGATTGGTCGCGTATGCAGTGTGGTAGAAATCCATGTAGTGATAGCCGAGCAACATCTGCCTCGGCGGGCCGCCATGCACAAAGATGAGCGCGGGGCGCCTCTCGCCTGATTTGATGTCCTTCGGCACGAACAACTGATTGTAGAACTGCATGCCGTCCGCAGCTTTGAGTGTCACAAGCTGCGGAACCACCTCGGCATTCGTTGGAAAATCTTTGCCGAGTGTTGGATAAATGACATTTGCCTTTCCATCGGATAGCGCGACAATTCCAACCGACATTGGACGCAATGCCGATGACGTGAGCACGGCCACTTGCTTTCCAGACGCGAGTGGCGCAGGAGACATCTCAATCTCGTTGCCAGTAGTGAGCTGCGTTGCGGTACCTCCAGCTGTCTGCACTTTCCACACGTGGCGACGATCCGGATCGCCAACGTTGCTGCCGTAATACAACGTCTTTCCATCGGCAGAATATCCCGACGTCTCGACCTCACCCGCACCGGGTGTCAACTCGATTGGTGTTTCCGTCCCACCATTCGCGTTCACAGAATAGAGACGCGTCCAGTCTTCGGGTTCTTGCGCGAAGATGAGATTTTCACCAGCCCACTTGATGCGACCAATGTTGACGAACGTCTTTGCATTTGGCACGCTGTGCCACACTTCATGCAGGCTGTCGGTGACCGCATCAACAACCATAACGGCGAGCGTGTAGCCGCCGCGAAATGCCGCGCGATACATGCCGTCTGGTTTTGTATCACCGCCGCCACCGGCTCGACCTGCTCGACTTGGTGCGGGCGGCAAACCGCGTAAGCTCAGCCCCGGATTCGTCTGTTGTCCAAACGGCGTTCCCGGCCGACGGGTAAATGCAAGGTGTCTGCTGTCTGACGACCACGTGGGACTACCATCGAAATCGATACTCGGCGATGCGTAGTGCACGGTGCGTGTCTTTACGTCATAAATGCCAATCAGCGCATGGTATTCTCGTGTACTGACATAGGCGATTGTCGCACTGTTCGGTGACCACTGCGGATCACCGTTGCGACCAAAGCCCTTGATGTACGGTTGCGCGTCTTTTTCGACCGCAGAAAACACGCCACTCCCCGGCAATACAACGCGAAAGATCTGTCCATCGCGCCCATAGAGTATCGAACTGCCGTTGGGCGCGAGCACCGGCGCACTGCCAATCGCAACGGCGGACGCGCCGCTTCCGTTTGTTCTGGCTGCCCAAATGGTTCGCGTCGGACCGTTCGGATCGCTGCTGGGATTTGCCAACCAGCCTTCAGCATTCGGTGCTGAGCCGCGCACAAACGAAACGATCTGACCGTCATCAGAGATCGACAGATCCGTCAATACAACGCCGTTATCCTCAAGGAACGTTGTCAGACGCACCGGCGTAAAGCTCGGCGCTGTTGCCGTGTATACGTTTCGCTGTCCATGCTCATTCGCCAACCACGCGATACGATCAACTGTTTTGGCGGAAACAAGTCCTTCGGGAAATCCAGGCCTGAGAAATTGCTCGATTGTGGGCTTGGATTGCGCGCCAATGGAACCGAATCCGAATAGCGCAAATCCGATCGCGCGGTAAAGTTGGCGAGTTCTCACCGTCCGCCTCTAACACCGTTGCGTTGTCCATTTGCTGGCCGAGGCTTCACTCGCGACAGCAGCGTTGCTTCTGCGCCTAATCCGTAGAACAACCCCGTTACTGTGTTATCCGCCGCGACTTCGAACTTGATGATGAGTGGTGGGACTGGTGCTGATTTGGGGACGTACCACAGGAAGTTGTTCGCGTTTAGGAATTCGAGCTTCCCGCGCCACGTACCGCGCTCAAGTTCAAGTTGTCCGTCCTTCATCACGATGTTGACGGTACCATAAAGACTGTCCGCGAATGTTCCGACAAATGCTGAAAGCGGAATCGGTGATTGGGCACCGCTCTTCTGTTTTGCCTCTTGGACTTTCGCCACGGAATCCGCGCGCCGGTGTTGTGCCACGAAACGCGTGCGCGCCTCTGCACTTAGGTCGCGCTTCGGCACGCCGAGTTCGAGATCGAAGATGTAACGCTGCAGCAAACCGGGCAGCGAAGCTTGCCCCATGCTGCTCAGCACAACGACGCCAAACTTTTTGTTAGGGAGCATGCCCACCGCGGCCGTCATGCCCTCCGTGTTTCCGCCATGTTGCCACACAAGATTGCCGCGGTAGTCTTCGATGATCCATCCAAAGCCGTACGTGCTGAAGTGCGACGTCGGCACCGAGTCCATTCCACCGCCACCAAGACTTCCAGGCGGCACGAGCATCTGCGAGGTATGTGTTTCGCGCAACGCCGCGCTACTGAGCAATTGTTTGCCATTCACCTTGCCATCGTTCAGCTGAAATCGGAGCCACTGCGCCATGTCAACCGCGTTGGACAAAATTGCGCCAGCCGGCGCGATATTGTCGGCGTCAAACGGCGGCTTGATGAACGCAGTGTCATGATCAATTCCATGACCACGCGTAATGTTCGGATTCCTGACGCCCGTATATGTCGGCGCACTGGAGGTCATTCCCAACGGCGTGAAAATTCGTTGGCGAATGACGTCGTCCCATGAACTTCCTGCCGCCTTGCCGGCCGCTTGTCCGGCTGCGAGAAACAGCATGTTCTGATAGGAGAACTGCGTCCGAAACAGTGATTCTGGTTTAAGAAACCGCAGGCGATGCAACACCTCGTCTCGTCCGATTCCGGAAGCAAGCCACACAAGCTCCCCGCGCGCAATTCCGGTGCGATGCGATAGGGCATCTCGCAAAGTCGCCGAAGCGTTTGCAACCGGGTCAGACATTCTGAAATCAGGCAGGAAGTCCGTGAGCCGCTGATCCCATTGCATCTTGCCATCGCTCACGAGCATCGCGACTGCGGTGGCCGTAAACGCCTTCGTGCTTGATCCAATTTCAAAGAGCGTACTTTCGTTTACCGGCGTCTTACTTCCTACGGACAACACGCCAAATCCTTTGGCGTAGATCACTGAATCATTGCGAACAATGGCGACGGCGAGGCCGGGAATTCCCCACGTTTGCGCAGCGTTTGCGATATACGCTTCGAGTCCTGGGTATGGGTCTTTGGACTGTGCCGACGCATGCTGACTCAGAGTGAATACGGCAAATGCCGCGTACGGCAGCATAGCCGCAGTTTTTCGACGCGATACCGTCATGAAGTTCTCAGAGTTGAGGAGCAATTGATTTCGGAAAAACCGCGACGTCATGTCTGTGAAAGTTCCGAAAGTGGAATGTGCCAGTGTAGTAGGAGTTGAGATGTTCACATCGGTTTGTTCAACTGCATGGATGGCGGGTTCCGCACTGCTTCCAATCGACGCGCACCGGCGCCAAACATGAATCCCGTCGCGCGCTCACCGGCCACGTCAAACGCCATGCGATTCCCATCCATCGACACGAACACGTGCGTGCCCTGACTGCGCATCCTGATGGGCGGTTGGGCGGCGGTCTGCACCATCAGCTGATTCCCTTGTTCGAGTACGCGCACAGCCTGTCGCGAACCGTTCGGCCTCGCCAGCGCGTATTCTCCCACATACCGTGCGCGTTCCGCTGCGCTCAGCGGTAGATCTCTGATGGCAGCCGGACCTGAGGCCGGTGGCATGCCCAGCACCGCCCGCATGATCGCATCAGCAATCACATTAGATGGCGCCGGTGAAGTATTCGCTAACACCGCCACAATCAACGAGTCCTGCGGGACGTATGTGAGGAAGGAGATGAAACCGTTGATGCCACCGCCGTGCGAGATCACGCGACGTCCACTCACGGTGTCCGACGATATGCCGTAACCGTACGTCATGGGTCGTCCGCTGGCGAAGCGCACTGGCGTCGTCATTTCGCGATACGAAGCCGCACTCACGACACGTCCGCTGGACAGTTGCTGCGTCCATGACACGAGATCACCCACAGTCGAACACAGCGAACCCGCAGCAAACGGCAGCTGCATGCTCATGAAGTCGGTGTTGATGAGTCCCGTGGCCAAGCGATCGTATCCCTGTGCCCGATGCGGAATCAGCCGACGTGCATCGCAGTAATACGTTTGCGTCAGGCCGGCCGATTTGAACAGCGTGCTCTCGAGATAGTCACCGTACTTCTTGCCCGTGGCTTTTTCCAACACCATGCCCAGCATGAAGTAGCCAGTGTTGTTGTAGTAAAATTGCGTTCCAGGCTCGAACTGCAGCGAGTCATCGGCAACGATGGCAATCAACGAATCAGGCGACAGATCCTGGCGCGACACTCGGCCAAATGGTGCGCCGATATCGGTGTAGCTTGGAATGCCCGAGGTGTGATTGAGTAAATAGCGAACGGGAATGGTGCGCCCGTGCGTCGAGAAACCGGGGATGTACTTATTCATGTTGTCATCAAGGCTGACAACATGTTTCTCGACCAACTGCATCACGGCTGCCGATGTGAACTGCTTGGTAAGTGAGCCAATACGAAACACTGTTTGGGGCGTGACCGGCAGTTGATTCTCGATATCGGCGAATCCGTAACCTTTCATGAGCAGTGTGTCGCGCCCTTTCACGACGGCAACGGCGATGCCCGCGACTTCAGCGCTCTTGATTGGTGCCGACGCGATGGAGTCGATGCGCGCCACGAGTGCAGCGCGTGCAGATGACTGGGCGCTGGCCACCGACGACAGCACCAGCAACACAACGAGCGGTATCGAGACACGTACTTGCAGTTTCATCGTTTCGTGATCTCCATCGTTCCGGCGACAGTTCCTGTGAGCGTAGGCATTCCTTCGATTTGGAGCACAACTGTTGGCGGCGACCCAGCCGCGAGTGGATCCGCGCCATCCATTATGAGAGTGAACGCACGCTCATCTCGCCCTACCAGCACGCGACCTGTGACAGTGGCCCAGTTGGGACCGGGTTGAAGAATTCCAAACGCGGTCGAATGAATTCGCTCACCGGTGGCAGTTGTAAATCGCAGACTTCCTGTTGCCACACGCCCGCTTTCACTCTGCGTCACGTCAATTGCCATAGCGGTCGCTACCGCTGCGCCTTCGAATTGCAGCGTCCCGGAAACACGCACATGTCTGGTGGCTTCCAGTCGTAACTCGCGACTGGGCATGTGCCCACTACGACGCATGGCCTCACCGCCGCGCGCGCCTGTAACAACACCGTCGCGCAGCGCTACCACGCCGTTCACCAGCACCACGCGAATGCCTTCGGACTTGAGGCTGGGTGCCTCGTACGTGGCATGATCGATAACCGTCGCCGTATCAAACACCGCGATGTCCGCAGCCATGCCCGGCGCAATGACGCCGCGATCGACCATGCCTGTAATCGCCGCCGGCAACGCGCTCATCTTGCGTACAGCCTGTTCCCACGTGAGCACGTGCGTCTCTCGCACGTAATGGCCGAGAATGCGCGGGAATGTGCCGAAGCCGCGCGGATGCGCGCGCGTTTCCGTCCATGCGCCACAATCACACGCGATGGCGGCATCGGGATACTGCAGAATTTTGCGCAGATCGGTTTCGTCGCCAAACGAAAGTATGGCTGACGGAGATTCAGTTTCGAGAATCCTGACGACCGCTTCTCCGGGCGACTTGGCGCCCTGCTGCAGCATGATGGCCGAGAGTTTTCGTCCGGTCTCATTAAGTATGATGCCGGTGGCACCATTGAATCGTGCCGTGATGGCTTGATCGGCTTCAACGATAATACGCGCACGCTTTGCAGCATCGGCGAAACGCTCGCGCATTTTTGCTACGCCACCATCCTGCGCCCAACCTGGAATGATCAACGCGGCCAATGACGTTTGTCCGGAGAGATACGGATACACATCGGCAGCAACCCATTTGCCGGCCGCGGTGGAATTGCGCATCACCTCCAACACCGCGTCAGCTGTTCCCTGCTCGTGTCCCTGCACTTTCATGTGCGTAAACACCGGCACGAGACCGGCGCCCTCACCGATCACCATCGTTTCTTCCATTCCCTTTCGCGAGCTATACCCAAACTCCGGCGCCAGGCGATCATGGTTGGGGAAGAATGTGCGCCATGGCCGCGCTGGTGACAGTACCTCGATGACGTCCGCCACCGTGGAGAAATACGCTGGCTTGTAGTCCAATCCCGCCGATATGCCAAACGCGCCTCGCTTGAGATTGGCAAGAATCATCGAACGCATGCGCGCGATGTTATCAGGCGTGGGACGTTTGTCCGACGGGCCCATGACGCTGGCCCACACCGAGTTAAATCCGGCGCTCGCTGCGACATTCACCGCGAGGCCGTTTTTCGCGAGACCATCCAGTTGCGCGCCGATGTCGGCCGGTCCCTCGCCGTCGGCGTTCAGCAGTTCCGTCGTTACGCCTTGCGTGAGCATATTCTCGGCTGTCGGTAGCGCGGACGGCACCGCATGGCTGTGCATATTGATGAATCCCGGCGCAACGAACAGTCCGCGCACATCGATTTCCGTGCGGGCTGTGGCGCCGGCGAGATCACCGACACGGGTAATGTGGCCGCGCGTGATGGCGACGTCCGCGCGAAAACGCGGCGCCCCGCTGCCGTCCACGACAGTGCCGCCGCGCAGGATGATGTCGTAACTGTCAACGGATTGTGCAGCGGCGCGCGTGATCGGCCCGGCAGTGACGGCCAGATACAAAGCGATCGAGAAAAGGCGATTGCTCACAGTGGACAAAAGATCGGGAGGAACGTGGAGCTACCTGTGGCGCGACGCCGTGTCCGGTTGCGAGACGATCGCGCTCGGTGTCTCGCCAGCGTCACGTCAGCGTTATCGAAGGTGCGAAACCATCCAATCGGTAATGATCTTGACCGCGTCGGCACGCATCATCACTGGCGGCGGAAGCTTCGCATAGTTGCCTGGAAACCCATCGGCGTCATCGACGAAGAGATGGTTCAGACCTGGAATCACGCGCGCCGTCACGTCCTTGTTACCGCCTCTTTTGAACGCTGCTGCTTCAAGGGCAACCTGCGCCGGGGCTGCTTGTTTATCGTTGGAGCCTGTGAGGATGAGCACTGGCGTCTTAACCCGCCGCATTGTGGCGGCCGGATCGTAGGTCAGGAAGAACTTCATCCATGGGTCTGCGGCCATCATCGCATCGATCTTCGCGGGGATCTCGGCGATGCCTGCTGCTCGCTGGGCGGGCGTAAAATTCGGCTCGTGCTCAATGTTATTCTGCATCTGGAAATTCAGGGCGCTGCGCGCGGGTTCGGCAACGCCGGCGAGCAATACGATCGCCCGTAGCGCCGGTTCCTTCGCAGCCACCATCGGGGTGATCACCGCACCTTCGCTGTGGCCAAGTACTCCCAGACGGTCGGCTCGAATCTCCGGACGCGTTCGTAAGTAAGCGAGCCCCGCCCGAGCGTCTTCTCCAAAGTCCTCGCTGGTCGAGCCCTTGAACGTGCCGCCGGAACCGCCGAACCCGCGATCATCCATACGCAGCGTGGCGATGCCGTTTCGTCCAAACGAATCGGCTATCTGACGAAATGGTCGATATCCGTCCAGCCCCAGCGCACTGTCGCGATCCTCCTGCCCGGAACCTGTAATGGTCACGACCGCCCCGACCGGGTGTTCCTTGCTTGCGCCTTTTGGGAGTGTCAGCGTGCCGGCAAGAGAGAAGCCCCCGGGTGTTTTTATCAACACTTCCTGAGCAGTGTAGTTCGCATCTGCGGGCGCCGAGTAGTCGGCCTTCGGCTTCGGCGCTACTGGTGCCGCTGCAGTCGGCTTGTCTCGCGTGAAGGTGAGCGGTATCGCTTGCCCGCCCTGTTTGAAGGTGCCCACGAGCTCAGAGTGCGGTTTATTCAGGACTCCGTCGAAGGCGATTCCTGCCGCCTTGCTTCCGAGAGTCACATCGTCACCTCGGAGGGAAACCGAATCGAGCGGAATGCTCGCTCCCTGAGCTGGGCTTTCAAATTTTCCGGCGTAGATGCCGGACTCAGACTTTGTCACGGTCACAATCAATTGCAGTTTCGTCGAGCCGGCGTCCAGGGTTCCGTACCACGAGCCCTCAAGGCCTTTCACCGGGGGCTGACCAAAAACGTGCCGGGAAATGCCAAACACCATCAGCAGGCTGAACAAGGCACATTTCCCGATCGTCGGTACTTCTCTCATCTCTCGTTTCCCTAATTAGTTGTGTATCGAAAATCATCGTGAACGGTGGCCCAACTCCGGCGTATTCCCTAGTTGGTCGCGTCGAGTACGATTCGGGCTATACCTTCTGCCCTTAATTCATGCACTTGCCAGCGTGGCCGATGCCAATCGCGCCGTTTCAGCGAGCACGGCCGCACCAATAAACAGGCTGCCGTCCGCTGCAAAAAAACGTGGGGTATGTGCCGGCGTTGCTTCTCCGCCGGGTTCGCGCGCACCAATCCGGAGGAACGCCCCAGGAATACTCGCCATGTAGTACGCGAAGTCCTCGCCAGCCATGTTCGTGATGCCCAGCGGCACGACTGCATCGATACCGAGCAACCCTGCCGCGGCCTGTCGCGCCCAGGCAGTCTCCTGTTCAGGGTTCACAATTGGCGGCGGGCCCAGATCGATAAGCACCTCGGCCGTGAGGTCGTGAGCCACTGCAATTCCGTGCGCGACTCGACGCATTTCGTTGGCAAGCAGCGCACGGGTAGCTGGGTCGATGGTGCGCAGGGTCCCGCCGATAGTGGCTATTTCCGGAATCACATTCGACGCGGAACCGGCTTGCATGGTTGCCACTGTGAGTACGGCGGGCACCGACGGGTTCACGCGGCGAGAGACGATACCTTGTAGCGACGCGATCAAAAGCGCGGCGCCGAGTACAGGGTCCACCGATTCGTGTGGCCGCGCGCCATGTGCACCACGACCCGTGAGCGTGATCTTGAACGTGTCCGCCGCCGCCGCCAGCGGACCCGCTTGCGCGACCACTTGCCCCACCAGGAATCTTCGGTCGACATGAGCCCCGAAAATCGCGGCCACACCGTCAAGTGCTCCAGACTGAAGCACCGCGGCCGCACCCTCACCAATTTCCTCGGCCGGCTGTAATACCACGAGCACGTCGCCCGTCGCGGGACGGGCGGCCAGGAGATATGCAGCGCCGATGGCCCACGCCGCGTGTACGTCGTGCCCGCAGGCGTGCATGACGCCTTCGTTACGAGAGCTGAACGGCAGGCCCGTGGCCTCTTGAATGGGCAGTGCGTCGATGTCGCCACGCACGGCAACAACGGGCGCACTCCTGTCGCGGCCTCGAATACGGGCCACGAGGCCAGTGCGGGCGACTCGCTGCACTGACACGGGATCGGCCATCACCAGCGCTTGCTCAAGCACTGCACTCGTGCGCGATTCGGCGAAAGCCAGCTCGGGGTGCTGATGCAAGTCGCGGCGCAATGCAATCAGTGCCGCGCGCTGTTCGTCACCGAAGAGCGCAGCAACCTTCGCGGGAAGACCGCTGTGGTCGAAGTCGGCGGCGGTCATGCTCAACGCGACGCTCTCGTGCATGATCACGCCGTCCAGATTTGCGTGAGTACGCGACGGAAGTTGCCGCCCAGGATGCCTTCAATGTTGGCATCACTGTACTTGCGGCGGATGAGTCCTTCCGTCAGATCGAACATGCGCTTGGGGTGATCCAGCCCCTCGATGTCGATCTTGTCGCGAAAGCCATAGCTGCCCTTATACCCAGCTCGCATTTGCCGATTGGCTTCTGGTGGCATTGCGTCATATCCATGCAAGTCCATGTCGCTCCCAACCCCGAGGTGTTCCGGCCCGATGAGCTTCGCGACGTGGTCGAAGTGATCGAGTACGCTCTCGACAGTGGTGGGCTCCTTGTCGCTCACGAACATGCGCACGCCGGTGATTCCCATGACGCTGCCGGTCTTCTTCACCGCGAGGATCGCCTCGTCGGTCTTGTCTCGCGGATGGCCATTGGCCAGAATACGGCAATTCGAGTGAGTAATGAGCACCGGTTTCGCAGACAGTTCGAACGCATCGAGCGTTGTGCGATCACCGCAGTGGGAAACGTCGATGGCCATGCCAACCTTGTTCATGCGGTTGATGATGGCCACTCCAAAGTCGCTGATGCCCTCGTCGCGCCGCTCGGTGGACCCGTTCCCGATCAGGTTTCTGCTGTTGTACGTCAGTTGCGAAACCCGCTGTCCGAGCGAGTAAAAAAAGTCCACGTCGTCCGGGCGGCGGAAGTGCTCGGAGTTCTGCAGGCCGAGAATCACCGCAACTTTCTTCGACGACTTCACGCGAGCAAAATCGTTCGCCGAGTCGATACGCATGAACCGCTCGTCGCTTCCGGCAATAAACGCATTCAAACGTGAGAAGAACACGAGGGACTGGTCGTAGGCATTCGGCCCTCCGAGTCCCGTTGCGGGATGAAACACATTGATGCCGGAGTCAATGAATTCTTTGAAGTCCGCCTCGGTGAATGTCTCCGGGTTCGTCAACCACTTCGCCTCAACAGATCCGTTCAGCGTGAGCACGCTCAGCATATCAATGACCAGCGAGCGCTGCATCAGCGATATCGCACGGGCCGAATACTCGGGCGCGGTCTGTCCGAAAATTTTGTAACGACCGAGGTTGATCATCGGTGCTGCGATGGATGCGACGCCGACGACAGCGGATTGTGCAAGCATCGTGCGACGGGAGATCGCGTGGCGGTTATTGCTCATGAGATTCTGCGCTCAGCGCGTCGGCGAAATGCGAGTGAACTTGTTTCCCAAGAGCTGCAGCGAAGCAATGCGGCCAGTTCCATCTGGCTGGAACACGACCGTGCCGTCACCGCTCTGGCGATTGTCCCATCTCGCGCGGAAGGTTTCGTACTGCCAGTGTGAGAGGTCGCCCTCGTACGCTCGGCTGAAGCGGACATGAAGCGCATCACCGTTCATGGTGACGACTGCATCGCCATACGTGGTGTTCCGGTAAGTGCCCGCGTACTGCGCTGTCGGCAGACTTGGTTTCGTCTCCAGCACACGGCGCGCGAGGACCTGCGCTTGCGCCGCGACGGCCTGCGCGTGCTGTGCGTTCGACATGGCAAGGAGTTCGGCACTCCAATCCCGCTTTTTCGCTCCAGTGGCCCCGCCAAAGCGATCGAACACCTCGTACATGAGTGCGTGGCGCAGCTCGACGTGGTCTTCGTTCGCCAGCACATACACGCCGAGCTTTCGGTCGGGGATGAGCCCAATGAGGGCACTCATCCCGTCAATGCTGCCAGTATGCATCGCCACCGCTTGCCCATTGTAGTCCTGAAGGAACCAGCCTAGCCCGTACAGGAAGAAGTGCGGCTTGGAGAGCACGAGGGCCGAATACGTGTTGGGATCTGCGATGGTTTGCGGCGACAACCACTGTCTGAACGTCGTGTCGCTCACCAGGCGCCGACCATCAACCCGCCCGCTATCGAGCACGAAGCGCATCCATCGCGCCATGTCGTTCACACTCGACCAAACGGAGCCGGCGGGAGCCACCGCATCGACCGAGCGATTGTGAATGACGTGCAGCGTGCCGTCGATCTCACCGTGGGGACTGGCCACGTTGGGTTGTCCCTCGGTAGCGGCGAGCCGCGTCACGGTGTGCTTCATGCCGAGGGGCGTCAGGATCCTCGATTCCACGAACGCGTTCCATGGCATGCCCGACACGGCGTGGACGATGTCGCCTGCAAGCGCGAACATGATGTTGTTGTAGACAAATCCCGAGCGGAACGGATAGGCGAGCGGTATCGTCGACGTGCGTCTGAAAATCTCATCGGAGCTGTAGTCGGCCCCGGTCCAGAGCAGGTCGGCGTTGCCGAGCCCCGTGCGATGCGTGAGGAGGTCGCGCACCGTGAGTTCACGCGTGACATAGGGATCGGACAGACGGAAACCCGGTAAGTAATCGACAACGGGCGCGTCCCACCGCACCTTGCCCTCGTCGACGAGCATTCCAAGTGCCAGCGCGGTCATTGCCTTTGTCGTCGACCCGATCGCGAACCGCGTGTCAGCGTCGATCGGCTCCGGCTTGCCCAGCTCTCTGACGCCATATCCCTTGGCGAAAATCACCGTGTCATTTCTGACCACGGCGATGGCCAAACCGGTCGCCTTCCACGCCTTTACGGCCTTGCCAACGTCGGCGTCGAATTGAGCAACCGTCGCCGGTTGGGCCCGCAGGGCCGTTGCGGCAATCGTTGTCACGCCGAAGATCAGCGCGATACGGCTCGATCGAATGCATCGTAAAGACATGGCTGCGGCTTCGGATAGAGGTTGTACTGTCGCGTGTCTAGCGTGGCTTTGGCAGGCCACCCTTAACGCGATTAATCGGCGCCGGCCTCGGCTCGAACTTGAATGGATTTTTCTTCAGTGAGTCGAGGGCAATCTCGACCGCGCGCTCCAGCTGGCGGTCGTGACCGGCAATCATGTCGGCCGCCGTATTCTTGACTTCGACATCCGGCGGAATTCCTTCGTTCTCGATTGACCACTTTCCGTCGACGTCGTAGAACGCGAGGTCGGGTGCGGTCATTCCGCCACCGTCGATCGTCGCTGGTACACCAATGGTGCCGACAAGACCGCCCCACGTTCTGGTACCAACGAGCGGACCGACCCCGGCTTTCTTGAAGAAGTACGGCATCGCGTCACCGCCCGACCCTGCGGATTCATTTATCACCATCACTTTCGGACCATTAATGCCAACCATCGGCATCGCATACGTCTGCCCTGCTCGCTCGGCGAAATACCCCATAAACGGACGGCTAAGCTGTTCGACGATGTAGTCCGCGACGGTACCGCCCTGGTTATACCGCTCGTCGATGATGACACCCGCTTTGTCCTGTTGCGCGAAGAAGTACCGATTGAACGCCGAGTACCCGTTCGCTGAAGTATTCGGGACCCACACGTAGGCGAGCTTGCCACCAGACAGCTTGTCCACAAGTTGACGATTCCCGTCTACCCACGCTTGTGTCCTGATCGACTCGTCAGACGCGACCGGTACCACAGTCACTACGCGCGATCCGGCGTCCGATGGTGCGCTGTTCACGCGCAGTGTCGTCTGTCGACCCGCAGTGCCGATGAAGAGGCTGTACACATTCACCGTCGATGTGAGCGGTTGCCCGTTCACTTCGAGCAGGTAATCTCCAACCTTTACGTTGAGACCAGGCACATCGAGCGGTGCGTGCAGTTGCGGATTCCACTGTCCGTTTTTGTATATGTGGCTGATTCGATAGCGGCCATTTTCCATCGTGAAATCAGCGGCAAGCAGCCCTACCGACTCGTGCTCCGTGTCGGGCACGTCACCCGGACCGCTTGTGTACGAGTGACCTACGGTCAGTTCGCCTCCGACGGACGCCATGAGATAGGCAAGGTCGTCGCGATGTTGCACGGACTTCAGCATTGGCTCGTACTTTTTGTAAATCGCGTCCCAATCGTTGCCGTGCATCTTCGCGTCGTAAAAGAACTCGCGCTGAAGCCGCCACATCTCCGTGAATATCTCGGTCCACTCTGCGTGCGGATCAATCATGGTTTGCATCGATGCCGTATTCAGCGCGCCGTCGCCAATCTTGGCTGGCTTTTCGGCAGACACGATTCCCCAGCTGCGGCCCGCGCGGTACAGCAACATCTTTCCGTTTTCAGATAGCGCGTAGGATTGAATCCCTGCGAGAATTGGAACCGTCTGTTCCGCGGCCACCTGATAGAGATACAACTGCAGACCGCCCCGCCCTTCCGCCGGGGCTGCCGTGTAGTAGAACGTGCCCGGTGCGCCAGCTGAAAGACTGGCATACACACCTGGTGGAATATTGAGCGGTACAATTCGACCGTCTATTCCGTCCAGCTCGATGTGAAACACCGAACTCGCAGCACTGCTCCTCGCACGATCCGGCGCGAGTGGAAGAGCGCTGCTGGAAGTTTCTTTTGCAATGTTAGGAGTTTCACGGGGCTTCGTTGCGGTGTTGGCATTCATGGTCGGCGCTGCAGCGCTGGAGTCTTTTGCCTCTTGTACCTTGGCGGCCTCCTCCTGCGAATGGGGCAGGCTTGGAGATGCTCCATCCGCGCTTAACACAACCGCATACACGCTGCGACTGTACGTCGCGCCCATCGCCGTCATGTCTACCCACCCGCTCTTGAGCGCCCAGTCTGTGCTCGCGAGGAAGTAGAGATACTTGCCATCGCGATCGAACGCTGGTGAGATCGCGTCTGCCAATCCGTCGCCCAGTCGCCGTGTCGATGACGCAGCAGTCGAGTACAGAAAGATCGAACGCATATGACTCTGCAGCGACTTCGAATACGCCACCCATTTTGAATCCGGCGACCAAACAGCATCAAAGCTTCGGCCGGGCTCATCGTACGTGTCAGTATCAACGTTCGTAAAATGGCCGCTTGCAACATCAACAATGAACAGTTGCGCCTTGTTGTCGCGAATGAGCATGCGACGTCCATCGGGCGACCACTTGATCTCTGAAAAAAAAGCATGAGACGGCAACGCAATCACACGCGGCTTCGACGCTCCGGCCTGATCGCCAATCATCAGTTCGTATTCGCCACTGACGTCGGACAGCCACGCGATCTGTCCGCCATCTGGCGACCATGCAGGGCTACGTTCATGCGCATTGGAGCTGTGCGTGATGTTGCGGTAATCACTGCCCTTTGCTGACATCGTGAAGATGTCACCCCGAGCTTCGAACACGGCACGTATGCCCGTCGGAGAGAGACTCCCGTCCGCAATGAGCGCGCTGACATTCTTCATTTGCGGCTGCGCCCACGGAAAGCTTCCCGCGACGTTGACAACGACCTGATGAGACTGACCGGATTTCATATCCAGCAGGTGAACGTAGCCCGCCTGCTCGTACGCAACAACGCCCTGACCCGCCGACGCGCTCATGATGTCGAAGTCGGTGTGATGCGTCAGCTGCGTCAGCTTTTTGGTATCGAGATCGTAGCTGTAGAGATTGACCGTGTTATCACGATCCGACAGGAAATACACCGTGTTGCCCACCCACATTGGTTGCGTATCGTTGCTGTCCGTCCACGGCAGCGTCGTCTCGGAGTAATCGCTGAGGTTGACGATGTGTATGGGCTGCGTGCGCCCTCCGCGGTAGCGGCGCCACTGGCTGCCTTGATCCTCCGACCATGCGCCGGCGAGGAGTCCGACCGATAGCGGCTGGTACGCCATGCGCTTGCCATCAGCGGAGTAGCTGCCGGTAAACGCGCGCGGAAGCGGCATTGCGTCTGGCATTCCGCCCTGCACCGCCACGGTCCAGAGACGGAAGAACGCGTTGGCACCTGGTGTGGGAAGCGTGGCGCGACTCGACGCAAACAGCACGCGACGTCCGTCGGGTGTCCAGCCGCGGACGAAATCACCACCAGGATTGTACGTCAATCGGCGCGGCTCGCCTCCATTCGCTGGGACGACGTATACATCTGGATTGCCGCCAACGATTGCAGTGTACGCGATCCAGGCGCCGTCAGGCGAGAAGTATGGATTCGATTCGACCGAGGTGGTCGCCGTGATTCGCAGCGCCGGTCCACCAGTCCGAGACACAGTCCAGATGTCGCCCGCGTACTCGAAAGCAATCAAGCTGTTGCTGACACTGGGGCGCCGAAGCAGGCGCGTCCCACCGGCTTCGGCTATGGTGCTCGAGCCGACAGCAGCAACCGCGCTCGTCCTCAGCACGCTTGGCGAAGGCGCGCCTGGCACGTGTTGGGCTGGGATCGGACCGACACCAAGCATGAGCGCACAAATGCTTGTTGCTGTTGCAGCGAAAGTCGGCGCAAGCGGACGAGTCGGCCACGGCAATCGGGCGGTATACGAAGCGATTCGCGTCACGTAAATTTCGTCCGGTTCGAGGCGGTCCGGCGCCAAACGTCGACAAAAATGGTATACCGTATCTGTATGCCATCGGCGCCGCACTTCAATATGCGGCCAGCCTGCTCACTGTCAACCTTCATACAGCCGTGAACTCACCGCGGTAATTCGGAATAGCAGTCAACGGTCCAGCCACGGCCTCAGGAGGCTCGATATGGGTTGCCGGTTGCCAACGTAGCACTGGCCAATACTGCAACTGCGCAGGGGGACCACTCCCCCGGCTGCGAGCTACATTCGATCCGACAAAAAACGGGCCGTCAGCGCGCTGACGGCCCGTCCAGTCTTACCTCGTGCGATACGGGTGAGCTAAGGCTTGCCGGCAAGGGTGGGGTTGTTGATTCGTTCCACGTCAGGGAGCGGGAAGCATGCCTGCGCAGAATACGTTCCTCCAGTCGGGAAAGCCGTACCCGCGACAGGCAACACCGGCAAGCTGTAACGCCGCAGGTCACCGAGTCTGTGGCCCTCGAGAAAGAGCTCGCGTTTGCGCTCTTCGACGATTTGTGCCATGACGGTCGTCGCATTCAGCGGGCTTGGGTTGAATGCCGGCTGGCCGGCAGCGGTCTCCAGCGCGTTGATGATTGTGACCGCACCCGCAAGGTTGCCGGTCGCAACGTTATTCTCGGCAATGATGAGCTGAGCTTCCGAGTACTTGGCGATCGCCTGCAGTGAAGTCGCAGCCGCATCCTTGTTTGGATACACGAGCGAGGTCTTGTTGTCAGAACCGAGCTTGCCGGTTGACGTGACGGCGATGCGTGGATCGCGTGACGCGGCGAAGCGATTTTGAATCGATGTGTCAACCGCCGAATAGTTGCCCAACTGAGTGTGGACGAACACCAGATTCTGCCGCCGTGGCTGCACGGCATCGTGATCGATATCGACCTCGAAGCCGGCCGGAACGAGCGCCGCATCTGCCGCCGCTGCGGCGGGTTGAGCAAGATTGAGTAGAGTGCGCGCGCGTCCCAGCCGGGCGAGTCCCAGTGTCTTGGTGTCGTTGGCCTGCGTGGCAGCGGCAATCGCCGCGTCGAAGCGTGTCTTGGCTTCGGCAAAAAGCTGCGCCGGCGTGAGTTCCGGGCCGCTGTTGATTGCCGCGGAGCACATTCCCTCGCCAAGAAGCACGAGGCTGTAACCAGCGTAGGCTGATGCCACGCCGATCAGCTTGCTGCGGTTGGGCACCTGAGCGTCGGTCCACCCCTGAAGATGAGCAACGGCCGTATCGTTGGATGCGCGTGCAACGGCAAGCGGCGTGTACGAACCCGCTAATTGCTGTGTCGCGCAGCCCGAAGTGCCGTAGGGCGAGCCGGACGTAATGGTTCTACGATCGAGGTCAGTGCTGGCAGTGCTCGAGATCGCGTTGGCCAGCTCATCCACGAACACACCGCTCGCCACGATGTAGGAGTTAAACGCGCAGTCAAAGTCGCCCTTCGAGCTGTTGACAATCAAATCGGCGTTGGACGGTACAAACACCGTCGCGGAGCTTAATTGCCCCGGGTTTGATTGCTGCAGGCTCGTAATGTCGGTGCAGGCTGCGACAAGTAGTACTGCGAGCACGGCACAGGCGGTGCTGCAACCAATGATCGCTCGCCGAACGAGACCTTTGTGATGACGATTCATGGAGGAGGTGGTCCTCATAGCTGAGTTTCGCATGGGTCAGAAGGTCACGTTGAGGGTCAAGGTCAGGCGGCTGAGCGGCGGAATCAGTCCTTGATCTATCCCACCGACGCTGCTTCCGTTGGACGTGCTGACTTCCGGATCGGGTCCGCGATACTTGGTCCACAGAGCTAGCTCGCGGCCAGCCAGCGTGATCGACGCACGATGAAAGCCCCGCAGTAAACGATCTGGCAACGTATAGGTCGCCGACACTTCTCGAAGCTTCGCAAATGAAGCGTCCTGGATATACTGATCCCCGGCGTTCTGCGAGTTCACCACTGCGGAGCTGGTGGCGGCCACCCGCAATGCGTTGTAATTCTGGGGGTTAAAGTTTATGTCGCAGATCCCGATGCCTAGGGCGCCAGAGCAGCGAAGGGACTCGTTTGCATTTCGAAACTTGTTGCCACCCTTAAAGTCGACCAGTGCGTACAGGCGCAGATGGCCGAAGAGCGTGACGGTGTTTCCGATTGATCCGGTATAGGTGGGCAACGCGGATCCGAGATATTGGAATGGTGCCGTGCCGCACGCCACGGCGTCCTTGCCCGCGCCTCCGTCGCATAACACGTTGGTCACCTTGCCCGTGGTGGGGTCCTGCGTGGCGGACGCAATGCGCCGCGACCACCACCCCAGAATCGGATAGCCCTCGACGTTTTGTTGGCCGGTAGCAGTGACGAGCGACGGTACGCCGCCGAGACTCACGATCTTGTTTTGTACGGTCGCGATGTTACCGGTAATATCCCAAGCGAGCTTATCGCCGCGAAGTACCTGCAGTTCTCCCTGCAGCTCCACTCCATGATCGTTGACCTGACCGAGGTTCTGGAGCTGTGCGCCGGAGAAACCACTCGACGGGGCGACGGCTTGACCGACGATCTCGTCCTTGGTTTGCTTGCTGAAGTAAGTGAAGTTGAGCGTCAACCGATTAAGCAGTTGGGCATCAAGGCCCACTTCCAGCTCCTTCCCAATTTCGGGCTTCAGATTCGAATTGCCGAACGATCCGGCGGTGAAGGCATTGCTTCCGGCGGGCCCTTGCACCGGCGCGTACGTGCGCAGCGCAGTGAAGGCGGCGGGTGCTCGACCGGACTCGCCGAAGGCCGAGCGCAGTTTGAGCGTGTTAAGGAGCGAGGAGGTCTTGAACCATGGCTCCTCATTGATCACCCACGACGCACTCACTTTAGGGTAGGTAATGAGCTTGAAATCACTTCCGAACGCGCTGTTGTTGTCCACGCGCACGGCGCCTGTGAGAAACAGACGGTTGTTGAAGCCGAGTTCCTCTTGGACATAGCCGCCTATCGTCGTGTTGATCAATTCCGACTGCGACGACGCAAGGGCGGTCGCGGTCGCGGAAACAGACGTGATGCCGGGTCCTGCGAAGCCCATTCCGCCAAGACCGCTCTGATTTACGTCACGCCGGTAGAACTGCCCGCCGACTGACGTCGCTGCCGTCACGGACTTAAAGAGTTGCTTCCGAGCTGTGGCGCTTAAATCGAGCGTAACGAGCGTGCGCGAAGTGAGGTTCTGGTAGATGAGACCGCTCGCACCAGATAGGGCAAAAGGAGCGAGATCGGGGGGGGCAAACCGTTCCAAGTCCCGAGCATCTTCGCTCGAATAGTCGATGCCTGTGATTAGCCGTGCCGTGAGCCAATCAGTCGGCCGATGGTTAAGCGTAACACTACCCGTAAACCGATTGATGGCGTCGCTGTTGTCCCAGAGCGTCTGCGTGTATGCCGGGGGCACATTCGGGTAGAAGCCAAAAGCACCTGGCTTCGTGAACACGAGTGGTTGCGCGAGGGTCAGGCCAAGCATGGGCGAAACTCCTACGTCGACGCCGAGATGGTTGGTGCCCTTCACATAGTTGAAGCTGGTCGAGACGTCCAATTTGGGCGTCAGCACGGCGTTGACATTGGCATGAGTGCTGAACTGTCGCACGGAATTGTTGGACTCGATACCAAGATCGTTCTCGTAGCTGGCCGACAAGTAGTAATTCAACGAACCAGCGCCGCCGGATACGCCCAGATTGTAG
>JANYKA010000095.1 GCA_025358315.1 Gemmatimonadota bacterium | reverse complement strand
GATCGCCGCCGCGAGACCTTCGGGCGACCCCGTTCCGCCGGCCAGCCAGAAGGGAAGTCCGAGTTCGCGCATCTTTTCCAGATCGACCACATCGCGCTCACCGTACAGCGGCTCGCCGAGTGCGTTGAGTTGTAGCGGGCCTCGCGGAGGTGCATTGTGGCCGCCGGCAGTTGATCCTTCCACCACGAATCCGTCAACACGGCCGTTCGATTTGCGCGCGAGCGTTGCCGCCAGCGAGGCCGCGGATACGATCGCCAGAAAGAGTGGTCGGCGGAGCGGCGCTGTCAGCACGATCGTCGCTGGCCAATGGGCGATCGGATCGAAGGTCAAGTATTCTGCTTCGTCGCGGCCCAGCCCTTCGACCTCGAGTTTGATCTGCGCTACGGCGTGATTTACGTAATTGTCGAGCACACCGGGAATGTCGCGCGGAATGCCCGCGCCCATGATCACGACGTTTACATCGGCGAGCATCGCGCCATACAAGGAGGCAAGGTTGGGCATCTGCACTTTGGTCAGCAGATTAATCCCAACCTTTCCGCTGTGTCCTTCTTTCGCGAGCCACACTTCAACGAAATTTGCGAGCACGGTCACGCGTTGACGTGCCACGCTCACGACTTGCTTGTACATCGGGAGCGCTTTGTAGGCGGCGCCGTTTGCCCGCCCGCCGGGATTGAAGTAGCGACGGAGCACTTCGTCTCCGACGCCGGGAATGGGAAAGTGCGATATGGCACGACGCATATCACCGTCGGGGTCGCCATCCTGAAGCCGGCGCACGAGTACGGTATCGAGCATTGTCCCGGAGACGACACCGAGTTGGCCGGCGCGACTCACGGCGTTAGCGAGTCGCCAGTTGGAAACCGCAACGCCCATTCCACCTTGAATAATTCTTGGCAGAGGCGATGAGTGTGCTTGGGTATCCGGAGAACTCATGGTTCTGGCTCGGCGATGAATTGAAATTACGAATGCATTACTTGCAATGCCTTGCTTCTGAAGATCGCGCCGCGACCGGCAGAGTATGTCGGTGTTTCCCTTACACCGGCGGCCTCAAACCCTGATTGTCGACGTTGGACGCGTCAGTAGTTTACATGTCAACTGCTGGCTACGGTTGAGAAGTCTCTGTAACCCAGGCAGAACAGCCGACGCCGGCGAGGTCCCTAAGCAAACCGCATCCCCGGAGCGACCCATGTTCATAACTGCTGCACTCGTTGCAACACTGTCGGGCCTGACCGGTCCGACGAGTACTGTCGGCCCCAAAATTCCGACTGGAGGCCGAGTCACTTCGCCGAGTGCGATCTCCGCGCTTTTGGCCGGTGCGCGAGTCCCGAGTTTCTCGCGACAGACAAAACTCGCTTGTACCGCCTGCCATTACGGTTTCCCGCAGCTCACGCCGTTCGGCCGGATGTTTAAGCTCAATGGTTATACGATGACGGGGCTACCCGCGATCACTGCCCAGAAGGACAGCGCATCGCGATTGCAGCTCTCGCTTCCGCCAATCGGTCCGCTTTCGGTGATGGCGATCGCGTCGGTGACCAGTCTGGCGACGGCACGCCCCGGCGCGCAGGCCACGACGACGCAGTTCCCGCAGCAGTTGAGTCTCTTCGCGGCAGGAGCGATCTCCGACAAAATGGGCATTTTCAGTCAATTCACCTACTCGGACCAATCGAGCAAATTCAGTATCGATAACGTAGACGTCCGGTTTGCGGATCATACGACGATGGGTGGTCGCGATGTGCTGTACGGATTGACGCTACATAACAACCCCACTGTTCAGGACGTTTGGAACACCGTTCCGGCGTGGAGTTATCCCTTCAACGTATCAAGCGTAGCGCCGACCCCGGCCGCTGCTTCCCTCATTGAAGGCAAGCTCGCGCAATCGGTGGTAGGTCTTGGCGCGTACTCACTGATTAGCAACGTGCTGTACGCGGAAGTCACGGGCTACGTTTCCGCCCCTCAGGGAGCCACCGTTCCGCTCGATTCCAGCGCCACGAATACGCCACGTTCAATTTCGCCATACTGGCGCGTCGGCCTGCAGCATCAGTTCGAGTCAACGTATCTGATGGTGGGCACATTCGGA
Organism: Gemmatimonadota bacterium; assembly: GCA_025358315.1. Classification (GTDB taxonomy): domain Bacteria; phylum Gemmatimonadota; class Gemmatimonadetes; order Gemmatimonadales; family Gemmatimonadaceae; genus Fen-1231. Next base: position 363 of record JANYKA010000095.1, on the reverse strand, counting down.
TTACAATCCTCGCTCTATCCCACCGGTGTCACCGGTTTGACGAACAAGTTCACCGACATCGGGGCCGATGCACAATTCGAACACAAACTCGGCGCCAGCAACAGTATGCTTATTGGCCGGGCCAGCTACATCCATGAACAACAGACCCTTGCCGCCGCGTTTGCTGCGACGCCGCAGGCGTCCGAGAATATCAAGAATTCTCTGGATACGTACAAGTTCAATTTGTCGTACCTCCCGAGCCCCACTCATACGATCACGGTTGGGTTCTTCGGAAGTTCAGGAACAAGGGACGACGTGCTTTACACGGCCGGCGCGGTGAGTGGCAGTAGTACGGCCAGTCCGGCAAGTCAGGGTGAAACGGTG
>JANYKA010000083.1 GCA_025358315.1 Gemmatimonadota bacterium | reverse complement strand
ATCCGCTAATGCGGCGCTCGCGAAGTGGGGTCTCGTTCCGCTTCGAATCGTAGTCGGTATTACGTTCCTGATGCACGGATCTCAGAAAGTCTTCATCTTCGGTATTAGCGGGACGGCCGACATTTTGCATTGGATCGGAATTCCAGTCGCGTCGTTCTTCGCTGTGGTGCTCATGATTGCCGAAGTCGGCGGCGGATTGGCGATTCTGCTCGGTGTGTTCGCGCGCTGGGCCGGTGTCATTCTTGCATTCGAAATGACCATCGCCATTTTTACGGCACGACTGAAAGGCGGATTCTTCACGCCGAACGGCTTCGAGTTTGAGTTGGTATTGCTTGGCGCGTGCCTGACGATCGCGGCTATCGGGAGCGGTGCGATATCGCTAGACCGTCTGAAAGGGTCGCCAACGCCGTAAACTGCCGGCCCCCGTCACTCCATTTCCGCGTGCGTGATTGACGGCAACAACTGCTGGGCCACGGATTTTCACGGATTGAACAGAGGATTTACACGGATACGGCTTGGGGGAACTACGCGCGCATTCGACAATTGATTGCGAGCGCTGGCGCAGTTCCCCAAGGCAAAATCCGTGTAAATCGTTTGTTGATCCGGGTAAATCCGTGGCAAAGCAGGAAGAGCCCGTCGGATTAATCATCCGGAATGCGTATCGCGGACTTCAGTGGTTTTCCCGGATATTGCAATAACAGCATTGCCACGGATTTCACGGATTGAACTGGGGATAAACACGGATACGGCTTGAGGGAAACCGCGAGCGTACCGCACAACGAAAATCCGCGGCCCAGCCGTTTTTATAGTTCGCTGATTCGAACATCCAGATTACATGCCCTCTATACGGGCACGTACGATGATCGCGTCTCGGCCTGAGCCACTTTGCGTCGGCGGAGCCGCTCCTGCAACTCGTCCAGATAGGTATAGAAGACCGGCGTCACATACAGTGTGACCAACTGCGAGAACGCGAGTCCGCCAACTACGGCGACACCAAGGGGCCGGCGTGTAGCCGCTCCAGCGCCCCAGCCAATCGCGATCGGTAGGGCCCCCATCAACGCCGCCATCGTCGTCATCATAATTGGTCGGAACCGGACGCTCGCTGCTTCAAGGATCGCCTCACGCGACGTTTTCTTGCCGTCGCGCTGCGCTTCGATCGCGAAGTCAATCATCATGATCGCATTTTTCTCCACAATGCCAATGAGCATGATGATGCCGACGAATCCGTAAATATCGAGATCAAGGCCCACCAGAATGAGCGTCACGAGTGCCCCAAATGCTGCAAACGGGAGTCCCGACAAGATCGTGATGGGATGGACAAAACTCTCGTAGAGAACGCCGAGAATTACATAGATCACGAACACGGCGAGAATCATCAGCAGCGCGAGTCCCTGCTGCGTGCTCACGAACGCGTCAGCCATGCCGGAGAATTTCGCAGTAACCGTGGGCGGCAAAAGCGCCGCAGACTCCTTGTTCACAACTGCGAGCGCAGTGCCGAGCGAAACTCCGGAGGCCAAATTAAATGATATCGTAATGGCCGGAAGCTGCCCCGAATGATTGACCGTGACCGGGCCGATGCTGTTCGTGAATGACGCGACCGCGCTGAGCGGCACTAACGGCCCCCGCGACGACCGTACGTATAGTTTATAGAGCGAGGGAATATCCGTCTGGTATTCGGGCAGCAATTCCATTACCACCCAGTACTCATTGGTACTGGTGTAGATCGTCGAAACCTGCCGCTGGCCAAACGCGTCGTACAGCGTGTTCTCAATTTCCGTCGCCGAGACGCCTAACTGCCCCGCAGCTTCCCGATTGATATCAACGGTGACTTGTGGATTCGCGACCAGCAAATCGCTTGTGACGTCAGCGAACACTCCGGGTGCCGCACGAAGTTTCGCCTCCAGTGCCCGTGCGACCGTATCGAGTTGCCCGAGATTGCCGCTCTGCAGCGTGTATTGATATTGGCTTTTCGACGACAGTCCGCCAATGGAAATGGCCGGCGGATTCTGAAAGTAGACAGCAACTTCCGGCACATTCAGCACACGCGTCGCGAGATCGTGAGAGATCTGGGCGGCGCTTCGCTTGCGGTCGACAATCGGCTTAAGGTCAATCGTGAGTTGACCCTGATTCGCCGCCGCCGTAGTACCCACCGCCGACGTCACCGACCGCACGTCCGGATCTTTCGCGACAACCGTCGCGACATCCTGTTGACGCTGCACGAGAGCGTCGAAAGAAATCCCCTCTGCCGCTTCGATGGTCGCGAGGAGTTGCCCAGTGTCGTCGGTAGGGAACAGTCCCTTTGGTGTCGCATAAAACAGCCAACCCGTCGCAAGGAGAATGATCGCCGAGAACGCCAGTGTCGCGGGCCGACGAACCATCACCCACCCCAAGCTCCGTTCGTAGACGCCGAGCACGCGGTCGTAGAAGCCTTCAATGGCGTTGTACAACCTGCTGTGCGTGGTTCCATGCGACGACCGGAGGAACCGGCTCGACAGCATCGGCGTCAAAGTCAGCGATACGAAACCGGACACGAGAATCGCCACGCCAATCGTAACGGCAAACTCGTGGAACAACTTTCCGATAATGCCACCCATAAAGAGAAACGGGATAAACACGGCAGCGAGTGACAGCGTCATGGAAATGATCGTGAAGCCGACTTCCGCCGCGCCGTCGATGGCCGCCTGCATACGTGGTTTGCCCATCTCCAAGTGTCGCACAATATTCTCGAGCATCACGATTGCGTCGTCCACGACAAATCCGACCGCGAGCGTGAGCGCCATCAACGAAAGATTGTCCAGGCTGTAGTGCAACAGATACATCACCGAGAACGTGCCGATGATCGACATCGGGAGCGCCAAACTGGGTATGACAGTCGCCGAGATATTGCGCAGAAACAGGAAGATCACGAGCACGACCAATACCAGCGTGAGCTTGAGGGTGAACGTGACATCATCTACAGACGCTTGAATCGTGATCGACCGGTCGTACAGCGTGGATACCTGGATCGCAGGAGGAATCTCGGTCTTGAGTTTTGCGATCACCGCCTTCACCCGATTCGCCACATCGACCGTATTCGTGCCTGGCTGACGCTGGATCGCCAGGACGATGGACCGCGACCCGTTGTACCAACTCGCGGTCTTGTTATTTTGCACATTGTCGGTCACGCGTCCGACCTCGTGCAGGTGCACCGGCGAACCATTCTTGTACGCCACAATGACATCAGCAAAAGCCGCTGCCGTTTCGAGCTGTCCGGTGGTCTGAACGGTGAGCGCCGTCTTCGGACCCCAGAGTACGCCAGTAGGAAGATTGACGTTCTGGTTTTGAATCGCCGTGGCGACGTCCTCGAGTGCAATGCCACGCGTGGCGAGCTGTGACGGATCGAGTTGCACGCGAATCGCGTACTTCTGCGCGCCATACACCAGGACCTGGCTCACGCCGCCGACCATCGAGAGACGCTGGGCGAGTGTGGTCTCGCCAAATTCGTCGAGCGTGGAGAGCGGTACATCGTCTGCAGTGAGCGCGAGCGTGAGAATCGGCGCGTCGGCGGGATTCGTCTTCTGGTATGAGGGCGGAATAATTCCTTGCGGAAGGCCGCGCAGTGTTTGGGCGATGGCAGCCTGCACGTCCTGCGCGGCCGCGTCAATGTTGCGGTCGAGTGTGAACTGAATGACGATCTGCGTTTGGCCGAGGCTCGACGTTGACGTCATGTTGTCGATGCCAGCAATCGTGGAAAACTGCTTCTCCAATGGCGTCGCGACCGTCGCCGCCATCGTCTGCGGGCTGGTGCCGGGGAGGAGGGCCGTGACGGTAATGGTCGGGAAGTCGACGTTCGGCAGGTCGCTCACCGGCAGCTGCCGGTACGCGGTGATACCAAAGACCAGAATGCCAATCATGACGAGCGTGGTCATGACCGGACGTTTGATAAAAAGCGAAGTGAAGTTCATATGGGTCGGGTTCTTCCGTTAATCGCGACGAATAGCGGTGGTCGTCCCGAAAACAGGGACCATCGTCTCCCGTTCCGGCTTGGCCGCAAACCGCTCGCCGAACCACGTCTGCAGTTCGTCGAAATAGGTGTAAAACACGGGCGTGACATAGAGCGTGACGATTTGCGAAAACGCGAGACCGCCCACCACCGCGACGCCCAGTGGCCGTCGCGATGCCGCGCTCGCGCCAACGCCGATGGCGATCGGGAGTGTGCCGGCGATCGCCGACACGGTCGTCATCATAATCGGACGGAACCGGACGGTCGCCGCTTTGAGAATTGCTACCGCCGGCGTCGTTTGGTGCTCGCGTTCTTCAGCCAGCGCGAAGTCAATCATCATGATCGCATTCTTCTTGACGATGCCAATCAGCATGATCACACCGACGTAGCCGTACACGTCGAGTTCCAGTCCGGTTACATACAGGGCCAGCAGTGCTCCAAACGCGGCGAAGGGCAGGCCGGTGAGAATCGTAATCGGATGGATAAAACTCTCGTACAGAATGCCGAGAATAATGTAAATGATGAATACGGTGATCAGCAGGAGCATGCCCAGCCCCTTCTGCGAATCCTGAAATGCCTGCGCGGTGCCTGCGAATCCGTAGGTGATCGTCGATGGGAGCGTGTTCGCGGCGAGCTTGTTCACGGCCGTCGTTCCGTCGCCGAGCGCCACATTCGGTGCCAGGTTGAATGCGACGGTCACTGAAGCCATCTGTCCGGAGTGCGCGATACTCAGCGGCCCGACCGTGCGTTTCCAGGTCGCGACGTCCGACAACGGTATGATTCGCCCGTTGCTCCCTGGCACGTAAAAGTCCCGGAGTGCCGTCTCATCCAGCTGGGCACTGGGAACGGTCTCCATCACCACCCAATACTCATTCGTCGGTGTGTAAATGGTGCTCACCTGCTGCTGGTTGAACGCGTTCGCGAGTGCATTCTCGATGCCGAGCACGGTCACGCCAAGCGAGGCGGCGCGCTGACGGTCGATCGCCACGGTCACCTGCGGATTGGTGTTGAGCAGGTCGGAGGTGACGCTCGTAAATTTCGGATCGGCGCGCAACTTATTGGTAAACGCCGTAGCGTTCTTGTACAGCGCGCCGACGTCACTGCCGCGCAGCGTAAACTGGTACAAACTCTTCGCAGACCGGCCGCCGATGCGAATGCTCGGCGGATTCTGCACGAACACACTCAGTCCCGGGATACCGGACATCAGCCGTGTAAGTTCGTTCACCATCTTGTCGGCTGGCGGTCGTTTGCCGGCCGGTTTGAGGGTGATCGAGAACTGTCCTTGATTTGTCGCGCCCTGCCCGACGGACGAGGTAAAGGTCGCGACATTCGTATCGGTTGCGAGTTTGGCAGCCGCCATTTTCTGGAGTCGGACCATCTCGGGGAACGATGTGCCTTGTGCGGCCTCGGTCGTGCCGCTCAGAAAACCATTATCGTCGGGCGGGAACAGGCCTTTCGGAACAACGGTGAATAGGACTCCCGTGGCGACGAGAATCACCACGGAGAACGCCAGCGTGAGTGGGCGGTGCTTCATCACCCACCCAAGGCTTCGTTCATAGCCGCGCAGCGCACCAGTAAAAACGCGTTCGGTGGCGTTGAACCATTTCCCGTGCTTTTCCGTACTGGGCGCCTTGAGCAACCGGCTGCAGAGCATTGGTGTCAGCGTCAATGAAACGAATCCCGACACCAAAATGGCTGCGCCAATGGTGATGGCAAATTCACGGAACAGCCGCCCGATAATCCCGCCCATGAACACCAGCGGAATGAACACCGCAGCCAGTGACAGCGTCATTGAAAGAATCGTGAACCCGACTTCTTCGGCGCCTTCGAGCGCCGCTCGCATCGGGGGCTTTCCCATTTCCAGATGTCGCACAATGTTCTCGAGCATGACGATCGCATCGTCCACTACGAATCCCACCGCGAGCGTAAGCGCCATCAACGACAAATTATCGATACTGAAACTCAGCATCGCCATCACCGAGAACGTGCCCACCACGGCCATCGGCAACGTAAGACTCGGGATCAGCGTCGCGATCACGTTGCGCAGAAACAGAAATATCACCGTCACCACAAAGACGAGGGCGAGGATCAGCGACGATTTGACATCGGCGACGGATCGGTTGATCGACGCGGAGCGGTCGTACAGCAAGCCGACCTTGACGCTCGGCGGCAGTCCGGGCTGGAGCTCTGCCATCGCCGCTTTCACTGCGTGCGCCACGGCCACGGTATTGGTGCCCGGCTGGCGCTGGATCGCGATATAAATGGCGCGCTCGTTGTTGACCCACGCGGCGCTCTTGTTGTTCTGGACATCGTCGTACACTTCGCCCAAATCACCGAGCCGGACCGCGGCGCCGTTGCGTTGCGCGACAATCAATGCCTTGAACGCCGCCGCATTAACAAGTTGCCCCGTGGCCTGAATCGTCAGCGTCTTGGTTTTGCCGTAGAGCACGCCGGTCGGTAGCATCACGTTGTTATTGCGAATGGCCGCCGCGACCTGGGCGATACTGATGCCGCGCGCCGCCAATGCCTTGGGGTCGAGCTGGACGCGCACGGCGTACTTCTGTGCGCCAAATACGTTAACCTGCGAGACACCCGTGATGATGGACAGTCGCTGCGCAATGTTGGTTTCTGCAAACTCATCAAGCGCGACCAGCGACAGCGCATTCGACGTGAGGGTGTACATCACCACCGGTGCCGACGCCGGGTTCTGTTTGCGATACGACGGCGGAATAATGTTCGACGGCAAAAACGCCAGCGTTTTGGAAATCGCCGCATTCACATCCTGTGCCGCCGCGTCGACATCGCGGTCGAGCGCGAACGTGAGCGTGACGCCGGTATTGCCGAGCGTGCTGTTTGAAGTGATTTCGTCGATGCCGCCGATCGCTGAAAAAGACTTCTCCAGCGGCGTGGCAACGGTCGCCGCCATCGTCTCGGGGCTGGCGCCGGGGAGACTCGCGTTGACGCTGATCGTCGGATAGTCGACGGTCGGCAAATCGCTCACCGGCAGTTGCCGATACGACACCACGCCAAAGACGAGAATCCCGATCATGAGCAGTGTCGTCATGACCGGGCGTCTGATGAATAGGCCGGTCAGGCTCACGGGCGGCTCTTACCCTGCCCGCGTCCGTTCCCGCCAGTCTTGGCGGCGGGTGCTGCCGAAGTGTCGTTGACACTGCGGAGCACGACCTTCGCATTCGGCGTCAATCGTGACTGGCCTTCGATCACGACCCGATCACCGTCCGACAACCCGGAGGTGATTACGGCATATCCGTTCACATTGCGGTCCACAGAAACTCTTTGCTGTTTCGCAATGTTCGCACTGTCGATCACGTACACGTAGGTGCCACGCTGCCCGGTTACCACGGCCTGTGACGGCACGACGAGCGCACTATCCATCACGAACAGACGCAACGAGGTCGAGACGAACTGACCGGCCCAGAGCGATCCTGCCTCATTGGCAAAGCTTGCCTTGAGCACAATGGTGCCGGTGGTTGTGTCCACCGCATTGTCGATGAATGAGAGTTTGCCCACCATTGCGCCGTTCGCTGACTGTTGCTGCGCTGGTGTACGTGCAGCGTATGCGGCTTTCGAGTCTGGCGGTGACTGGACGCTGGTGCTGGAATCCGCGGCCGTTGGGGCGGCGCCGCCTTGCACGGCGGTCACCGGAAGTCCGCCCTTAGCGCCGTATTTCAGGACGAGCGGAAGTTGCGCGGCCGGAACCGCAAATCGCACTAAAATCGGGCGCACCTGATTGATCACCACAAGCGGCGCCGCCCCGGCGGCGCGCGCGAGGTTGCCGGTGCGCACTAATACCGAACCCGTGCGGCCGGCGATCGGGGCACGCACGGTTGTGTTATCAAGATTGAACTTTGCCGTTGCCACCTGCGCCTCGTCGGCCTGCAGCGTGGCTTTGGCTGACTCATAGATGGAGCCCTGAAGCTCGGCTTCCTGTTTGGTGACGGAACCGTCTTTGGCCAGCGACCCGTATCGGTCGGCCTGGCGCTTCGCGTTGTCCAGAGTGGCACGGTCGCGGGCCAGCGCGGCCAGCGCCTGTTGGTACGCATTCTGATAGGGACGCGGATCAATCCGAAATAGCACTTGGCCATGTGCCACTTCCTGTCCTTCAGTAAACGGCACCGCAACAATAATTCCGTCTACTTGTGCAACAACATTGGCCGATTGCAGCGGAGTCACCGTGCCGTTCGCTTCGATGGTGTATGGCACGGACATACGTTTGGTCGTTGCGATAATCACGCTGACGTCCGGGGGTACCGGCTTGGGCACAGGCTTGGAGCACGCCGCAACGCCGAGCGTGAGCGAGAGCGTCGCGGCGATCAGGCGCTGGCTGAGGCCGGGGAGTTGCAGTCCGGTCATCGGAATGGTCTTGGGGAAAGAGGAAATAGCCGAGCGAACGAATCTATCGCGCTGCGACGAGTCTAATGATGTACGCGCGGCACCTTAAAGATGTTTGCCCGCCGTGTTTTTGGAACAGGGCGCGACCGCGCGCACTGAAGCGAAACTCTCGGGCCCGGCCGTGGGCGCGCAATGCGCAGCCGCTAGGGAACGGCCGGCGCTCCGCGTAGCGAGTCCCGTGGCCCGTGCATATTACGATCAAATCGGTCCGGCGGTCCATACCCGCCGCGCCCACCCCGGCCCCGTGCCCGCGAGGAATCAAGCTTCGCCCGCTGCGCTGGCGTGAGTACCGCGTCCATCTCTTTGCGCGCCGAGTCCATGGCCGATCGGCGCATTGCGTCCAGCGAATCGAGATGTGGCCGACGCTTCGCAAAAATTGCGTCAATCTGTGTGCGTTGGGCATCGCTCGCGCCGAGCCAGCTGTAGAATCCGGACTTTGCACCCGGACCGCCGGCACGTTCAACACGCGCCGCGTGGTGCAGTAACAACCGCTCCGTGGCGCCGCCGACTAACGCGCCAGCCAGGAAGGCCAGCAACAGCAAAACGATGGCTTGTGTCCGCACCGGGCCGAGCGATTCTGTAGCTGCTGTCACTGTGAGAACCCTCCAAGCAAAACGTCGATCGATGACCCGTCAGTGCCGGTCATCAATGCTGCCGCAGATGAAATGTCATTCGACACTTCAGCCATCTCTCCGGTCGCGAGGTTGTCCGTTCCGGTCTCAACCTGTACCGAACGGAACACCGCAGCCGACGCCAACATCAACAGCAGTACGGCCGCCATCAGCGGCGTTCGCCAGCGCGCCACGAGATCGAACGCATGGCGCCCGCGCGATCGGCGCTGAAGTATCCGGCTCGCCGCAAAATGAATACCGCCTATCCGGCGGTCAAACGCCTCGGCAGGAAGTGTCGGATCGAGCCCGCTCAGGTCTACACCGGGAAATGCAGGGTGATCAGTCATGTGAATACTCCTTCCACAGGGCGATGCCTAGTGTCTCTCTCAACAGTTTCCGGGCGACGAACAAGTGTTGCCGGGACCGCACTTCAGTCATGTCCAACTTGTCCGCGATCTCTTTGTGACTCCAGCCTTCCATGTCGTGCAGCAAGACGATCTCGCGTTGCGTCGCATTCAGTGTCGCTAAAGCCTTTTCCAGCGTATCGGCCAGCTCCGACCTTGCCGTATCGGCGAACGGGGAATCCGGTGATTCGGCAAGCTCCGGTAACAGCTCCAGTGTTTCCCGCACTTTGCGATACGACCGGTGGCTCAGCGCCCTGTTCCGGACAATCATCATCAGCCACTGCACAAACCGCGACGGGTCGCGACAATCCTCCAGCCGATCGAGCGCCTTCACGAATGCATCCTGACATACATCCTCTGCGTCGTGCCGGTTGACGCACACACCGACCGCCACCGCGAACGCCGCGCGATAATACCGTCGCACCAGCGCATCGAAGGCGTCGCCATCGCCGCGCAGCGCTTGCGCAACGAGGTCGGCATCAGGAGGAGTTGGGGCAGGGCTCACCACGGACATACATAAGACTTACACTGGCGTAAAAGCGTTAGATAGCGACCCGAGCATTTGGCAGAGTCCTGACCCAACTGCTAAAATTCGACTTGGTGCCACCCCGGCACCGCCCGCCGCCCGCACCGCCGGATTCCCGTGGCCAATAGCTTGCCCATCGCACCACAGCCGCTCGCGGCGATTGCTCCGGCCACGTCGCGCTGGATCGACGATGCGCTCGGCCGCCACACCGTAACCCTGTTGTGTTACGTCGTCGGTATTGCCTTTACCGGCGCGATTGGTGTGCGCGTGGATTGGCGCACGTACGTCGTGATGGC
>JANYKA010000090.1 GCA_025358315.1 Gemmatimonadota bacterium | reverse complement strand
CTCGACCAGCACCAGTTCACCGATTCGATGACCGCCGGTCGCGGATTTATTGCGCTCGCAGCGGTGATTTTTGGCCGATGGGATCCCATGCGGGCCGGATTTGCATGCCTGTTGTTTGCAGCCGCCGAGACGCTGCAGATTCAGTTGCAAACCGTGCAGCTGATTCCGAGCCAGTTTGTTGCAATGATTCCATATGTGCTAACGATTGTGGCCGTCGCTGGCGTGGTCGGCCGCAGCACACCACCGAATGCGCTCGGGAAAACAGGGGAATAGATTTAGTTCATGGGTAAACTAATTGTTCTGATGGTGACGGCGTTTGTGGATATGATGGGCGGACTCATTGTCTTCCCACTCATTCCGTTTTACGCCAAGCGGTTACTAGGCCACGGGCCGCTGTGGCACCTCCTGGATTCCGTCGGGATGGGCGGACAGGGCACCGTGGTCTCGCTCCTGGTGGTGGTCTTTGCTTTGGCGCAACTGATTAGTGCGCCATTGTGGGGACGCGTGTCGGACAAAGTCGGCCGGCGCCCCGCTTTGCTTATTGGACTCGGCGGGTCGGCGCTGGCATACCTGATTTTTGCTTACGCAAATTCGCTGGAGCTCTTGGTACTCTGCCGCCTAGTGCAAGGTGCTGGCGGCGGTACTGTCGGCGTCGTGCAGGCATACGTGGCCGACGCAACGAAGCCGGAAGACCGGGTCAAAGCGCTCGGGTGGCTTTCTGCTGCGACCAATGCCGGTGTGGCGATTGGACCAGCAATTGGGTCCTGGACACTGAACTTCGGTACGTCCGGCCCAGGTCTGGCCGCCGCTGCGATTTCCATGCTGAATATGGTGTTCGTGTGGTTCTATTTGACCGAGTCGTACGATATCGCGGCGGTGAACGCCATTGGGAAAAAAATCACACGGTCGCGTGAGGCGGTGTGGCGGGTGGTCACCCACTCTGGTGAACCGGCATCGCGACTGATTTGGATTTATGCGATCACGATGGGTTCATTTCAGGTCATGACCGTGGTGCTCGCCCTGTTTCTCGCGTCCAAATTTGGCGTCACAGAAAAAACGATTGGCTGGTTCTTCGCCTACGTGGGCATTATCTCGTTTGTCACGCGGGCATTTGTATTGGGGAAGATGGTGGATTGGTTGCGCGAGGCGAAGCTCTCGAGACTGGGGATGGTATTGCTCGCCGTTGGCCTGGCCACCATGCCGCTCGCGCCGAATATTCCGATACTGGCGATCAGCGTCGCGCTCGTGCCGCTCGGTACGGCATTCACATTTCCATGTGTGACCGGACTGCTCTCGCGCATCGTCCCGCAGCATGAGCGCGGATTGTACATGGGAGTGCAACAGACGTTTGGCGGAGTTGCCCGTGTGCTCGGACCGATATATGCCGGATGGGCGTTCGATCACCTGGGGCACGGTGTGCCGTTTTTCACCGCGGGTGGCGTTGTGATTGCGACGATTTTTCTTGGGCTCGATATGGATCGATATGCGTCGCGGTCAGCGGCGGCTACGCCGACGGCGGGATAACGGTCACTCGTCGTGCCAAACTCGCCGGCACCAACACCAATTGCAGTCTCGTCAGGCGATTGATCAGATATGCGCGCCATGACCACCGTCGTTCGCGAAATGATTCGAGAACACTCGTGCCGATAAAGAATCCGCTGAGTACGAAAAAAACCATCACGGCTTCGTGACCGGACATCACGGCGAGCGCCGATAGTCCACGGATCAGGTCCAGGTGGGTTGAAGTCCTAGGGGAGATTCCGGACTGAATAGTCAGCTTGGCTGCCTCACCGCAGTGTGGTCCGGCCCGCCACCTCAAAAACGCCAAGTCAGGTTGCTGGCTCCGCCCCAGGCTCACTATCCAACACCGCCCGCGCAATATCGACCATCGGCTTCGAGCGATCCTGACTCGACCGTTGCAGAATGCGATACGCCTCGGCTTCCGTGCACGCCGTGCGGCGCATCAGAATTCCCTTAGCACGTTCGACAATTTTGCGGGCCTCAAGCGCCGCCTTGGCTTCGGTCGCGTCTTTCTTCGCCGATCGCAAAGCCGCAGCGCGCGTCACCGCGAGCCGAATGGTTGAGTCAAGCATTTTTGGTGGCACCGGCTTCGGTAGAAATGCCACGGCGCCTGTGGTGATCGCCTCCTTGTCCGAGAGCGTCACATTCTCATCGCCGCTATACAAAATCACAGCGATCCCCGGCAGCGACCGTGTGATCACTTCGGCCGCTTCGATGCCCGAGCCGTCAGGCATATGTACATCGAGCAGCACGGCGTCAGGCTTGAGCTCGCGCGCTTTGTCGGCGGCCTCGACGCCCGACGAAACGGCACACACCACCTCATGACCGAGTGTGCTTAACACGTCCGTCAACATTTCGCGCGATCCAATATCGTCTTCGGCAAGGAGGATTCGTAGCTTCGTGCTTAAGGAATGTTCAGTCACTGGGTGTATGGCGGTTGACACGTTATCAGTCTCACGTTGAGGATGCATCAGGGGACGGGCCAATACCGGAAGCGTGCAACAGTTCTACCTCACGCGCCAGTAGCTCTGCTTTTTTCACTAACACCCGCGCTTCTGCTTTGGCAAAACCTTCAATCCGGCTCGCCAGTTCCCGTACTTTAATCGGATCGCTGGCGTTGGCATTCAGCAGAAACGCCGCCGATACAATCGGATTGAGCACATTGCGTATTTCGTGGACCAGTCCGTTCGCCACGCGTTCGGCAGCCTCGAGACGGCGATTCAGATCGTCGTTCGACAGAATAGTTGACGGCACAAGATGCACATCGGGAACGGGCATTAATTTCTCGAGTATTTTGCGTCCTGCAATTTGCCGATGACCGGCGGCGCGACATTTTCCGTTGCGGTAATGAGACGCACGCCACGCTGGAACGTGAAGTACGCATAGCCCCACTGAATGAGCACACTCAGCCTGTTCCGGAATCCTACAAGATACAGGATATGGATAAACAACCAAAGGAACCAAGCCGGATACCCTGCGAACGTGAAGCGTCCAAGCGCCGCGACGGCGCGGTTGCGGCCGATGGTCGCCAACTCCCCTTTGTTGAAATAGCGAAACGGGACAGTTGGGTGACCGCCGATCAATGCTAACACATTCTTTCCCGCTCTGGCGCCGCCCTGAATTCCACCCTGTGCTACCGCTGGCACCCATGATCCATCCGCGCGTCTCACCGCAGCGAGGTCCCCGACGACAAAGACTTCCGGTCGGCCCGGCACCGACAGATCGGCATTCACAAGCACCCGACCCGATCGGTCGAGCGGTACCTCCAGTGACACGGCCAACGGAGATGCTTGATTACCGGCGGCCCAAAACACCGACCGCGACGCAATGGACACATCACCGATTTGCACACCGCCCTCGTCCACTCCAGTAACGATCGAGTCCGTGCGCACCTCCACACGGAGTTTCTCGAGGTCGCGCTTCGCGTGCTCGGACAGTGATTCCGGAAACGACGGGAGAATGCGCGGGCCGCCTTCCACCAGAACGATCCGCGCCTGCCGGGTATCAATGCGCCGAAAATCGCGCGGCATGGCCTTCCGGGCA
>JANYKA010000033.1 GCA_025358315.1 Gemmatimonadota bacterium | reverse complement strand
AGAAGCGGCACGAGGCGTTCGAGACGGACGCCTCGACTCGCCTTGAGGAGAATGGCCGCCGTCGGCGTGAGTTTCGGTGCAAGCAGCGGCCAGAGCTCCTCGACGTCAGACGCGGTGATCACGCGGGCGTCACGGCCTTGCGCTTTCCCCATCTCGGCTAGAACGACCGCGAAATCACCAATACCGGCAATCAGTTCGGCGCCGGAATCGAGTGCGGCTTGGGCAATCTCGCGATGCGCCCGCGCTCCCTGTGCGCCAAGCTCCCGCATGGTTCCGAGCACGGCCACCCTCTGGCGGCCGGCACCCACCGCCTCGAGCAGGGCAAGTGCCGCCCGTGCCGACCCAGGATTCGAATTGTAGGCATCATTAATCATCAGCGCGGTGCCTAGCGGCGTGACCGCCGACCGCATCTGTGGCAGCGCGCTCACATCGATCGCGTCGATCGCCGCGCCCGCATCGGCAATCGAAATGCCGCATTCGCGGGCGACCGCCAGCGCCAGCATTGCGTTCCGTACGTTGTGTTCGCCGCGGAGCGGCACCGTGAGCCGGGTACCATCCAGTTCGATCCAGCCACGCCCATCCGCCGCCAGACCAAATCTCGCCGCCGCCAGATCACCGTCGCTGAGTCCTGCGGTGACGGTGCGACCCGCACGGCGCCGGGCTTCGGCGACCAGCGTCGATTCGCTCGCCGGTACGACGGCCATTGGCACGCCATCGAGCAACGCGGCTTCTTCGCGCATCACGCCGGCCAAGTCACCAAACCCTTCGAGATGCTCCTCCTGAACGGTCGTCACCACTGCGATATTCGGTTCGACAATTGTCCGGAGCAGCGCAATCTCACCTGGGGTATTGGTGCCCACTTCGATCACCGCAATGTCGGCGTCGTCAGGCAGTGCAAGCAAGGTGAGCGGCACGCCAATCTGATTGTTGAGATTCCCCTGCGTCGCGTGCACCGTGAGGCGCGCGCTAAGCGCGGCGCGGATCAACTCCTTGGTGCTTGTCTTGCCGTTCGAGCCGCCGACCGCAATAACCGGTCGCCCCCACGCACGGCGCCGATAGCGTCCGAGCAATCCGAGCGCGTGCAGTGTGTCGGCGACGACATACACCGGCACACCGAGCGCCACGCCGTACTTGGCATCGCGCACAACTACTGCGCCGGCTCCCTTGGCGACTGCCTGGTGGAGAAACTCGTGGGCATCAAAGTTGTCGCCTTTGAGCGCGACAAAAAGATCGCCCGGCTTCACGTATCGCGTGTCCGTGCAAATGGTCCGCACGGCCCTGTTGTCACTCGGCCCGGAGCCAATGGCCTGAGCGACGCGAGCGAGCGTCCAGAAGCCGTCGGGCGCGTCGGTTTGACTGGTAACGCCGCTCATGGTGTCGCTTCGGCGCGGGCCGCGAGCAGTTCCGTCACAATCTCACGTTCATCAAAATGATATTTAACAGTTCCTCGAATCTGATAGGTCTCGTGTCCTTTGCCGGCGAGCAGGATCACGTCCCGCACGGGATCGGCGATGGCGATCGCACGGGCGATCGCCGCTCGCCGGTCTTCCAGCCGCTCAAAGCGGCCGTCGGGGATCGCGGCGACGATGTCATCGAGAATGCGCTCCGGGTTTTCGGTGCGTGGATTGTCACTGGTCACCACAATGTGATCGGCCAATCGGTCGGCTACCAGCGCCATCAACGGACGTTTTCCGCGATCGCGATCGCCGCCAGCTCCGAACACGACAATTAACTTGCCCGGCGTAAATGGTCGGAGGGCAGCGAGTGCGCGCTCAAGCGCGTCGGGCGTATGCGCGTAGTCGCGCAACACCGTCGGATGCTCACCAACGATTTCAAGGCGTCCCGGAATCTGCGGCAGTGAGCCAAGTTTTTCTGCGATCGCCGCCACCCGCATGCCCAACGCGAGCGCCGCGCCTGCAGCACCAAGCGCGTTGGCCACGTTGAAATCCCCGATCAGTGGCAACTGCACGTCGGCCGAACCGTCCGGAGTCACCAGACGCCACGAGCTGCCGCGCGGCTCGAAACGCACTTCCTCGGCGCGGACATCAGCGCGCGCTGTCACGCCAAAAGTGAGACGCGATGCCCCTGACGACAGTGCTGGCAGCGCGTGCCACGCCGGATCATCCGCATTGAGCACCGCCGAACCGTCCGGTGCGAGCAAGCCGATTAACAGCGCCTTGGATTCGAGGTACGACTCCATAGTGCCGTGATAATCGAGATGGTCACGCGTGAGATTCGTAAACACGACAGCAGTAAAGCTCAGGCCGTCGAGACGATGCTGTTGCAGGGCGTGCGACGACGCCTCAAGGGCCACGCGACGCACTCCGGCGTCAACGAGGGCACGCAACGTCCGCTGCAGTTCGACCGGTCCCGGGGTGGTCAGGCCGCTACCGCTGTCTATCGGGACGCCGGCGCTTCCAATCAGGACACCCAGCGTTCCGATGCTGGCACACACCGTCGCCGGTGAGTCGAGCAGGTGCCGCAGCATCCCGACCGTGGTTGTTTTCCCATTCGTACCCGTCACTCCCACGAGCGTGAGGGCGCGCGCCGGTTCATCAAAGAACGTTGCTGCCGCAATCGCTGCGGCCCGACGACCGTCACGCACCACAATCGCCGGGAGGCCAGCTTGCATCGCTGACACCGCATCTTCGACAATCGCGCAACTGGCACCGCCCTGTGCAGCCGCCGCGAGATATGTATGGCCGTCGCCATTGACTCCGCGTACCGCAACAAATAGCGCGCCGGAACTCACCTCACGACTGTCGTCGCAGATTGCCTCAACCGTGCCGGGCATCGCACCGACTGTCGACACAACGACTCCCGCACGTTCGAGCGCGTCTGCAATAGTGGAAATGTGCACCGGCGCTGCGGCATGACGCGGGCTCATCACGGCGCGCGGAACAAGCTGACAGTCGATCCGGATGCAATCAGTGTACCTGCCAGCGGCATCGTGATCGTAGCCGCCCCCGATTCCGCGGTGCTCACCAACGACACACGGAATCCGGCCCGATGCAACTCGTACACAGCGCGACGTACCGGCATCCCGCGGACATCAGGCACGGCCCGCGCGGTGACGATGGCCGGTGAGTGATGCGGCGCCGAGTCCAGCCGAAACACATACGGCACACTTCCACTTTCGGCGACGCGCACGAGAGAATCTGCTCGCATCACGCTGTCTGGCACCGGCATTTCCGCGTGAGCAGCGCGCGACGGTGCCGCCGCCAGATCGCGGCGGTCGAGCGATGCATCGCGCGCGGCAATGGCCGCCTGAAGTACGGCTTTCGAGACCGGGGCGGCTGCCTTGCCGCCGTAGATCGACTTGCTGGGATTGTCGAGTTTTACCAGAATCACGATTTGCGGCTCGTCAGCGGGAAAGAGACCGACGAAACTCGCCGTGTATTTGCCGGCGACATATCGTCCATGCTCGGTGCGCTTGGCCGTGCCTGTTTTCCCGGCAACGTCAAAAGTGGCGAGGCTTGCCTGTTCGCCGGTGCCGCTCTCCACGACACCCTTCATCATAGCCCGAACAAGCCGTGCAGATTCTGTCGACATCACGCGCCGCACCACGCGACGCTGATGATGATAGGTGACCGTGCCATCGGCGGCCCGCAGCTCTTTCACCAGCGAAGGCTCAAGCAATTCTCCGCCATTGGCGATCGCACCATACGCCGCCGCAAGCTGCACTGGCGTCACGTTCAACGCATACCCCATGGCCAGCGACGCCGGGGTCATCTTGTCCCAATTCTTTGGTGAGGGCAACCGACCACTTTCTTCTGCAGGATACGGCACTCCTGTTGGCGCGCCGAAGCCCAGGTCGCGCAACAACGTGTATTGCTGGCGAGGCGAGAATCGCTGGGCAAACTGCACAATACCGATGTTGCTCGAAAACCGAATCACATCGGCGAGCGTGAAACTCGGCGACGGATGATCGTCTTCGATCTTGCGGCCGTTGTAGTCCCACTTACCGTTGTAGGTGTTCATCACTTCGTCCACGCGGGCGAGATGCAGGTCGAGCAGGCGCGCCGCCGTGAATGGCTTGAGCGTGGACCCCGGCTCATATGGTTCCGTGAGCGATGTGGCCGAAGTCGAGAGCGCGTCGGCGCGACGGCTGGCCATGGCGCGCAATTCGCCCGTCAGGGGGTCAAGAATTACGATGTCGCCGCCGGTGGCGCCCATCTCGCGCACAGCGTCGGCCAATGATTTTTCGGCAATATCCTGTAGCGACTGATTGATCGTGAGCACCACCGTGTGACCGGTGCGAGGTTCAATTCCGAGTCCGGACGGCGATTCAAACCGGTGCCCGCGGGCATCGAGATTCAGCGCCGTGCGACCCAATTCACCTCGCAGCATGGCGTCAAGCGATTTTTCGATTCCGTCGATCGGTTGTCCGGCATCGTCAGAGCGACCGATCAGCCGTCGCAGTCCGTCCGTGGCGGGGGGAACACGATCGAGCACCGGATTGGACACCACGCCGCGCATCGCCGAGATCGTCGCGACATCGTTCGCCGGAAACTTGCCCGGGATTTCCACATACCGGCGCGACACATCCGTCGCCCGCGCCACCCATTCTGGCGCGACGCCGACACGGACAAGTCCTTTCGCGAGTCGATGGGTGCGAGCGACACTCGAATCCGTCGCCGCTCGCAACCGCTTGCCGGTGAGCCCCGTGGGAATACCGAGGACTGCCTTTGGTGAGAATGTAAGCTTGACGAGTTGACGGCTTTCCACGAGCATCGCGCCTGATGCATCGAGGATCATTCCACGCGGAGCGGGAAGCGATGTGGCTGATATTTGCTGACCACGCGCTTCCATGCGCCAATGGGCAGTCTGAAAGAGCTGCACTTGGGCCGCACGTCCAACAAGCGCAGCCGCCGAAAGCAGAAATACCGCGTGCACCAGCCCGAGACGGCTAATGCGCACCAGGCGCCTTGGGCTTTGCGGGCCGATGCAGGTAGATCACCTGACTGTCACTTGGGATATTCATCTTGAGTTTGTCTTGGGCCACCCGCGCCAACGAAGCGCGGCTCGATGCATCGCGGATGTCGCCCTCCAGTTTTGCCCGTTCAGCCTCGAGCGCACCGCGCTGTAGTTCCAAGCGGCGTTCTTCGACTGCATGGGCAACACCGTAGCTCCGCCTCCATATGACGCCCGTGGCCACGAGGACGAAACCAACCAGCAGCAACGCCACCCACGAGCGACCGCGCACCCTAAGCTCCGGCGGCGCGCCACGCGCGCAAATGGGCACTCCGGGCGCGCGAATTGCGCGCGATTTCTTCAGCGCCGGCGTCGATGGGTTTCCGTTTGACCAATGCGCCCAAGGCGTGCCCACGACAGGTGCACATCACTTGCTTTGGCGGGCAAATACATTCCAAGCTCCACTCGCGGAACGCGTGCTTCACGAGCCGGTCCTCCCCCGAGTGATAGGCGATCACGGCGATGACTCCTCCGGGCACGAGTCGGTCACGAAGCGCCGGGAGCGCGCGCGCGAGTCCGTCCAGCTCATCATTGACCGCAATGCGTACTGCTTGAAACAGCCGGGCGAAATCCGGCGCTCCAGAACGTGGCCCGAGCACCGCGCGGATCGCGCCGACGAGATCGTCGCTGATCACAAACGGCCGCTGCTCGCGGCGGCGGACGATCTCGCGGGCAATCCGAAGCCCCCGCGGTTCGTCACCGTATTCACGAAGGATGCGGGCGAGGTCGCGTTCATCAGCGGTGTTGAGCAACTCGGCCGCCGTCTGGCCGTTGTCCCCGCCCATCCGCATGTCGAGTACGGCGCCTTCGCGAAAGGAAAAGCCGCGGGATTCGTCGTCGAATTGGCGTGAGCTCACGCCGAGGTCGAGAAGGATGCCGTCGAATGTCGCGCCGCCAAGTTCAGGCAGCGAGTCGAGCGCCGAGTAATTCCCAAGGAGGGCAAGGAATTGACCGCGCTGTTCATAGGCCGCGAGTCGCACCCGAGCGGTCGCGATGGCGGTCGGATCGCGATCGAGCGCCGTCACGTAGGCGCCAGCTTCAAGCAGTGCGAGCGAATGGCCGCCGCCGCCGAGCGTACCGTCGAGTACCCGAACGGGCTGACCGAGCACCGCCAGCACTTCGGCAACGAGCACCGGCGCATGATATGGCGAATCAAAACGGGGAGCGGTCATTGCAAGAAAGATAATGCCGGAATAGACGAAGCCCGCCGGTCGGAGACCGGCGGGCTTCGGAACGTGGACTGTTACTTACAGAATGACTTTACTTGGTTCGCCACAGCGCCTTCATATTGTGGCAACGCAGCCATGATCTGCCTGGTTCCCTCGGGGTTCACCGAGCCGCCGGCTGGCAAATTCGTTTGTACTTCGAACAGTGCTTCCTTGGCAATCTTCGCCAGCTCACAGCTCTTGGTTTTTGGAGCATCAATCGCCGCGATCTGCAGAATGCTGAAATTGACATATCCAATCAGAAACTTTGCGCGCGCCTTACCCGCACGGTCCTTGGCAAGGGAGTCAGCAAACAGCAACATCGGCAGCGCCGCTTTGTACGCCACGATGGTCTTCGGATCCAATTTTGCGGCGGCCGAGTTTAAGCTGTTGCCGATCTTAATCGCAAAGCTCGCGGCAAAGGACGTATCGTCGGCGGTCTTGGCAACCTTGAGGAATCCCCGCACACCCGCCGCCGCGCTGTCGAACTGCGACTGATCAATGTATGAGTTAATAATCTGCAACCGGGCGGTGCTCAAAGTCGGATCGAGCGCCAACGCACGCTTGAACGACTCCACGGCCGGCTGCGTCTGACCGATTTTATTTTCCAGCTGACCGCGGGCCATCCACAGTGTGCTCACCTTCGGAAACTTTGCCGTGGCGCGCGCGGCATTCTCAGCCGCTTTCTGGAAGTTGCTGTCGGACGCATAGGCTGCCGTCATCTTCTCGAAGTACGCTTGGTCGGCCAACGAGGTGTCGATCTTCACCATCTCTTCGCCCAGCTTGGCCATGGCCTTGGTGTCGTTTTGCGCCGCTTCAATGTTGAATAACGTCTTCATCAATGAGACGTCACCCGGATTCTCCATTGCCATCTTCTCGGCGATCGGCCGGGCCAAATCAAACTTACCGGCGGCGGCGAGTTCATTCGCAATCTGGGACCCCAGACGCGAGTTAGTCGGATCGGACGCATAGAGCGCCTGCAATGTCTGAATCTTTTTGTCTTTGTCACCAGTGGCGTCGTACTGGGCCACGGCCTCGGTCAGCGCAATCTTGCTGCGCGGATCAATGGCTAGGATCTCCGTCACGACCTTGAGAATTTCCACCGCCGGCCGCTTCTGATCCTTCAGGCTGTTCAGCAGGCAATAGCGCATCCAGGTGGACTGTCCGTATGCGGCGATGCCGGCGCTCGCCTCGCGCACGGCGTCGGCACCCTTATGGTCCGTGACATTTAAGCGGCAACGCTTTTCCGTTTCGAACGTCTTCTCGTACACGGCGCCAAACGAGCGGGCAAGTTTGTCAGCCGCATTGTCGAGTTTGTTGCCGTCAAACGTTCCCAGCGGCTGAACCATCTGCATATCTCGGCCAAGCATGACTTGGGCGTCGATCGAATATCCAGTCGCCGTCTTCGTGACCGTCCCTTCGATGTATACGTCAGCGCGCATCTGCTTCGCGAGCGTGAATGCGTCCATGGGCATCAACGCTTCCGTCACCGGATATCCGGACGCCTCGAGCACGCCATCAATTTGCTGCTTAGTGAAAACCGTCAGCGAGCGCTGCGAGATTTCGTCGCCAATCCGGCCACGAACCGCATCCGCGGCGTCGGCACCCAACTGTTTCTGTGAACTCTTGAATATGCTCACCATAAGCTTCGGGGCACTCGGATTTGGGCCGCGACCAGGAATCTGGGCGCCGACGCCAGTACCGAAGAAGCCTGAGGATACGATCGCAATCAACGCGAACGTACGGGGCTGGATCCGATCCATCACGGTAGTTCCTCCAAAGCAGTGACCTGTCACTTCATACCCCGAAGCGGCCCGGACGTCGCCCAGCGGGGGTCCAAAAAGATGGGCGAAGAGGGATTCGAACCCCCGACACCCTGCGTGTAAGGCAGGTGCTCTAACCAGCTGAGCTATTCGCCCTTCCAAGCCCTACGACAGTATGGCTAGGGGTACGAGTACGGCGTAGCCAACGACGAGAAGTATCGGTGCAATCGTTTCACCGCCACGCGCCAAGTCGGCGTAGCCGGCGGTCAAAACCACTGCCGCGATGCCCCATTTCAGGGCGGGTTTCCCGATTCGAGCGCGTTCCGTATCTGCCATGAGGGGCTGAGTTTAGGACTCTACTATGGTAGTGTCAAGCAAGCGTTGCTTGATTTACCATCACTTAATGAGATTGTCATTCGACACCTCACCCCGCGCCCTGTTCGGGACCGGAATCCGGCGGCGACTTATGAATAATACCCGATAGTAGCGCTTCAAGTGCGCTTTCGCGTTCACGGGCCTCCTGAGCGGCATCGGCAACCCGCATTTGCGCGAGCCGACGCCGATCCCGGCGACGGCGCGCAATCCACGCGGGGCCGAGCAACAACAATAGCGCCAAGGCACCAACGGTCACGTCGGCGAAGAGGGCCAGCCCGCCATAGCGACGCCGGGTGTTGGAGCGCCAGCGCGCTTCCATCTCGGGCTCGGTCACGCCGTAGGCCCGCCGCAGTGCCACGTCAAACGACTGCGTTTCGCGCCACCGCACAAAAAACAGCGACAGGCCGCGCTCCCGATCCAACTCGGCGATTTCCGCAACCGCTCGCTGGGCGAGCGCATATCCCTGCTGGGCACGCGATTCCCCACTATAGAAATAGCGGTCAAGATTTTCGAAATGTGGCATGCCGCGCAGCACCAGGGCGGCGTTCGTTGCCAGCAGTTCGTCGCGCCCCCATTCGCGGGCGGCATAGGAGGCATAGCCTTCGTCGAACCAGCGCGGCGGCATATGCCCGAGCACATTGTACAGCGCCAGATGGGCCAGCTCATGACGCACCGTCACACGCGGGTTGCCCGCCGCTGAATTCGCGGCGCTTCCCTGCAATACAATCCGGCCTTCCTCCGGGATCGCGATGGCCGCACCCCACTCCGGCGCACCCGGCCCGATCCAATCACGGAATCGGCGCATATCCGGCGCGATCTGAATCACGGCGTGTGTGGTCGGTCGGGGCAATCCGGGGAACGTGTCGGTCGTCAGCACCTGCTTGAGCAACGACCGCGCCAGACGCTCATCCTTGGGGAAGGCCACAAAGGTGAACCGGCCACTGTCCAAGCGAATAGCGTCGGCGGGTAACGCCAACGTTTGTGATGTTGCCGGCGAAGCCAGAATACTGCACACCATCAGCAGACCGAGCACACGGGCCCGCAAATGCGAACCGGCCGGGAAGATTTCTCGCGCCATCAGTTCTTTGGTGGCTGCCCTCCGGCCTCCACAACCGCCAGCAATTCGGCGCAGCGCTTCCCCCACGGATTGAACTTGTTGGTCGCGAAACCCTTTTTCCACGTTTCCTTTGCATCCTCGGTCTGCTCGTTGAACCAATAGGAGCGCCCAAGTTCGTAATACGCCTCAATCAAATTCGGACCCAGCACCAAGGTCTTCTGGAAAAATGTTTCCGCGTCTTCATACATTTCACGTTCGAGATACACGAGACCGAGATAAAAATGCGCATACAGGGTGGCCTTCTTGTCGTTGTCAAGCCGGATGGCCTTCGACAAATGTTCAATGGACTCGCCAAAAATGCCTTTCTTCAAACAAATGTAACCGACATTTATACGCGCCAGCGCATTCTGCGGTTCGCGCATCAGCACTTTTTGAAAACTCATCATGGCATCGTCGTATTTTTCGTTCAGCATCTGCGCCCACCCCAGTAGCGCCTCGCTTTGCGGATCGCCCGGCGACAGCGCAATCGCCTTGTTGAGCGCCGCCTCGGCGCCGTCGTAGTCACCGAGTGAGAGGCGGCTCCACCCTTTTTCAATGAACGTCGACGCGCCAATATGATCGGCATGAACCATGGGACGATCGCCGGTAAATTGCGGTGCCAGCGACGGCGACGCTGCGGTCTGCTGGGCCTTGAACTTGTCGACAAGTTTTTTGATGTCGTCCTTCAACGCCGACAGCTCTGTCACCTGTTGCTCAACGCTCTTAAACAGCGTGATGATCTCGCCCTTGACCTTCGCCCGGTCCGGATCGGCGAGGGTGGTATCGAGCCGCGCGTCGATATCGGAAAATCTGGATTTGTACGTTGCCAGTGTTTCGTCAGACATGCGCCGCCCCCGCCACAACCTGTTCGAGAATCACTTGCTCCCGCGCCGTGAGCAGTTGCGCAACGTCCAGCGCCACGATGACGTGATCACTGCGCCGCACCAACGCGCGAAGATATTGTTTCGCCAGTCCTTTGAACAACGGCGGCGGCGGCTCCAGTTGCGCGGCGGTCACGGTGATCACTTCATCAACCCCGTCGACGACGGCGGCGATCCATTCATCACCGGCAACCACGACAAGAATCCGAGCAGACTCCCGTGACGACGCCGCCGGCAACTCAAAACGCATTCGCAAATCGATGACGGGCACCACGCGGCCGCCGTAATCCATCACGCCTTCGAGCCAGGCGGGAACATTGGGGATCGGTCTCGGCGCGGTGAACCGCAGCACACGCTCGACCGCAAAAATGTCGGCTGCAAAACGATCGTCGCCCACCCGAAAGACCACCAGTTGGGTGCGCCCGGACTTTTCCGTCGCGTTCATTATTGTGCGTCTCCAATGGCAGATGCGCCGAACGTTGCTAGACGAATCAACAGCGCCTCGGTATTGACGAGCCCCACTAGCTGCGCCGCACCCGCCAACCACACACCAGACAGTACGCCATCACTATCGGTGCCAGCCGGCACGGCGTGCACCGCGTCAGGCGCGAACGATGTCAAGTCGTCGACATCATCCACCATCACCGCGAAGCGGCGGGTGCCGTCGCGCAGAATGAGCGCCGTGCCGCCATCTGCGGTACGCGTCACTCCCAGCGCCCAGCCACCGTCGAATGCACTCACCGTGCGGTCACGATACCGCATCTGCCCCGCGAGCCCGTGGGCAGCGCCGGGAACCCAGTCGATCTGCGGAGCATCGATCACCTCTTCGACGTCGGTGACCGGAAAAGCAAACCGCTCTCCTCCCACTCGGGCGACGACGTGCAGCGGGCGCGCTGCCCCGCGTTCGGGCACCGCAGTTGCCACTGAGATCATCGGGACGCTCCGTCGCGGCGGGCATGAAGCAACGTCTCCACCGCCGCTGTAACACCGTGGAGTGACACCACGCGATCGGCACCGGCACTTTCGAGCGCGGCCAGCGGCATTCCATAAATCGTCGCGGAATCGCGGTCTTGCACCACGGCGCCGCCGCCAGCCGCTCGAATGGCGGCAAGGCCGGCGCTGCCGTCGCGCCCCATTCCGGTGAGGACGACGCCGACCGACGCCGATCCAAACAATTCCGCCACTGATACAAACAACAGATCGGCGGCTGGTCGCACGCCCCATACGGTCGGAGAGTCGTCAAGTACGATTCTCGCACTGTGCCCGACGCCGTGCTCTACACCGCGCACCCGCATGTGCCATCCGCCCGGCGCGACATACACGTGGTTTGGTAAAAGCGGTTCGCCATCGCGCGCCTCGGTCACCGCGAGTACCGACTCGTCGTTCAGCCGGCGCGCCAGTCCGGCGGTAAATCCCGGCGGCATGTGCTGCGCAATCAGTACCGCAGCATCAAGTTCGCGACCGAATCCCGGGATTATTTCCATAAGGGCGCGAGGCCCTCCCGTGCTGCTGGCAATCGCGACCGCGGCTCGCGCAGCCCGGGTATCGGGCGTCACCCGGCGTAACCCGGTGGGCGTCCGCCGGATCGCCGGCATCCCGGCCGCTGCCGCCGCTGCGGCAGGGCCGCGCAGGTTTACTATCGCGGCCGCTCGCAACGCTTCATGCAGTCGTTCGGCGACCTGCCGCACTTGCTGCGTGCCCGCCGCATTCGGCTTGCGCACAAAATCCACCGCGCCAAGTTCCAGTGCCAGGAGCGTCAGATCCACATCACCGCGAGTTTCGGCTCCGCTAAGCATCACCACCGGACGCGGGGCATCTCGCATCAGTTCGCGGAGCGTGGCAATGCCGTCCATCCCGGGCATCTCAATGTCGAGCGTGACAATATCGGGGTTTAGTTCGTGCACCTGCCTCAGGGCATCGGCACCATCGCGTGCCGTGCCCACGACGACAAAGTCGCCAAACTCGGCGATCACCTCACGCACCATGGTGCGAATCAGCGCACTGTCATCTACGACCAGCACGGAACGCGGCTTAGATAGCACGTTCCCCTCCGCGCACGGTCTTCACCAGAAATGTGCCGGTGGCCACATCGAGTGTGACCGTGCGACCGGCCATGCCGCCGACATCCTCGCCAATCAATGGCACTCGCGCGTCTTGCAGCGCGGCCCGTGCGGCCGCGATGTTGCGGGCGCCCACGGACCCTCCCATCGCCAGCAACGGGCCAAACAGCGAAGCGCCGCCGGCAAGCTTGGCCACGAACGGGCCGGATGCTCCAAGAGCACGCATATCTTCGATGAGCAACGGTACGGCCGTCGATGCGAACTTTGCCCGGTTCGGCTCGCCCTGCCCCCCGATCACTTGCGGTAGCAGTACGTGCGCCAACCCGCCGACTCGTGCCAATGCGTCGTGCAGTGCGATGGCCACGCACGACCCGAGTCCGACCGTCACCAACCGGCCGCTCCCGCGCCTCACAGCGTGATGGGCGATACGCACGCGTTGATCCGTCACGCGCGGCGGAAGATGCGGTTGCGTTGGTCGACCACGTCGAACAGCAGGCGCGACGGACCCAGCAACGTCTCGACCTTCCCTAACACGAGAAAACCGCCCACGGCGAGTGCATGGTGAAAGCGCTCCATCAGCGCTTCTTGCGACGGGCGATCAAAATAGATGATGACGTTGCGACACGTAATAAGATGGATCGCACCCGCTGGCGGCGGCTCTGACAGCAAGTCGCGCCGTTCGAAGCGGATCATGTCCCGTAGCTCCGGTGCCGCATGCGCGCGCCCGTCCGTATCCATGTGCGCGAAATATCGGGTACGCATGCTGTCCGGCGTTTCCGTCAGCGCTTCCGGGACGAACGCGCCCACCTCTGCGGCGATCAACGATCGACGATCTATATCACTCGCCGTGATACGCACCCGTCCAAGCGCGCCGGCGGCCGGGTGGGCCGTCACGTGCTCGTGCCACAACGCGGCCAGTGTGTACGCTTCTTCTCCGGACGCACAACCGGCGACCCAGTTCTGAATTCGGGCAGACTCTCCAGACCACAACTCCGGCAGCACCGTCGCAGCGACCGCTTCCCACGCATCGTTGTTCCGAAACAACTTCGTCACATTGATTGTTAACGCGTCGAGCAGACGATCGAATTCCAGTGGGTCGCGGTCGAGCAAATGACTGTATGCCGCGTAATCGTCCACGCGGTTGGCCCGCATGCGCACGGCAATGCGGCGCCGCAGGCACCCGTCCTTGTAGCTCGCGGTGCCGAATCCGCGCTCACGGGAAATCTTCTCCGTCAGCGCCATGAACGACTCGGCGTCGTCGGCCGAAGCGCTCACGGCAATTCCTTCGCCGCCTCGATATTCTGCCGGACGATCGGATTGTCCGGATCAAGCGCCAAGGAACGCTCCCAAAAGCGGATCGCGTCGTCGCGTTCCCGCCGCCTGAGTTTGATATTCCCGAGTTTTTGCCACATATCGGGGCCGAGGACGTCGTTGAACTTTACCGCACGCTGATACGCTTCAAACGCATCGTCGAATCGGCCCGCGCGGTAATGCGCGTCGCCGATGTTCTTGTGTAGCTGGGCAATGCCAGTGTCTTCCACGACACCGTGCTCCGCCGCAACCAGCGCATCATCAAACTTGCCTTTGCGTTCCAGCGCGACCGCCAGATTGTTGTACAGCACCGCCGAGTGCGGATACGCCTGCGTCCCATCGAGGAGTGTGGCAATCGCGTCGTCGGTGCGGCCGGCAAGCGCGGAAGCGAGCGCAGCATAGTGGAACCACGCCGGCGACGGCGCACGCGCCGTACCCAACGACCGCGCGGCGATGAATGACGCCGTTGCCGATTCCAAATCACCTTCGCGCAACGCCAACACACCCAGTGAGGTGAGCACCCGCGGATCGCGGTCGCCGCCGCGCTTGACGGCCTCGCGTAGCGCGTCATGCGCTTTCGCGAACGCCCCCATGCGTTCGAACGCGAACGCAAGATTGTGGAATGCCGCGGCGCCCGCGGTTCGGGCAGCGGTGACGACTTCGAAATCGGCAACGGCCTCTTCCCACTGGCCAAGCCGGATATGCGCAAGTCCCAGATAGAACCGCGATTGCTGGTCGCCCGGCCGCAGTTCGGCCACGCGCCGGAATTCCCGCTCGGCCTCGTCAAGCATGCCGGTCTTATAGAATGCGACACCGAGATTGCGGTGCTCTTCGATGCGTGCATCAGGAGCCATGACGTCCGGCGCTCGCGTCTTGCCGACTTTGTGCAGGAATCCGGCGTTCGAAAGGCCGTACAGTGCCTTGCCGACTTCGAATTCGACAAATCCCGAATCTTCGATCAGCGCGCCAACATCACGGCGCCCGTCGATGAGCGGCAACAGACTTTCCTGTTCGCGCGTCAGCTTGGCGCCGCTTGCGTCGAGCCGCTTGCGGTCGACATCAAACACGATATCAAACGACGGAATTTTCTTTTCGATCAGACTCCACTCGTCCACCCGCCGCGCCCCCTCCAGCAGCAGCGACTCGGGATTGATCTGGACAAGAAAGTCCTGCTCTTCCGGCCGGATGTCGGCTTCGAAATTGAACGTGCCCTGCGTCCACGTAAACAGAAAATAGACCGCTTCTTCAATCTGAATACGAATCTGCTTATGCAACTCTTCCTTCGAGATGATCCCCAATCCGACGAGAATTTCACCAAGCCGCTTATCACGTTCTTTCCCCTGTGCCTCGATCGCCACATCCAGCTGTTCAACGGTGATCGCGCCACTCTTGGTCAGAATGTCGCCGAGCCGGTCGCGGCGGTTGACGATCGCCGCATAGCTGATCTTCCCCTTGTCGAAAAAGATTGATCCAAAATTATTGCGATGCGTCACCGACAGGCATCCGGATTTCTTGCCCATCGACAGCAGTTGCAACACGTCCGGGAGACTGGCCTCCTTGAGACTGCCCTTGATGGCCATTAGCGGAATTCCTCTATCACGCGCGCCGTGACATCTGGCCACTCCCTCACAATTTTTTCGTTGTTGAGAAACACCGGATCCGCTGTGGCACTTGGCGATGCGACCGCCGTGCCGCCGGCAAACGGTGTGGCCATCCCGAGTTCGCCTCGGGCCAGTTGCGCCGTGAGCGGCGTACCGCTGGCTTCGGCAACGGCGCCAAGGCGATTCACGGTGCCGATGATCTCGCGGACACTTTGCACCGACTGTTCACTGAGCACGCCAAGCAGGGCGTCGTCCGCTTCGCGGCCGGCGGCGCTGAGGAAACGGGTGAACAACAGCTCCCGCAACGGCCGATCGGGTGACTGAATCGGCACGACCAAACCGCCCTCAAAGCGCGAACGCAACCGCGCCGCGAGTTCCGGAATTTCTGCGGGCGCACGGTCGCTGGTTAAGACGATCTGCTTATTCGCACCGACCAGCGAGTTGAACAGGAGGAAAAATTCATCCTGCGTGCGCTCCTTGCCCGCCACGAACTGCACGTCGTCAATGATCAGCGCCCCGACCGAGCGATACCGGGCCCGCCACCGCTCGACGGTACCGCCCTGAATTGCGGAAATCAATTCGTCGATAAATTTTTGCGCATGCACGCACGCCACCGTCACGGGGATGCCCTTGCCTTTGGCTAACGCATTGCCGATGGCATTCGCGAGATGTGTCTTGCCGACGCCGCTTGGACCATGCAACACCAACGGGTTGTACCTGACGCCCGGCTCAGCGACAATTGCGTCTGCCGCATGCACCGCCACCTGGTTCGACGAACCAACATCGTACGACGCGCGATCATATTCAGTGCTCGGACCGTTGGGGGGCGTCTCACCGGCCAGTGCCCGTTCCACCAAGTCCTCTGCCTGTGCCATCCGCTCCGGATCGCGAAACACCGGATTACTCCCCAGCGAAGGATCCACCGAGCACGCGGTCTTTTCGAGATCACGCAAATGTTCAACGGCAGCGCTGAACGTTGCGAGGAGTCCCGCGACGTCCGGAGATTTCGGCAGCGACACCGCACGTTCGAGTACCGCCGTGCGATACCCTTCGCCTTTCCAATATTCCGCCGCCTCGGTGAGCCGGGCCTGCCACGACTCCACATGCTGTTGCACCACCGAAGTGACTTCGGAAAGAAAACTTTCGAACTCGCCCGTCGGCCGGTCGGCGGGCGCCGGCGCCGGAGGCGGCGTCTCTTCGATTCCAGCGGCCTGGTGTGCGACAAGCCGGTTGAGCGCACCCTGCAATTCGCGGACATTGCTGAAACTGAATCGCGCCAATTCCTCAAGCACGCCGCCCCGGAACACGATACGCCGTTCTTCGCAGTTCGCCCGCAGAATCGCCACCCGGGTTTCGTAGTCGGGCACCGTCACATCGACGATCAGGCCTCCGGACAGGCGGCTGACGAGCCGCTCATCCACATCGGAAATTTCCGACGGCGGACGGTCACTGGTCAGCACAATCTGTCCGCCAGCGCGCTGCATCCGTTCGAACAGCTTCAACAATGCCGCCTGCGTCTCGCGCCGACCGGTGAGAAACTGCACGTCGTCGATGAGGAGCAGTCCGACGCGCTCATATCGACTGGAGAACGCCTCCAACTGTCCCGCCGATATTGCGGCATGCAACTGCTCCACGAATTCTTCGAGCGACAGATATTCGATTTCCAGATTTTCCTGCAACGCTTCAGCGAGTCGGCCGATTCCGCCGAGCAGGTGCGTCTTCCCGAGTCCGGTGCCGCCATAGATGAACAGCGGATTGTACACGGACCCCGGTGATTCGGCGACGGCGCGCGCCGCGGCGACCGCCAGACGGTTGCCCGCACCGACGACGTAGCTGTCGAACCGGAGTCGCTGATCGAGCTTCACGTTATCCGTTACTCCCGCTCGTTGGACTCAGCTTGCGCAACACTTGTTCAGAAATCGCCCGCAACGTTTCGAACACCCCCGGACCGTGCAACGCATCGGCCGAAAACGATGGCACGTTGCGAAAGTTCAGCTGGTCCTCCAATTCGGGAACGGTCATGATGAGATCACCCGGCAAATCCTGCTTGTTGTATTGAATCACCATAGGCATTTCACGCACATCAACGTCGTAGTTCACCAGATTCGCATGCAAGTCCTGCATCGATTCCACGTTCTCTCCCAGTTGGCGTGCTTGACTGTCGGCGACAAATACCACGCCATCGGCGCCCTGCAGCACTAAACGGCGCGTCGTCTGATAATAGACCTGGCCGGGAACCGTGTAGAGCTGAAACCGCGTCGTAAAACCGGAAATTATCCCGAGGTCGATTGGCAGGAAATCAAAGAACAGCGTGCGGTCGGTTTGCGTAGCGAGCGAAACCATCTTCCCTTTCCGCTCAGCCGGCACCTGCCCATAAATGTAATGAAGGTTTGTCGTCTTCCCCGACCGCCCCGGGCCGTAGTAGACGATCTTGCAGGTGATTTCGCGCGTGGCGTAGTTGACGAGTGACACTGAACAGGCCGGGAAACGGGAAACAGCAGAACGGGCGACTCAGGCGCGCCCGAACATCACTGCCAAATTACGGTTGAGCTCGCGTTCAAAATCTGCGTCGAGCGCGGGTTCGCTGGCCGATGCAGCCGGAGCAATCGCCTTGACACTCGCACAAAATTCCTGAAAGAATAGTTGCACAAGACCCAGCGAACTGTCTTCGTCGAAGACCGCGAGCAGTATCAGCTTTCCCCCGTCAATCGGCACCGGGGCAAGAAAAATCTGCTGCGTGACTCCAACATAATGCATTGTATTAAACGGTCGGCCATCGATCAGCCGGCCCAACTCCGACGAACTCGCGGCCGTCGCCGCGGCCAACGCACACGCGGTCATCACGTCCACGGAACGCGCGAACCCGAACTGGCCCAGCACTTGCCCACTCGAATGCAGCAGAATGGCGAGCCGCACGCGACCGTCATCGACGAACGCCTTGAGCGGCGCTTCAACCCATGACGCCGCCACCGTCAATCTCACGGAAACGACTCCAGCGCTTTGAGCATTTCCACGCGAATAATTCCAACATTCACCTTCGCACCAGCTACTACCACCAGCACCATCTCATTCCGTCCGGCCGCACACACCCGGCCGCCTTCCGCATCTAACTCGAAAAATCCGGTGGTCCCAAAGCCGGCGGACGCGGACGCCCGCTGTGCTTTGCGATACATCGACGCCGTGAGGGCGGCAACGGCGCTGCCATTGACGCCAATCTGCAAGCTGGAATCCACGATCATCCCGTCGGCTTCGCCCACTACCATGCAACCGGTGACCCCCCGATGGCGGATGAGCGCAGAGAGCGTCTGGGTAAATGGACTGCTCACGTCCCACTCTCCAACCACCGGCGGGCGCGGTCCAGCGAGCGCTCCAGTAGCCGTCGCACGAAACCCAGCGGCACGGTGCGTGGTGCCGCGACCAGCAGCACACCTTCCCCGCACGGCGCCATCGCCACACTGGCGGCCTCGGATTCAAACACGATCTGCTTCCATTTACCGAGCCCAAGGTGCCGCATGGCGCGCGACGCTTCGTCGCTCACGCCGGACAATTGTGCGCCGAGATCCGCGCCAAGATCGTGTCCATCCGCAGTGACATAATCGCCAGCCACCACATAGCCATCCGCGTCAATCAACAACGCCGTCTGGGGCGCATCACCAAGCACCTCGGCAAAGAGCGTGCGCGCATCTGCGGGTTGCGCGGCAAACGGACGGGCCGGCGACTCCAGCGCCCCGGCAGTCGCGGGAAGCCCGGCGGTCGGGCGATCCCACGGAGCACGCTGTTCATCGGCGATCGCGGCGCGCACGGTATCGAGTGCGGCCGACAACGACTGGTCGCCGGGACTTGCTTCCAGTGCCGCGCCAAGATAGCGCGACGCGGCGGCGAGTTCGCCCTGTTGAAAACAGAGAAATCCGAGTCCCTTTTGCGCGCCACTGTGACCAGGAGACAACAGCAGCACTGTCTCCCACTCCGTGCGGGCGCGGGCAAAATCGCCGCGGTCGACGGCAATTCGAGCCACCAGATCGTGCACCTCAAAGCGTTGCGAATGCCGTTCGAGTCCACGGGTTGCCACGCGGTACGCGAGCTCCACCTGGCCCTGACGACGCAGCGCTTCACCCAGTTGCAGAAATACCGTACTCGATGGATCGGCGGCCAACGCCTCGCTGAGGGCGCGAATGTCATCAGTCACCATAGCGCGCCTCCATCAGGCTGCGCAGACGGGCGGCCGACTCGAGGCCGCCGCGAATCTTCTCGGCCATCTCGTGACGCGGATGGGTTTGCAGTAGCTGAGCCCACGCTTTGACAGCCCCGTCAAAATCGCCGCGCTTCAATGCGCGAAACCCGCGCTCGAGATCGTCCACTTCTTCCGCCGTGGGCGGTTCGTCACGCGACGGTTCCTGCGGCACCGGCGGCACTTGTACCGGCGATGCCGTCACGGCGCCAGACACGGCACGCATCGGCATGATCGGCGTCGGCACGCGGGTAGTAACACGATCGGCGAATTCCGTCGGAACTTTTAATTCAACCACACCCGTGCTTACCAGACCGTACACAATCTTTGCGACATCGAATTCACTGCGCGAGAGCATTGCTGCCAGTGCGCGCAAATCGTTCGCACCATCGATCATCCCCAGGACTTCCCATTCGTGCGGCAAGAGATCCAGCATCGGCGCATGGTCCTCTTGCACCGGTGCCAGCACCGGCACGGCCGCCAGGCTCGGAACCCGGTCGGCAATGCGCGACCATTCGTCGATGCGACGCGCCCCTTCCATGAGCAGCGACTCCGTCGAGATCTGAATCATCGCGCGCTCACCGATGTCGCCTTCCTCGTACCGGAAGAACCCTTCGCGCCACGATAATAATTCAAATACCACGGCCTCGATTTGCAGCCGGATCTGACGCTCCAGTTCTTTCGGAGAAATCGCCCCCATCTCGAGAAGAATCTCACCAAGGCGCCGCTGATCGCCGTGCTCCGACTGCGCCGACCGCGCTTTGATGACGTCACCTTCCGTGACCTTGCCGGATCGCAGCAACAGCTCGCCAATGCGATGCGGATTGCTCTTGATGGTTGCCGCCACCACCCGGCCTTTCTCGAACAGCACGGTGCCTTCGTTGTCGCGAAGCTCGGAGCTGACCGCCAGCGTCCCCGTCTTCCGGCTCAGGTCAAGTAGCTGGAAGACATCATGGATGCCGAGTTCGCGCAGCGGGCCTTCGATCGCCACCGTCAGTTCTCCTCGAACCGTTCGCCAAACACCTTGAGCAGGTCGCTCGCCGTTCGTGATTCACGACGCGCCCGGCGCCCGTACTCCCCGGCAGGTTCCAGATCCACCACGCGTTCCCACTGCGCAATCGCGTCGCGATAGCGCTTCTGCCGCGCCAGCAACACACCGTCGTAAAAGATGGCGCCGACATGTTCCGGATCGAACGCCAGAACGCGCCGGAATGCGACACCCGCATCGCTTGCCCGTCCGAGTTCAAGCAGTGTCTCGCCAAGGGCGATAAGGCCGTCGAAGCTGTACGGATCGCGCTGCAACAGATCCACCAGCATATGCACGGCATCGAGATGACGTCCGGTCATTCGGCGGAGGGTCGTGAGCTGCAGCGTCGCTTCCGTATAGGTCGGCACGGCATCAAGCGCGGCGAGTAATTCCTGCTCCGCGTCCGCCCACATCTCCCGCTGCATCAGTAACGCGGCGAGATCAAAGCGCACCGCGGCAAAGTCACCATCGAGTTGCAGCGCATGGCGGTATGCGGCAATGGCGCCGTCCACATCGCCGAGCGAGCGGGTGATGTTGCCAATCCAGCGCAGCACATCGGCGCGCGCCGGCGCGAGGCGACGCGCGATATCCAATGCGTCGAGAGCCGCCGCGGGATCGCCGGACTCAAAACGGCAGGTGGCAACGAGCATGGTGGCGTCCACATCTTCCGGAGCGGCCTCAAGGAGGCGCTCGGCCGCCTCGCGCGCTTCGGCACCGCGACCTAGCATCAGTAGCGCCTGTGCCTCGCCGCGCTGCGCGCGCAAATGATTGGGTTGCGCTAACAATGCGGCATGATATTTATCCAGGGCATCGCCGTACGCGCCTTGCCGCGATAAAATATCGCCCAACATCGCCTGGCCTTCAGCGACATTCCCACCGCGGGCGAGTGCCCGACTGGTCTCGGCGAGCGCGCGGTCGTACAGCCCTTTGGTGAGATAGTCTCCAGCCATCGTGAACGCATCGGCCTCGACCATCACTTGCGGGGACGGCTCGGGCGGCGGCGCCAGTTCGCTGAACAGAGTGTCGAGCAACCGCGGGTCGAACGAGAATGCATCGACCTCGCCACTCATGCGCTTTTCGCCGCCGAGGTCGGGCACCACTGACAAATCCGGATCTTCGTACTCGAGGTCGATGGCCAGCGAGAATTTCTGCGGCACATAAAACGGATCAAGCTCGAGCGCGCGCTTGGTCTCACGGAGTGCGCCGTCGAAATCGCCGAGGTTGGACAGCGTAAAACTCAGGTTGTAATGCGCTTCGGCAAAATTCGGACGTCCTTGAATCGCCCTCGCGAAAGCGTTGCGGGCATCTTCGAACTTGCGCAGTTCCGCGAGCACCACACCAATGCCGTTCCACGCCGTCGGATTCGCGGGCTCCGTTACCAAAACCTGACGATACGCCTCAAGGGCCAACTGAAAGCGGTGACTCTTACCAAGCAGTAACGCCAGATTCAATCGCGCCTTTGCAAATGACGGATTCGCATCCAGCGCCGCGCGAAATGCGTCCACTGCTTGTTCGCGTTCATCGGCGTGATACAGGGCAACGCCAAGATTGTTATGGGCGATCGCATATCGGGCATCAGCAGACAGGGCGCGACGATAACTTTCCGCCGCTTCGGCGTACCGGCCATTCTGGTGCAGCGCCACACCGCGCTCGTTCCAGAGTTTCGGGCTGTCCGGTTTTTCGACGATGAGTTGATCGTAGAGTTCGATCGCCGCGGCGGAATCCTGGCGCAGCAAGTGGACCTCGGCCATCGCCTGAAGCACGAGCCCACGATCTTCACCGCGATCCAGGGCCAACCGGTACTCACGCTGCGCTTCGGCGTAGTACCCCTTTTGGCGAAACGCCAACCCGAGGTTGTAGTGAGCAAGCTGCTCGCCTTCGGCCACCTGCATCTGACGCTGCGCCCGCTGTTCTTGGCGGCCCGGGAGCAACTCTTCGTATTTTTGGGGATTGTACTGGTCGAGCGAAAGATTGGCGTGCGCGTGTGACAGGGTCGGATTGAGTTGTACGGCGCGCTTACTTGCCGCTGCCGCTTCGGCGTGACGACCCGTATCCCCGTAGACAAAACTCAGCAGAAAGTGCGCATCCGGATTTTCCGGATTGAGTTCGATGGCGCGCTTGAGCGCGTCGAGCGATTCGTCGTGACGCCCCTGATTGTAGAGCACTTCACCCAAATAAAAATGCGTCACTGAGCTCGATGGGTCGAGCCGAATCGCGTCCTCGAACCAATGTTGGGCCGACGCCAGGCTCCCGCTGGCCTTTTCGGCCGATCCCAACTGGACAATCGCGCCCAAATCGTTGGGATGGTGTCGCAACAGCGCCGTGAATTCGGCAATCGCTTCTTCGTTCTGCCCGAGTAGCGCGTATGCCCGGCCCAGCTCCCATCGGGCGTCACGATCGTCCACCCGATGACGCAGTTTCTCGCGAAGCTGCGCTACCCGTTTATCGTAATACCCGGTGTTGAAATACGCGACCTCAAGGTTGCGCTGCGCCACCTGCATTTTTGCGTCGAGTTCCAGCGCTTTTGTGAACGCCGCAACGGCTTCTTCGTACAACCCCTTGTTGTAGTAGAGCACGCCCAGATTGTTGTGGGCTCCGGCATCGGAAGGATCAATGCGGCGCGCGAAACTCTTGAGAGTCTCGCGATCGCGATCGGAGGCCAGAGTGACAGCCATGCGTGCGTCTACGCGACCCGCGTCGCGCGCAGGATGGCGTGCAGGCTGCCGACGTCCGGCATCAGCAGAAAGAATCCGCGGAGCCGTTCATTGCTTTCCATCAGTTCGAACTCACTCTCGACACAAAAAACATATTCGGACTGTTGCGCAACCTCGAGATACGTCTCATTGAGCACGGCATCGGACATATCGATCACCAGTGTCGGCGGCGACGGCATCAGAATCATGCCCATGAATTCGCTCAGCGCGTTGAGATATGCCGCACTGAGGATGTTGCCTGCCTCCTTCAGCGCCGACTGCTCAATCTCACCCAGCGTCGTCGCGGGTTTCCGCATCATCAGTCCGGCCACTTTCAAGGCGGTCTGCTGCGAAAATACCAATAGCGTCAGTCCAGTGAGATCGCCGAGCATCTTCATCAGGACAGCCGCGACGGGTTCTTCGCGCGCCTCGATCTGGTTCGGCACATCCTCGAGCTTCGAGATGGTCAGATGCGGCACACTGATCATGATCTTCTGACCGGTCATCTGGCTCAACGCCGTCGCCGCGTGACCAGCGCCCATATTGGAGACCTCACGCAGCGCGTCGAGTTGCAGCGCCTTCAGATTGCGGATGTCGTCCACGTTCAAGCTCCCGGGAAAAGACTGCCAACGTCCACGATCAACGCTGGCGCACCATCGGCGAGTATTGTCGCGCCGCTGAACAGAGCGAGTCCGTCGCGCGGCGCGTCGAACTGTTTCACGACGATATCCTGCTGTCCAATCAGTTCGTCCACCACCAGACCGGACCGCTGATCGCCCCGCTCAATCACGATAATCTCGCGATGCGGTTCTGGCCCCGGTGCCTGTCGCACCACATCGCGCAGATCCAGCAATGGGAGCACTTCGTCGCGCAGCACCAGCACGTCACGCCCCTTAATGCGCTGCACGGTGTCGGTGCTGTACTCGAGTGTTTCGCGCACATGGGTCAGTGGCAGTGCGTACCGCTCAGTGCCGGAGCGGGCGAGCAGTGCGCGCACAATCGCCAAGGTGACGGGCAGTCGAATCGTGATGGCGGTGCCTTCACCTTGCACGGTTTTCAATTCGACCGTGCCACCCAGTGCCCGCACCTTGGTCGCGACCACATCCACTCCAACACCGCGTCCCGAAAGCTCTGACACGCGATCGGCCATAGAAAAACCGGGCTGGGAAATGCACCGGAACAACATCTCATCGGTCAGTTGCACTGTTCCGAGATCGACCATCCCCTGCGTTAGGGCCCGCGCGAGCACTCCGGCACGATCAATGCCCCGTCCATCGTCGGTGACCCGCAGGAGCACGGCCGCCCGGTCCCGCGCCGCACTCAGCAACAGGCGTCCGACGCGCGGCTTACCGGCTGCCAATCGCACCTGCGGCGTTTCGATGCCGTGATCAATGGCGTTCCGCAACAAATGCACCAGCGGCTCACCGATTTCATCGAGCAACGAGCGGTCGAGCTCAATCTCTTTGCCTTCGACGACAAACTGCACTTCTTTCGCGACCTGGCGGGCCGCATCGCGCACCAATCGCGGGAACCGGTCGAACACCTGACCCACCGGCACCATGCGGCTCGTCATGATTTCCGCTTGCAGATCGCCGATGAGTCGCGCCGCCTGCTGCATCGATTCCTCAAGAGCCGCATCGTCGATCGACGCCGTCAGCTGTAACAACCGGCCGCGCGTGATCACCAGCTCGCCAATCAAATTCATCAGGGCGTCGAGTCGCGTGAGATCAATGCGCACATGCCGGGTCGTCCGCGTGAACGGCTGCGAGGCCCCTTCGTCCAGGAGACCCGCGACGTCGGTCGATCGGCGTGACGGCACGGCCGTCATGCCGGCATCCACCGCCGAGTCGCCCATCGTGATTTCCACATGTTCGATATCGCCGGCCGCACGCACGGCAGCTGCGATTTCAGCGGCACCGGCCGTCGTCACGAGCCGCAAGGCAAACGTCTGTGGATGATCCGCAGACTGGATCACTTCGATGGCGGGCTCCACCGCCGTGACGTCACCGAGTTCCCGCAACTTGGAGATGGCCATGAACGCCCTGACACCGGGGAGCATGGCGTTCGCCGCCTGCTGCACCCGCACCAGTACGCCTGGCGCATCGGCCACCGTCAGTATGCTGAAATCCACCAGCGTACCCGTCGCCGTCACCTGCACTGCACGGAATTCGCTCGTGGCGCTTCCGCCGGCGACGTCGTGCAAGCGTTGGAGCGCGTCGACCATCGCCGACGATTGTACGGCATCCTCACGTGCCGTGTCAACGCCAGCCTCCAACGCGTCAGCCGCCGCGAACAGTGCGTCGATGAGCTCCGGCGACAGCATCTGCTCGCCGCGCCGCAGGCGGTCGAGCAACGACTCCACCTCGTGCGCAAACTCGGCAACGGCGTGATACCCCATCGCCGCGCTCATGCCCTTCATGGTGTGAACAGCCCGAAAGACCGCGTCCACCGGCCCGGCAGTATCGGCACCTTCCTCGAGCTGCAGCAGCGCACGATTGATCGCCGAGAGCTGTTCGCGGCTCTCCGTGCGGAACAGGTCGGCGTAGCGTTGCGGGTCGAGGCTCAACCAAGCACCCGCTGCACCGCCTCCAGCACGCGGCTCGGCTGAAACGGCTTGACGACGAAATCCTTCGCACCAGCCTGGATCGCTTCGACGACCAGCGCCTGCTGCCCCATCGCGCTGCACATCAACACTTTCGCGTTCGGGTCGAACTTCGTGATCTCGCGGACCGCATCAATGCCGCCCATGTCCGGCATCACGATATCCATCGTCACAAGATCCGGGCGCAGCAGCTTGTATTTCTCGACTGCCTGCGCGCCGGTCTCGGCCTCGCCGACGACTTCGAATCCCGCCTGCTGCAGGATGTCGCCCACCATCGTGCGCATGAAAATCGCGTCGTCACAAATGAGTACCGTCTGCGCCACCGTTCCCCCGGTCAACCGAAAAAGGAAATAAAACTGTGCATCGCTTACACCAGGAACGCCTGCTTCGCAATTTCTTCGACGTCGCACAGGAGGGCCGTCGACTCCCGCGTTGCCCCGAAGTACACCAGCCCGCAGACCGCACCGCCGGCGGTCCGCTCCGGGTCAATCAACTCCACCGCGTCGTCACCAACCGTCAGGACTTCTTTGACCTCGCTAACACCGATTCCAAACGACTTTCCACCCGCATTGACGACAATAATTATTCCCGCTGTCATTGCGTCCACCTTCTCACCGCCGGCGCGTCGGTCCGAACCGAACCGCACGCGCAGGTCAATCACCGTCACCAGCGTGCCGCGCAGGTTGATCAGACCCCGCACCCACTCCGGTGCGCCCGGCAACCGTGTGGCCGGCCGTGAGGGTACGATCTCGCGAACGACATCGAGATCACAGGCACAAAGACGTGCCCCGACCCCGAACAGCAGCATGCGCCGACCAAGAATTTCAGCCGTCGACTCTATAGAAGCCAAAGTACTCCAGCGGATCGGGGTGGGCAATTAAATCAGGGTCCTCAGCGATCGCCCCAAGCGAAACCCGAAGATCTTCCGGCAGTGGCGACCGGAAGTCCATCAGTTCACCGGTCCCCGGGTGCTTGAAGACGAGCCACGCCGCGTGCAGAAAATGTCGCTGCGGCGGGAGGCCCACCAGCCGTCGGGCCCCGCCCCCACCGTAGGTATCGTCGCCGACCACGGGGTGGCCAATAGACATCAGATGCACGCGGATCTGATGCGTACGCCCCGAATGCAAATGCGCCCGGAAAAAATCGCACGACTGGAATCGCGCGATCCGCACGAAATCTGTGCGCGCTACCCGCCCGGTCGCGGAGATCGCCATTTTTTTACGGTCATTGGGATCGCGGGCGATCGCTTTGTCGACAGTGATTTTGTCTCCGTCGATATGGCCCCACGTCATCGCCGCGTAGCGCCGCGATACGCGCCGTTCCGCCATGGCTTTTGACAGCAGGCGATGCGCGCGTTCCGTTTTCGCTACGACGAGTAATCCCGACGTGTCTTTGTCGAGCCGGTGGACGAGGCCGGCGCGATCCTCGCCGCCCAATTCGTCGAGCGACTGATTGGCCGAAAAACGCCCCTTTAATGCATTGACCAGGGTGCCCGTCCAATGGCCCGGCGCCGGATGCACGACCATCCCTGCTGCTTTGTCAACCACGAGCACTTCTTCGTCTTCAAACACCACATTAATCGCGATGTCCTCGGCAACCACCGGCCGCTCTTTGGTCGGAGGCACCTCGACGGTGATTTCACTGCCGGGGAGCGGCAAAAAACTGGCACGCTCGGCTTTGCCGTCGACGAGCACCTGTCCGGTGGCGATGAGCGTGGCGGCTTGTGTTCGCGAAAGGTCGAGACGGCGCGCAACGAGGGAATCCAGACGTCCCCCGTCGGCGGCGTCAACCGCGAAGCGGCGCGTCTGGTTCACGGGTCGGCACGAGCAGCAGTTCCTTCCGCGCGGCCTCCGGTTCCTTCAGGGCAACTTCGCGCGCCAGGGTGGCGGCCTGCGCGTCTTCGCGCCACAGAACGATCGCCAACGCCACGGCGCCACAACTCACTGCCATGTCAGCGACATTAAACGTCGGCCAGCGGTGGACGCCGATGCCAACGTCGAGAAAATCCACAACGCCCCGCGCCGACTTCACGCGGTCAATGAGGTTCCCCACCGCGCCGCTGCACACCAGCGCAAGGGCAAGCGTCCGCACCCGGTCACCGGCTCGCGTACTCCGGTACATCTGCCAGAGCAGGACGAGCGCCGCAATACTGAGCGCCGAGAAAATCTCCCGCGAATATTTCCCCACGTGCAAACCAAACGCCGCGCCCGGATTGTAGACCAGCGTCAGCCGTATGAAGTTGCCCAGTAATGCATGCGGCATTCTCGGAACGAGCGCATCGACGGCCAGCAGCTTCGTGAATGCGTCAGTCAGCACCACCGACACGATCACACCCCAAAACAGCGCTCGTTTTCTCGAAATCGGATTACTTCTTTCCATCTTCCTCACGTTGCTTGCACTGAATGCAGAATCGCGCGTGCGGGAGTGCATCCAGACGCTCAAACGCGATTTCACCGCCACACTGGTGGCAGCGACCGAACCGTTCCGGCGTGCGATACAGCCGCCGCAGCGCTTCGTCGATGTGCCAGAGGAACCGTCCCTCTTGGCTGGCGAACAAGAACGCCTTTTCGCGTTCCATGGCATCGGTGCCTTGGTCCGCCATATGGAAGGAGTACGACGACAGATCGCCGTCCGCGCCTTGCGGCGTGGAGCCAAACGTTTCGTCGTAATGTCCGAGTTCCTTCAGCACACGCCGGCGCTCTTCGAGCAGCCGCTTTTCAAAATAGGCAATCTGCTTCTTTTGCATCGGCTTGAACTTCTTGTCGTCCGTGGAAATAGCGGGCATCGTCAGACGTCCTTGGTGAGAGCAATGTGCGCCATCATTCCGTCGAGATCGACGGCGGTGGCTTTGCTTCCGTGCGCGAGTGTTGCAGCAATTGCGACCTCACGCGCCAGCACTTCTCCAGCGATCCATTGCCGGTACTCCTCTGCTGCTGCACAGGTGAATTCATCACCGGCAATTTCCAGACGGATCCGGTCGCTGACGGCCAGTCCGGTTTCCTTTCTGAGCCGCTGAATACGGCTTACAAGCTCACGTGCAATACCCTCCGAGCGCAACGCCGGCGTCACGGTCGGAT
The DNA here is from genome assembly GCA_025358315.1 of Gemmatimonadota bacterium. GTDB lineage: Bacteria > Gemmatimonadota > Gemmatimonadetes > Gemmatimonadales > Gemmatimonadaceae > Fen-1231. Next base: position 31,450 of record JANYKA010000033.1, on the reverse strand, counting down.
CAACCGCCGCGAACCGGGACCCGTCTTCCTGCACGGTGAGATCACCGCTCGACCGACGGACCACTGTAAGATCATCCGCCGACAATGCGTGCTCCGTACCGTTTACGCTAATCCGTACCGCTTCGCCGCGTTCAAAGCTACGCAGTGTGTCAACGGGCAGCGCGGCGACCGCCGCCGCGGCCAGCGGCGTCTCCTTGCCCCACTGCTTGCCCAACGCCCGGAAGTTGGGTTTCGCCTCGAGCGTTACCAAGGCATCCGCACTGGTGGCAAACTCGATTTTCTTGATGTTCAACTCGGCTTCGAGCAATGGCGCCAGCGCCTGAATGAACGCCGTGACGGCGTCGCCGTGGTTCGGTGTCACACATACCATTCGTGCCAGCGGTTGACGCACCTTCACAGCAGCATCGTCACGCGCCGCGCGACCCAGCGTGGCAAGGGCGCGAATTTCGGACATGGCCAGGTCGAGTGCCGGCTGGGCCGCAAATGGCGCCGGCCGGACATACGACGCCAAATGCACTGACTGACCGGTGAGTTCGCGATGTATCCAGTCCGTGACAAACGGCGCCAGCGGCGCGAGCAGACGGCAGCTCACCGCGAGCACTTCGTGCATCGTCGCAAATGCACTGCGGTTCTCTGCGCCATCAACTTCGTAAAAACGGTCACGCGAGCGCCGGGCATACCATTTCGAGACGTCTTCGTCCACAAACTCCATCACCGCGCGGGCTGCCCCAGTGGCGTCATAGGCATCCAGTGCCCGATTCGCCTCCGCCTCGACCGACGCCAGCCGCGAGAGTATCCACTGGTCGAGCAGTGGGCGGTGCGCCGGTGCCGGGTCGGCGGCAGACGGTGCCCATCCAAAGTTCGCGTACTGCGCAAAAACCCCGTTATACAGATTCTTGAGCGTGACCAGAAAACGGCCGGCTGTCTCGCGCACGGCGGCTTCGTCAAAACTGCGCGGCTTCCACACCTGACTGGAGCTGATGAAAAAGAGGCGCGCCGCATCGGCGCCATGCTGCGCCATCACCGCAAACGGGTCGACGGTGTTACCGCGGCTCTTGCTCATCTTCTGCCCTTTCGCATCGAGCACCATGTCGTTCACCACGACGTTGCGATATGGCGGCTGCACGCCGGCCGGCTGCCCATGTCCATGCAACTCGTCCGCCAGCCCGGTGGCGATCGCCAGTAGCGAATAAAACCATCCGCGGGTCTGATCCACACCTTCGGCGATAAAATCCGCCGGATAATACTTGGCGAATTTGTCCTGGTTCTCAAACGGGTAGTGCCATTGCGCGAACGGCATCGACCCCGAATCGAACCAGGCATCAATCACTTCCGGCGCGCGCCGCATGGTCCCGGTCCCGGACTTGGCCGGCCAAGTGTATGCATCGATGTACGGCTTGTGCGGATCGAAATCCGGAGGCAACGCACGGCCCGAGCACTCCGCCAACTCTGCGTAGCTCCCCATCACTTCAATTTCCGTCGGATCGGCGTCATTCATCCACACCGGCAACGGCGTGCCCCAAAACCGGTCGCGCGAAATCGCCCAGTCGATGTTATTCTCGAGCCACTTTCCAAAACGACCCGTGCCGGTCTCGGGCGGGTTCCAACTCACCTGGGCGTTGCGGGCGATCATGTCATCCTTAAATGCGGTCGTACGCACGAACCACGACGTGCGCGCGTAATACAGCAGCGGCGTGCTGCAACGCCAGCAATGCGGATACGAGTGCGTCAGCGTCGTTGCCTTCCAGATCAGATCGCGCTTCTTCAGCTCTTCGATGATCAGCGGATCCGCTTTCTTGACAAACAGTCCGCCCACCACCGGCATGTCGTCCGGAAACTGGCCGCGCGAGTTCACCGGCAATAGAAATGCGAGGCCGTGACGGCGGCCGGCATCATAATCATCCGCGCCAAACGCGGGTGACATATGCACCACACCCGAGCCATCGTCTGCCGACACAAAATCTTCAGCGACAATCATTTCGTGAACGCCTTCGCCGTATTCCGCCCAATCGAGCGGCCGGCGATAGCGCTGCCCGGCAAGGGCGCCCCCCGGGAAGCGGGCGAGCACTTCCCATTTCGATTCCCACTCCGCGCCCAAGACCGCCGCGGCACGCGACTCCGCCAGCAGCAACGACCAGTCGTCACGTCCGTTCTTGCGCACCTCAACGTACGTGAGCTCCGGATGGACAGCGAGCGCCGCGTTGGACACGAGTGTCCACGGCGTGGTCGTCCATACAACGATACGCCGCCGCTTCACCACGCCGCTGTCGGCGGCCGTCGGTTCCATATCCAATGCCAAATACAACGACGGATCTTCAACGTCCTGATAGCCTAACGCAAGTTCGTGTGAACTCAACGTGGTTTCACACCGCGGACAATAGGGCAATATCTTATGGCCCTGATACAACAGTTGCTTGCGGTGCAGCGTTTTCAGCGCCCACCATACACTCTCCACGTACTCATTGCTGTACGTCACGTAAGGATGTTGATAGTCCAACCAATATCCCATGCGCGCACTCAACGTCTCCCACTCCTCGCGATACTTCCACACACTCTCGCGGCAGAGCTGGTTGAACTTCTCGATGCCAAACTTCTCGATATCCTGTTTGCCGCTGATGCCGAGCGCTTTCTCAATCTCGATCTCGACCGGCAGCCCGTGCGTGTCCCACCCGGCTTTGCGGTTTACGTGGCGCCCGCTCATCGCCCGATACCGGCAGAACAGATCTTTCACGGTCCGCGCAAAGAGATGATGAATTCCTGGACGGCCGTTCGCTGTCGGGGGACCTTCAAAGAACACGAATTTCGGATCGTTCGCATGCGCCGCCTGCGTGACGGCGAACAAATCTTCCGCCGCCCAGCGCGTCAGCAGCTCTTCTTCCAGATCACGTGCGGCGCGCTCCGGCGAAAGTTCGCCGTACGTCTTCTTCGCGTGGACGGCCGTCACATGCGCTCCAATACGCCGCGCACGAGCGTCGTGAGCTTCGGCTCGGCGCGTGCTGCGACGGCGAGAATCTTTTCCAGAGTCGCCGGCTCTAGGGTGTCTGAAAGGCACATATCCGTGATGATCGAAAACCCGAGTACCCGCAAACCACCGTGCGCCGCGACGATCACTTCGGGCACAGTGCTCATCCCGACCACATCAGCCCCCAGCGCGCGCAACATGCGATACTCCGCCCGCGTCTCCAGATTTGGGCCGGCGACCGCGACGTACACGCCCTCGCGCAGGGCGATCTTTGCTTCACGAGCCGCCGCGCGCGCGAGGGCACGCAACGTTGCATCGTACGGCGCACTCATATCCGGAAAACGATCACCGAGCCGGGAATCGTTCGCGCCAATCAGCGGATTGTCACCCAAAAAGTTGATATGATCGGCGATCAGCATCACATCGCCGGCTTCCCACTCCGGGTGCATGCCGCCACACGCATTGCTGACGATCAGTGCACCGGCACCGAGGGCCTGCAGTACCCGCACCGGGAAAGTCACCTGCTGCAAGGAATATCCTTCGTAGCGATGCAACCGACCCTGCATCGCCACCACACGCTTTCCACCGAGCGTACCGAATATCAGCCGGCCGCTGTGTGATTCCACGGTCGACAACGGGAAGCCGGGAATATTCGCGTAGTCCACGATCGTCTCCACCGCGATCGCCGCGCCGAGCCCACCAAGCCCCGTGCCGAGAATGATCGCGACGTCCGCCACGAATGCCGTGCGCCCACGAATCGCCGAGACGGCAACGTCGACCGTCTCGACCCGATGCGCATGCTCCGCGCCCTCGATCCGTTCGGGGAGCGTACCTTCTGCCGAAGCCGCCATGGTTCTTTCGCTACTCCGCTTTGGCGTTCGCGTCGAGCCACGATTCAGGGCTCTTCACAGGCGGGCGCTCGTCTTCCGCGTCCGGTTCGCCATCGGGAGACGGTACATCAACAGGAGCGGGCGCCGATTCGGCCGCCTGCAACTCGGCCAGATGTCGCTCGGCCATCGCGCGCATGTGCGTGAGATAACTGCGGCGCGTCCGATCGAGTGCGTCCAAATCGGCGCGCAGGCGCCGGACTTCGGCGCGCGCTTCGTCTACAACCTTCTCACCTTCGGCGCGTGCTTCACGCAATGTCAGTTGCGCTTCGCGTTCGGCCTGGTCGCGTGTATCGGCGCGCAGTTGCTGCGCCGAAATCAGGGCATCGTTGAGCGCTTTGTCGCGCTCGCGAAAGGCGCGCAATTGCTCGTGGAACCCCTTGGCTTTCGCCTCAAGCTCTTGATTGACGCGGTTAAGCCGTTCAAGTTCGTCGGCCACTTGGTCGCGAAACTGATCGACACGTGTTTTGTCGTATCCGCGCAGTGCCGACCCGAAGTCGTAGCGCCGTGCATCAACGGGGGTCAGGTGAAAGGCTTCGTCGTTCATTACGACCTCGTTCCGAACAGGACGGTGCCTAATCGCACCAACGTTGCGCCTTCTTCGATCGCCAACTCATAGTCGGCGGACATTCCCATCGACAGCTCTGCTGCGCCGTGACCGGCCTTTACAAGCACTTCGCGGGCGACTCGGGCACCCCTAAACACGCGCCGCAGCATTATTTCGCTCGCGTCAAAAGGAGCCATGGTCATGACGCCTATCACACACACGCCACGCAATCCCTTCAACCGGTCCGCCTCCGCCTCGAGTGCGGCCGGTTCATATCCGCCTTTTGTGGTTTCACCGGCGACATTCACTTGCATCAACACCTCCACCGGTCGGCCACGAGCAAGACCAAAATCACTGATCGCATCGGCCAATGCCGGCCGATCGAGCGCGTGAAACAATGTGAAATGGTCGAGCTGTTTCACTTTGTTGCGTTGCAAGTGACCGATCAAATGCCACCGGACCGCCACCGCATTGCCACTGATTGCCGCCTGTTTGACGACCGCTTCCTGCACTTTGTTCTCGCCCACGTCGCCAATCCCGGCGTGCCATGCCGCTTCGACGGCATCGGGCCCATGCGTCTTGGTGACCGCAATCAGCCGAACCGTTTGCGCGTGCCCGCCGCGGAGCACGGCTTCCGCGATTGACGCGCGAACTTCCGCGACTCTTTCAGGTAGCGCCGAAAATGGCATAACACTCTAAATTATCAGAGGTTACCCGCTTCCGGCAAGGCTTTTTTCAGCCGCGCATGTGAGAGCCTTAGGCTGGCCGGGGCTCCGGACCGCCAAGCAACCCTGGCGAAGACCGCCGCGGCTCGGTCGCGGGCGCCGGAATGACCGCCGGCGACGGCATGAATACCTCCGGCGGATCACGCGGCGGAAGCTGTTCACCGCGCATCAGAAACGCGAAATCCTCGCGCGTCAGCGTCTCACGCTCGAGCAACGCGGCGGCAATCGTGTCGAGCAGTGCCCGGTTGGCCGTGAGCACTTCGGTTGCGCGCTGATAGGCTTGCTGGATCACACGGGTGACCTCGTCGTCAACGAGTTGCGCAGTGCGTTCGGACACCTGGCGCCGGCTGGTTAGCTGTTGCCCGAGGAACACTTCCTGTTCGTTGTCGCCCACGAGTACCGGTCCGATGCTATCTGAGAGCCCCCATTGCGACACATAGCGGCGGGCAATGCCCGTCGCCATCTGAATGTCGCTGGCTGCACCAGTCGTCACGCGATCATGACCGAAAACCAATTCTTCGGCCGCACGACCACCGTATGCCATCACCAGTCGCGCTTCGAGTTGCATGCGCGTGACGCTCACACGGTCGTCATCCGGCAATGTGAACGCCAGCCCAAGGGCCCGGCCGCGCGGCACGATCGTGACTTTGTGCAACGGGTCATTTCCCTTCACCATCAGAGCGCACACGGCGTGTCCGCCTTCGTGGAACGCGGTCAGTCGGCGTTCTTCGTCCTTCATCACCAGTGATTTCCGTTCTGCGCCGAGCATCACGCGGTCTTTCGCATCTTCGAAATCAATGCGGTAGATCTTGTCGTGATTCCGGCGTGCCGCGAGCAATGCGCCTTCGTTCACCAGATTGGCCAAGTCCGCGCCGGCCATTCCCGGTGTGCCGCGCGCCAGCGCCAATACATCGACATCGTCGGCAATCGGCTTGTTGCGTAAATGCACACGAAGAATGCCTTCACGGCCGCGCAAATCCGGTGCGTCGACGACAATTTGGCGATCGAATCGGCCCGGACGAAGCAGCGCCGGATCGAGCACGTCCGGACGGTTCGTCGCGGCAATAAGAATCACACCCTCATTCGATTCGAAGCCATCCATTTCGACGAGCAGTTGGTTGAGCGTCTGCTCGCGTTCGTCGTGCCCACCACCTAAACCGGCCCCGCGATGACGGCCGACGGCATCGATCTCGTCAATGAAAATGATGCACGGCGCGTGCGCTTTGCCCTGTTCGAACAAATCGCGCACGCGGCTCGCGCCAACGCCTACGAACATCTCGACGAAGTCGGAACCGGACATCGAAAAGAATGGACGGTTGGCTTCGCCGGCGACCGCTTTTGCGAGCAGCGTCTTGCCGGTCCCTGGCGGGCCGACGAGCAACGCGCCCTTCGGCAGACGGCCGCCGAGTTTCGTGAACTTCGCCGGGTCTTTCAGGAACTCAATGATTTCCATCAAATCCATTTTTGCTTCGTCGGCGCCCGCGACGTCCGCAAACGTCACCTTCGGCGTATCGCCGGCGAGCAATTTGGCCTTGGACTTTCCGAACGAGAATGCTTTGTTCCCGCCGGCCTGCATCTGGCGGAAAATAAAGAACCAAATCGCGATCAATACGATCCATGGCAGGAACTGCACCAGTAGCACCATAAAGCTGGCGCGCTCGTCCTGCGCCGTGATGCGAACGTTTTTCTCGCGCAAACGATCGAGCTCACGATCCGAATTCAGCACCGGCAACTTCACTGTGAACTTCGACGTCGGCTTGCCGTTCGGCATCACAATCACCGGCTGTTTGAACTCGCCGGTGATCAGTTTGCCGCCGGTGATCGTGACCTTGGCGAGATTGTCTTCTTTTAATTGCTGATCGTATTGCGTGTATTCAATTTCCGGTGCCGGATCGGTTCGGCCATTGGAGAACTGGATGAATGCCACGGGCACGAGAATGACGAGCACCCAAAAAGCGATCGCTTTGGAGGTGCGTCCCAAGTTGCCGGGCTGTTTCGGAGGTGTCGGTGCCATATATGGTTCTCGGTTCCTGTTGTTTTCTACTGCAGACTGGCAACGTACGGCAGATGACGGAAATTCTCCGCATGGTCGAGACCGTACCCAACCAGAAACTCGTGTGGAGCGTCAAAGCCGATGAACTTCGTCGGATGGTGCAACTCGGTAGCGATATGCTTGTGCAGCAAGGCACAGATTTCAATCGATTTGGGATTTCGCGCCATCAGCAATCCCATCAACTTCTCCAGCGTACGGCCGGAATCCACGATGTCTTCGACGAGCAAAATGTGTTTCCCCTCAAGCTGTGTCTCGGGGTCATACACCATACGCACCGTTCCGCTCGATTCGGTCGCATCTCCGTAGCTGGTCGCGACCAAAAAATCGACATGGAGCGGGCGGCGGATTTCTCTCACCAAATCGGCGAGGAAAACGAAGCTGCCTTTCAATAGACCCAGTACCAGTAAGTCACCGTCTGGGTAGGCAACGGTGATTTCTTCGCCGAGTTCGTGTACCCGGCGCTGAATCTCCGCCTGCTCAAACGCAATGCGTTTGACCGCACGGCCGAGGAGGCGGGGATCGGGCACCGCGACGTCGATTCTGGCAGTGGCAGACATACTATGAATATAGCTTGGCGACGGCACCACAGTTCCGCAGCACAAAGCTCGACACTGTACGTTGCACTTCGGCGCCCCCCGAGAGCGGAACGCGGCCCCCGGGAGTACCGGTCGCGGTAAATGCGGCGAGGCGCTCGGTGCCGCGCCAGTCGAGCGCGATGTGCGCTCGGGCGGCGATCGCCGGCCAGAGAATGGCGGCGGCACTGAGGTCGAGCGATGTGAGGGCCGACGCCGGCACCACCACGCCCGCGCCGTCGGTACCATTGTCGCCAGGCAGCGGATTGACGCCGAGGCCATCAACAAGGGCATCGACCCCGATCCGCCAATCGGCGGCACGCCGGGCAATGTCCAATAACTCACCGCTGAATCCCGGGTGCGAGCGTTCAAGCGCCGGGAGCAACTGATGGCGCACGCGGTTCCGAAGGTGGGCCAGACTGTCGTTTGACGGATCATCGACAAATCGGAGCTCGTACGACTGCGCGTACGACGAGATCTCGGCGCGGGTGATATCGAGCAGGGGACGGGCGATGTCAGCTTCGGCATACATTCCGGCAAGCCCTCGCACTCCTGCATCACGAAGAATGCGGATGACGACCGTCTCGATTTGATCGTCACGGGTGTGGGCGGTGACGACCGTGGCTGACAGCTCGGCCGCCCACGTGCGCAGAAATGACCACCGTGCGTCGCGCCAAGCTGCTTCGGTCCGGGCCCCACCGTCGATTCGACGGCTCGTGATGAACGGGACCGACCGTCGGGCGGCCTCGCGCTCGACGAGACGGGCGGCCTGCCTGGACGCGGCTCCAGTGGCATGGTCGAACGTCGCGATACTGACCGCATCCAGGCGACGGCTGGTAAAGGCGTCGAGCAGCACCATTGAATCACGGCCGCCGGAGACCGCAAGCAAGTAGCGACCCGCCGGCAACGCTTCGATGGCGCGGCCAATCCGATCACCGACCGGCGTGGGCTGTTTGCCAGCCGATTTTTCCCCCGCTTTCGCACGGTTGGACATCACGTTAATGTACTGAGTAGCCGCGCGGCGCCCGCGCGGCCCAGAAGTTCGGAATAACACCGATCAGCACACAGGAGCCGTAGTGGAACACAGTTTCGGCGGACCAATTGGCACGTTGATCGCAGGCCTCGGAATGGGAGCGTTTTACGCAGCACTGATCTGGATTAACACGCTGCTCGGAGTGTTTCTGACGCCGTTTTTCATCGTACCGTTGACCTGGGTTCAGGATGCCATTCAGGCGAAGAAGGCTGCGCGGGGTTGACCGAACCGGCCGTCACATCGGCCGCCGGCGAATCTGGGATACGTATTGAGCCGGCGTCTGCGTCGGCTTTTTTTCGTTCATAGAGTTCTTTAGACGCAATTTCAGGCCCCGAAACATTCGGCCTTCTTGGCAGTCCTTATTGGGACGGGGCTCGACGGCTGACTCGACTCCAAGCCATTGAAGCATCGGTCAGGAGCCTGCACTACTTGGCTTCGATCTGATTTATGCTCGACAGGGAATGTCTTAGGTGACCACCGCGTGGTATAGTTGGAAGCAATCCACAATACCTGCGACGCAGCAACTTTGTGATCACCTTCCCGACAATGTCCCGCGGATCAGCAATATGCAGTCAAAAATTGCACACCCACATCCAATTAATGACTCACGTAACACATCATGCATATTGTCTATGTATGCTTTTTGTATACAGTTATACAAATTCATATAATGTAATTTGCTGCATATTCATTCATCTTAACAACCGCCTGAGGATAATCCGTTATGAACAGGGAAACCATCCTAATGTTGGTCGGTCCGGACTACGAGGACCTCGAAGTATGGTACCCCAAACTGCGGCTTGAAGCGGCTGGCTTCGAGGTCCCAGTGGCCGGTATGGGGGAGAAGTCATATCTCGGCAAGCACGGCTACCCCTGCCCGGTCGACGGACATGCTCGCGAATTCATGTCTGCCACTTTGGCTGGAATCATTGCGCCTGGTGGATGGGCGCCTGACAAGCTGCGCCGCGACCCGACCGTACTCAATCTCGTTCGAGAGGTCCATGCGAACGGTGGGCTCGTCGCCACGATCTGCCATGGGCCCTGGATTTTGATTTCTGCCGGGATCGTCAAAGGGCGCCGAATGACGTCAACTGTCGGGATCCGGGACGATGTCGTTAATGCTGGCGCGATATGGGTTGATGAACCGGTCGTCGTGGATGGGAACCTCATATCGAGCCGCACCCCAAAGGACCTGCCGGCATTTGGCGAGGCGCTCGTGGGGTGGCTTTCCCACCGAGCGGATCGCGCTTAGGTCCATAATTTCGCGCGCGGGCGGGCCCGAGGGAGTTCGCTTCCGTGCGCGCGGTCGGGCCCGAGGGTCTCCCTTCGGCTCGCGTCGCCTTTCACGCTGCGAGCCTCGCGCTGCGCGCGAGTCTCTTGCTACGGCGAGGGCTCGCCTGCGCGAGACCCTCGGGCCCGCCCGGCCCACGTTTGCAGTTTGGTCGGAAGAGAGGGCGAGCAGGCCCGAAGGAGCGAGTGTGCCCGCCCGACCGCGCGCGCAGGAGCGATCCTACGCCCCGATCACGCCTTGATCCGTACCAGAGTAAGGATCGTATACACCGCCACCGGCTCGTTCAGCTGGTTGAATACCTCCACGTCCCACGCCACCACCCCCTGCGGAATACCGCCTTCGGGCGTGTCCTTGGCCGTCTTCTGCTTGCACGTCAGCCGCACATGGATCGCATCGCCGGGATACACCGGCTTGATGAATCGGAGATTATCTAATCCATAATTGGCCAGCACCGGCCCTGGCGCAGGATCAACAAATAGACCGGCAGCCGCGGACAGTACGAGATACCCGTGCGCGACCTTCCGTTCAAATACGCCCTCTTTCGCCGCGGCTTCGTCGCTCATATGCGCGTAGAACTTGTCGCCAGAGAGCTCGGCGAAATTTGCCACGTCTTCGTGGGTCATCGTCCGCGCCTTCGTGATCATGGTCTCGCCAATGGCGAGCTCCTGGAAAAACTTCCGGAACGGATGTACGCCGTCGGTGGTTTCGGGGCCGCCCTTCACCCACTCGCGCGTGACGGCCGTAATCATCGCCGGTGATCCCTGCACGGCGGTGCGCTGCATGTAATGCAGCACGCCGCGCCCGCCTCCCATCTCCTCACCACCACCGGCGCGACCAGGGCCGCCGTGGATCAGATTCGGCAACGGCGATCCGTGACCGGTGCTCTCTTTGGCGCTGCTCCGGTCGAGCACCAAAATGCGTCCGTGAAATGGCGCCACTCCAAGTACCACCTGGCGGGCAACGTTCGTATCCGCGGTGATCAGTGACCCGCACAGACTACCCCGCCCCAGCTTCGCCAACTCGATTGCTTCGTCGATAGTCTTGTACGGCATCACCGTGTTCACCGGACCAAACGCTTCGATATCGTGCGGTTCGGAGTGGGTAAACGGATCTGCGCACGCCAGCAACATCGGCGCGAAGAACGATCCTTTGCTGCGATCCGCACCGGTCACGGCGAAATCGTCACTTCCCCCATATACGAGTTCCGTCGCGGCACGAATCTTCGACGCGGCCGCGCCAACATCGCGCACCTGTCCGCGACTGGCCAGCGGGCCCATGCGCACGCCCTCCACTGACGGATCGCCAATCGTCACGCCGGCGAGTCGCTTCTTGAGCGCAGTAATCACCGCCTCTTCCATTCCGCTCGGGACGATGGTCCGGCGAATCGCTGTGCACTTCTGCCCGGCCTTAGTCGTCATTTCGCGCACGACTTCTTTAATAAACAGGTCGAACTCTTCGGTGCCCGGCGCCGCGTCGGGCCCGAGGATCGAACAGTTGAGCGAATCGGCCTCCATATTGAACCGCACCGAGTGCTCGAGAATCGCCGCGCCCTCCTTGAGCATTCGCCCCGTGGCCGCCGATCCGGTAAACGCCACCGCGTCCTGCATATCAACGTGCGTCAACAGATCGCCGGCGCTGCCGCAGATCAACTGCAACGCGCCTTCAGGAAAAATGTTCGACGCAATCATATCGCGAACCATCGCTTCGGTCAGATACGATGTAACCGTGGCCGGTTTAACAATCGCCGGCATGCCCGCGAGTAGCGTCGGCGCGAGTTTCTCGAGCATGCCCCAGCTCGGAAAATTAAACGCGTTGATATGAATGGCGACGCCTTCAAGCGGAACCGCAATGTGGCGGCCGATGAATGTGCCGCCTTTCGACAGTGGTTCCATCGGGCCTTCAACATGGAACCGTTCGTTCGGAAACTCACGGCGGCCGCGACTGGCATAGGCGAACAAGGTGCCAATGCCACCCTCGATATCAACCCAGCTATCGGCTTTCGTCGCACCGGTCATCGCCGAGATGGCATAGTAGCCCGCCGTGCGATCCATCAGATATTTCGCCATCGCCTTCAGCATGCGGGCGCGATCGTGAAATGTCATGGCGCGCAACTTCGGCCCGCCGACCGTGCGCGCGTAGTGCGTCATCGCCTTGAAATCGAGACCGCCACTCGACGTTTCGCCGATTTTCTCGCCAGTAACGGCGTGAAAGAGATCGGCCTGTGGGCCGGTGCCAGCGACCCATTCGCCGAGCGCGTAGTTCTGAAGTTTCATCATTTGGTTTGGGACCACGTCTTAAAAGACATTGGTTGTTCTTTTCGGCCGGGTGGCACTTCGCGCAATGGCGCGCATTCCTTCCACGTGCCGCGCATCGCTGCCGGCAATGCCTGATACAGCGCCGTGCCTTGCGATTTCCAATCGAGCATCGCGTCGGTCACATCTTTCACGACCTTTGCCGGATTGCCCACGACAATTTTTCGCGGCAACACTTTCATATCGGCCGGCACAAAACAGAGCGCACCGACAATAGACCCGGCACCGATCACCGCGTTGTCCATCACCACCGCGTTCATACCGACGAGTGCGTTCGCGCCAATCCGCGCCCCGTGGACCACGGCGCCGTGACCAATATGCGCACCGGCCTCTAACACCACGGTGACGCCGGGAAACATATGAATCGTGCAGTTTTCCTGAATATTGCAACCATCTTCAATCACAATCGCGCCCCAATCGCCGCGGATCGCCGCGCCGGGCCCGACGTACACATCTCGGCCGATGATCACATTGCCCGTGACGGCGGCATTCGGGTGTACGAACGCCGACTCGTGGACAACCGGCGTGAAGCCGTCAAATTCGTAAATCATTTTACTAAACCCGTTCCAAAATCATCGCGAAGCCCTGCCCCACGCCAATGCACATCGTACACAACGCGTACCGTTTTTTCTGCCTGTGCAACTCGCGCACCGCGGTGAGTACCAGGCGCGCTCCGCTCATACCAAGCGGGTGGCCAAGAGCTATTGCGCCGCCATTCGGATTCACCCGCGGATCGTCATCGGTCAATCCTAATTCACGCAAACAGGCCAGTGACTGCGCCGCAAATGCTTCGTTCAACTCAATGACGTCGACATCCTTCAACGCGAGGCCCGCTAACGCCAGAACTTTTCGGGTAGCCGGCACGGGACCCATTCCCATAATCCGCGGCTCCACGCCGGCCGCCGCGCTGGCCACCACACGTGCCAATGGAGTGAGATGGTTCGCCTTTGCTCCACTCGCCGACGCCATCAACAACGCGGCCGCACCATCGTTCAGCCCGCTCGAGTTTCCGGCAGTCACCGACCCCTGTCCATCGGTCCGAAACGCCGGTTTCAACTTTGCCAGCGTCTCCAGCGACGTATCAGGGCGAATAAATTCATCGTGCTCCACACGCTTCGCTTCGCCCTTTTTCTGGGCGATCTCGACGGCTGCAATTTCCTCGCCAAATCGGCCGTTCAATCGCGCCGCGGCGGCCTTCTGCTGCGAGCGCACGGCAAAGGCGTCCTGGTCGGCCCGCGTGACGCCATACTGAGCCGCCACATTCTCCGCCGTCTCGCCCATTGTGTCGGTACCGTACTTCGCCTTCATCTGTGGATTCACAAAGCGCCAGCCGAGACTCGTGTCAAACAGTTGCACGTCACGGGCAAACGCGGCGCTGCCTTTTGAAAGGACAAATGGCGCACGCGTCATCGACTCGGCGCCGCCCGCGATATACAGGTCACCCTCACCGACTTTGATGCCGCGAGCCGCGCTGGCCACCGCGCTGAGCCCGGAGGCGCAGAGCCGATTGATCGTTTCGCCTGGGACGGACACGGGAATTCCGGCGAGCAACAGCGCCATACGCGCGACATTGCGATTGTCTTCACCGGCCTGATTCGCACAACCGAGTACGACGTCGGCGAGTTGCGCCGGATCGAACGCCGGGTGGCGTTGGAGCAACGCGGTGATGGTGTGCGCGGCAAGATCGTCAACACGCACGGTACTTAGCGCCCCGCCGAGATTTCCGATCGGAGTGCGAATGCCATCTATGATAAATGCGTCAGTCATCGGAACTCAGGTGATGATGTGATCGTTCTTGGTGCGGTATACAGTTCCGCGAAAAATCGCGACGGTCGTATCATGCTGATTGCGCACGGTGACGGCATAGTAGCCGAGTCGTGCCGTTGTGCTTTCTTCGACGGCGATGGCGGTGAGTATATCGCCGACCGCGACAGCCACCGGGTATCCAATGCTGTTTTCAATCGCCACCGTCACCCGACCATTGGTGTTGCAGGCAAACGCCAGCGCACTGTCGGCGAGGGAATAGGCGATTCCACCATGTGCGGCCCCGAACCCGTTGACCATTTCCGGCCGCACGGTCAGACGGCAGCTTGAGCGACCGGGTGCAATCTCCAACACGTCGATGCCGAGCCAGCGCGAAAATTCATCACGGGCGAGCATTCGGTGAATAACATTTTCAGCGAGCGCCTGCGCGTCATCCTGGCTGCTCACGCGAGCAGGCTCCTCTTTTCCTTCACGGCGCGGCGCAAGAGTACACTCGGGCGATAGCGGTCTTCGCCGTACTCGGCCTGCAGGGCCAGGATCCGGTCCAGTACAACGGGCGCACCGATTTCATCACCCAGTGCGAGCAGCCCTTTGGGATAGTTCACCCCTTTGGTCATCGCCAGATCGATATCCGCCGGTGATGCCACACGCAGGTACACCGCATCAACTGCTTCGTTGATCAACATGGCGCGCACGCGATCGACAATCCGTTGGCCGAGTGCCGAATCTTTCACTGGTTCAGGCGCGACAGCGCCATCGCGATAGTCGTAGTAGCCGCGCTTGGATTTCCTGCCGAGCAATCCGGCCTCGACCATCCGGCGTTGGGTCAACGCGGGACGGTAGCGCGGGTCGTAAAACATCGCTTCGAATACCGAACTGGTCACGGCATAGTTCACATCGTTGCCAATGAAGTCCATCAGTTCGAACGGCCCCATCTTGAATCCACCCAGTTCCCGCATCGTCCAATCGATCGTGGCGACGTCGGCGATTCCTTCTTCATAAATACGAAGTGACTCACCATAGAACGAGCGGGCGATGCGATTGACGATGAATCCGGGAGTGTCGGAGGCAACCACGGTGGTCTTGCCCCAACTGTTGATCAGCGCGCGCGCGGATTCAGTCGTGATGGCCCGTGTCGTGATCGCCGGGACGATCTCCACCAACGGCATAACCGGCGCGGGGTTGAAGAAGTGAATTCCAATCACCCGTCCGGCGCGTTCGCACGCCGCGCCAATCGCGGCTATCGACAGCGACGACGTGTTGGTTGCGATGATCGCGTCGGGGGCAACGATGCTCTCGACCGTGCGGAAGAGGTCCACCTTCACATCCATTCGCTCAACCACGGCTTCAATGACGAGTTCGCACGCCGCGAGCGCGACGAGATCGACCGCATTCTTTCCGGTGACATAGCCAATCCGTTCGAGCACGGTATCGGCCGTGCCTCTATCAAGTCTTCCCTTTTCCACTTCGCGGGACATGGCACGCGCATGGCTGGCGCGGGCGCGGTTAAGCGCTTCCGGGAACGCATCGGCGAGCACGACCCGATGCCCGTGCTGGGCCGCTACCTGAGCGATGCCAGCGCCCATCGCCCCGGCACCCACCACGCCGATGACCGCATGTGAATCAAGCGCCATTAGTGGCCCGTGTAATTCGGTTTGCGCTTTTGCAAAAAGGCGCGAACGCCTTCTGCATAGTCGTCAGTGCGACCGGCTTCGCGCATGGTCTGTTCTTCGAAATCAAGTTGCGCGTCGAGAGTGGCGCCGAGCGAGTGGTTGAACGCACGCTTGGTAAGGCCAAACCCCCGCGTGGGTTGCGTGGCCAGCATCTTGGCGAGCGCGAGCGCCGACTCGTGCAGAACGGCGAGTGGCACGATGCTATAGATGAGCCCCCAATCAAGTGCCTTGGCAGCCGGGATTTTCTCTCCCAGAAATGCCATCGCGGTGGCACGCTGGGTGCCAACGAGGCGTGGGAGAAAAAAAGTGCCACCAGTATCCGGAATCAAACCGAGCTTGGCGAAGCTCTCCACGAACGAGGCTTCTTCCGCAGCGATCGTCAGATCGCAGGCGAATGCCAGATTGGCGCCGGCACCGGCAGCGATTCCGTTTACTGCGCAAATCACCGGCTTTTCAAGTCCGCGAATGGCGCGGACAATCGGGTTGTAACAGCTCCGGACCACGTCGCCGATGTCTGGCATCGGGCTATTGGGCTCCTTCGGTAAGGCTTCCGTGAGGTCCTGGCCCGCACAAAAGCCGCGTCCGCTGCCCGTCAAGAGAACGGCGCGAATGGCCGGATCGTCAGCGGCCGCGCGGAGGGCGTCCTGCAGCTCCTGAGCCATGGCCAAGGTGAAGCTATTCAGGACCTCGGGTCGGTTCAGCGTGATCGTCAACACGCCGTCATCGAAGCTGGTTAGGATACTCTGGTTGGCCATCGGCTTGAAAACCTCGGGTACCGTTTTGCGCCCTACGCTCAGGATTGCTGCTGGAAAAGATAGCGTCCGGAAGCGTACTTTGGGGTGTTGCTGGTGTCCGGTCCCTCTCTAGCGCCCAGAACCATGACACGTGCTCTTGCCCGCCGCATACAAAAAAGCGGCCGCTCCGGTTTCACCCTAATTGAAATTCTGGTGGTGATCGTCGTGATCGCGATTCTGGCAACCCTCGTCGCGCCAAACGTTTTTCAGCACGTCGGCGCTGCCAAGAGCGCGACCGCAAAATCACAAATTGAGATGCTCGGCGCTGCCCTCGATACGTACCGTCTCGACAACGGCGCGTACCCGACGACCGAGCAGGGACTCAATGCCCTGTGGGAGAAGCCGGTGATCAATCCGCCCGCGAACTGGCGCAGTCCGTACCTGCGCAAACCGGTGCCCAACGATCCGTGGGGGCGGGCCTATCTCTATTTATTCCCGGGTCAGCAGAACCCAAATGGCTACGACCTGCTCTCGTATGGCGCCGACGGGAAGATCGGTGGCCAGGGTGACGACGCGGATATCCTCAGTTGGAAGTAGCCGACTCCCAATCAGCTGTCCAATAGCCCACATTTGGGAATGGCAAAAACCGCCCCACGCGCCCCGGCTCGTGAATCAATGAAAGAGAAAGCATTCGACTGGCGCACGATCGCGTATCACGCGCTCGTGTCGCGCGGGCTCGACGATGTCGAAGAGTCCACCAACCGCAATCGCGCCAACGTCCCCAAAGAGCACCTCGTGCTGTACCAGTTCTCGGCGCGCGGCCACGATGTCGCGCAGTGCATCCTTGGCTCGCTGATCAACGGCCGACACGATGCCGCCGGCGCGTACTATCGCTCGCGTCCGATGCTGCTCGCGATGGGCCTTTCTATAGAGGACGCTTTTGGCAGCCCGCTCGGTCGCGCCGGCGGGTTCAGCGACGGACGTGATATCGGCGTGGTCTGTAATCTACCGAGCACGACTGGTCCGATTGTTCTCCCAATGTCTGGTGACGTGGGCTCGCAGTTCACACCGAGCGCCGGGTGGGCACAGAACATCATCTACCACCGCGATACGCTAGGCGATGCATCGTACAACAATTGTATGAGCGTCGCGCTTGGTGGCGATGCGTCGGTCGCGACCAACGGATTTTGGTCGGCGCTGACGATGGCCACGACGTTGAAGTTGCCGATGCTCTTCTATATCGAAGACAACGGACTCGGGATTTCCGTGGGCGGCGAAATGCAAACGCCCGGCGCAAATATCGCCGCCAATCTTGCATCGTTTCAGAACCTTCTCGTTCGTGACGGCGATGGCACTGATCCGCGCGCCACCTCGCGATTGCTTTCCGAGTGCGTGAACCACGTTCGATCGGGCGGTGGTCCGGCGTTGGTTCGCCTCACGGTGCCACGACTGTCGAGCCATTCAGGACCGGACAATCAAAAGGGCTACCGGACGGATGACGCGATCGCAGCCGACGCGGCGCGCGATCCCCTCCCACGCCTGCGTGAATATCTCGTGCCTGGACATTTGTCCGAGGCGGAGTGGAGCACGCTCGAAGCCGATGTCGCGCGCGACGTGACCGCCGGACTCGAAGCAGCGCGAGCCCGACCCGTACCGGATGCGTCGCGTGTTAAGCGTTTTGCATATGCCGAAATCGCCGGTGCTGACGACACCGTTGCGCTTGGTGGCTTGAGCGAACACGAAATCGCTGCGCTAGGTGGCAGTGATGTGCCCGCTCAGGACGGCGAGATGATGCGCCTCGCCGAAGCCGTGCGCCGCACGCTGGCGAGTGAATTGGAGCGCAACAAGAAAGTGGTTGTGTTTGGCGAGGACGTCGGCGTGAAGGGAGGCGTCCATCTCGTGACCGAAGGGCTTCAGAAAAAATTCGGCATCGACCGGGTGTTCGACACCAGCCTGTCCGAAGAAGGCATCATTGGCCGCGCCGTAGCGATGGCGATTGGCGGATTGATGCCGGTGGCCGAGATCCAGTTTCGGAAATACGCCGACCCTGCCACGGAACAACTGAACAACTGCGGAACGATGCGGTGGCGCACGGCAAACCGTTTTTGCGCACCGATCGTGGTGCGGATGCCGGGCGGATACGGAAAAGATGTTGGCGACCCGTGGCATTCCCTTAGTAGTGAGGTAACGTTCGTCCACGCCATTGGGTGGCAAGTGGCGATTCCGTCGAATTCCGCGGATGCGGTGGGACTGCTGCGGGCGGCCATGCGTGGCCGGAACCCGACCATATTCTTTGAGCACCGGTCGTTGTTGATGACCAGCGATGGCAGTGCCCGCTATCCGGGTGATGACTACGTGTTGCCATTTGGGCGCGCCCGCATCGTTCAGGCCGGAAACCGGATCACGGTCGTCACTTGGGGCGCACTGGCGCTGCGTTGTGCCGATGCGGCGCGCCAGATTGACGGAGTGGAACTGATCGATCTGCGCACGGTAGCACCATGGGACCGGGACGCGGTGCTCACGTCGGTACGAAAAACAGGGCGCTGCCTGATCGTGCATGAAGACACGATGACCGCCGGCTTTGGCGCCGAGATTGCGGCGACGATTGTGCGTGAGGCATTTTGGGAGCTTGATGCACCGGTCGATCGGCTGGCCGTAGAAGATGTACCGATGCCATATCACGCCGTTCTGTTAGATGCGGTATTGCCAAGTGTGGATACGATCGCGGCGCGGATAGAGGCACTACTTAGTATCTAGGTTGCATTCACGGCCCCATTGGAGCTAGCCATGTCGATTCGCCTCGCGTCGCTGATTCGCCGCGCCATTCTTTTCGTAGCCACTGGCGCCAGCGTCTCCTGTAGCGGCGGAAGCAACAACTCAGGCGGCACAGGCCCGGTAACCCCGGTGCTGACGACGATCAACGTGAGTATTTCCAATTCGGCGGTGACCGTCGGATCCACGGTTAACGCAGCGGCCTCGGGCTTCGACCAAAACGGTGCCGCAATCGCATTGGGCGCGATCAGCTGGAGCACGGGGTCGGCGACCATCGCGTCCATCACGTCGAGTGGTGTCGTTACGGGGCTCGTTGCGGGCTCGACAAGCGTGACGGCGACCGTTGGCGTTAAACAGGGCTCGGCGAATCTGTCGGTGGTACCTCCGGCGCCGGTGGCAACGATCACGCTGTCGGCAACGACGTTGAATATGATCGTCGGGGCCACACAGGCGATCGCGGCGACGGAGCGCGATGCGGCGAACAATATTCTGAGTGGCCGGGTGGTTACCTGGGCCACGTCGGCGGCGAGCGTCGCGTCGGTGTCCACGAGCGGTGTCGTCACGGCCGTGGGCCTTGGCAACGCAACGATTACGGCGACGAGCGAAGGAAAAACGGCGACGCTGGCGGTGACGGTTGCGACAGCGACAGCGAGTCTCACCCTCGCCGCGGCCGGTCAATCGCAGGTATATCTCAGTTCACCCAACTTCAGTCAAACGCTCGCGGTAACGGCGGGGTCGCAGTATCTGATTGCCGTCGTCAATACCGACCCGACCAACACGCAGATAGAAAACTTTTCCCTTACGGGCAGTTTTGCCGGATCGGCGGCCACCGCGGGCGTTGCGGCATCGAGAGTGATCGCGTCCGCTCCGCAGGCGAGCGGTGGACCGACATATGCCCTGAACGCCCAAGACCGGACCAACGCCACCGAGACGCGCACCCAGGCCCAGAATCACATGGCGATGCTCGAAAGCAACCGTCAGATTTATGCCCGCATGGGCAACCCGTCTGCGGCTTGGGCTCGAGTGCGGGCACCAAGCGGCCGGTCAGCGCCGTCGAATGCTGCCGTCATTTCGCAGACGGTCGGTACAGTGAACAAGCTCTACGTGCGAAAGGGTGGGAGCACGTCGTGCACATCCGCGGATTCGATCGGCGGACGGACGGTCGCAGTGGGCCAGCACATTATTGTCGTCGCCGACACGAACAACACCACGTGGATAGCGGCGAATCGGCCCGACACGTCGTTTTATCAGACCTTCGCCACCGAATACGACAATGTCACGTGGCCGCACATGCTGGCCAACATTGGGGATCCGCTGGCGTTTGATTCCCAGCTCAGCAGTATCGGAAAGGTTACCGTGGTGTTCACGCCCCTGCTCAATAACGTCAGCGGAACGACGGGAGGCGGATCAATCGTCGCCTTCGTGAACGGCTGCGACTTTTTCCCGTATGCGGCAACCGGGCCCAACGCCGACCTGAGCAACCAGACGGAGATTTACTACTCGTGGGTCGCGGGGACGAATGGCTATAGCGTCGCAACGTGGCAAAATCAGGTTCGCGCGACGGCGGCCCATGAGACCAAACACATTGTGTCTTTCGCCAGTCGCATAATTCAAAACAGCCCGGCGTTCGAGCAAATCTGGCTGGAAGAAGGATTGGCCCAGGAGTCCGCAGAGATTTGGCAGCGCAGCTTCAACCACGCCACGTGGAAAGGACAAGCCACCTTCAATCAGACCGTGGCCTGCGAAATCAATCTCGGCCCCAATGCGCCATGTGATATTTCGGGAACACTGCCTCGCAATCTCGTTGGCAGTCACCTGCCATTCTTTTTCTCGTATCTGAAATCCGAGATGTCGAATGTCGAAGGGCTTGGTTTTGATACCTTTGCAAACTACGGTGCCGGTTGGGTGATAGCCCGCTGGGCGACGGATCACTACGCTGGCGCGTCTGAAGGTGCATTCGTTAAGTCGCTGATCGCCGAGCCCACCCAGATTGGACTCACCAATCTGAGTGCGCACACGGGTCAGACGATTCCGTTTGTATTGACCTACTTCAATATGGCCACCGCTATCTTCCAGCCCGTGCCGACGTTCATCAATGCCGACGTCCGCATGACAGTACCGAGCTTTAATTTCGCCGACATTTTCAATGTTGGTCAAACGAAACTCATGTGCAGTGGCACCCCCTGCGGCCTGTTCACGACGTCCGGACTTCCCGTGGTTCCGGTTCAGCCAACGGCGATTACCAACGGCGCGATCTCCCAGACAGTGTTCTCGATTCCCGGGACGTCCGCGTCGTACTTCTTGTACAGCGGGTCAGCACCGGGAATTCAGAGCCTGCAGCTGCTCACCAGCAGCGGCGCGGCATTGTCGGGGAGCAGTGGATTGCGGGTGGTCGTCCTTCGGGTTCAATAGAAGTGGCAAGAGAGAAGGGCGCCCGCTCGGAGGCGGGCACTCTTCTCTCTTGACCTTGTACCGGGCCACCATTAGCGTTCGCCGAAGCAGTTTACTCCATTCTTTCTTAGGTGCTCGATGAAGATCCCTGTTTCGATCAGCGACTACCGTATCGCCGTCCTTGCCCTCCGGGCAGGAACGCGTATCGAGTCGCGGCATCCAATCGAAGCAGGGTCCTGACAGCGAAAGAGAACTAGCAGCGAATTCCTCGCCGCCCTTCGCGGATTCACGCCCTACCTGCTTCGATAGCACGGTGGGGCGTTTCAATTCGCACTGACGAGGCCACACGATGAGTACTTCTGTGAACGCAACGAATAACCAATCACCACGCACGTTCGCGAGCAGCTGGCGCGATATCGCCGACGCGATGCGCGGCGTGCGACACGACTACACCACCGGCTCCATCGGCCGCGCGATCTTCCTGCTCGCCGTCCCGATGATTCTCGAAATGGTAATGGAAAGTCTGTTCGCCGTGTCCGACGTTTTTTGGGTAGGGCACTTAGGGGCGAGTGCCGTCGCCACCGTTGGATTGACCGAGACGATGATGATCGTCGTTTACACACTCGCGATGGGGCTCGGTATTGCGACCACCGCCGTGGTGTCGCGGCGTATTGGTGAAGGCGATCCCGAAACCGCCGCGCGCACATCCGTTCAGTCCATTGCGCTTGGCGTGATTATTTCCAGCATTCTTGCGGCGCTCGGTGGTTATTACGCTCCGCAACTGCTACAACTGATGGGTGCGTCGACGGACGTGCTGGCAACCGGAACGACATTTACCCGCGTGATGATCGGCGGCAGTTCGACTGCGTTTCTGTTATTCGTGATTAACTCCACGTTTCGCGCGGCCGGCGATGCATCGGTTTCGATGCGGGTGCTCTGGCTGGCAAACGGAATCAATATCGTGCTTGGGCCGCTCCTGATTTTCGGTATCGGCCCATTCCCACGAATGGGAGTGACCGGCGCTGCCGTGGCGACAACGATCGGCCGCGGCATTGGTGTGCTATTCGCATTGAGCAAACTGGTGCGAGGGAGCGGGCATCTCGCAGTACGGCGTCGCCACATAGTCCTTGAACCGGCGACGATGACAAGTCTGGTCCGGCTTTCCGGTAATGGCACGTTTCAGGTGCTCGTCGGCTCACTCAACTGGATTTTATTGGTACGGTTGATGTCGAGCTTTGGCAGCGTGGCGATGGCGGGCTACACTATATGCATTCGCCTGGTGATTTTCGCGTTGCTGCCGGCCTGGGGCTTGAGCAACGCCGCAGCGACACTTGTCGGTCAGTCACTCGGTGCCAAGGACGCAGCACGCGCCGAGACATCGGCGTGGACGGCGGCACGCTACAACGTGGTTTTTCTCGGACTAGCCGGCCTCGTGTTCATTATTACCGCGCCATGGATTGTATCGGCGTTCACACAGGATCCGGGAGTCGCTTCAGTCGCCGTGTTTGGCCTGCGGACGATTTCTGCCGGATTTCCGTTTTTCGCGTTTGGAATGGTATTGACTCAATCGTTCAACGGCGCCGGCGATACATGGACACCGACGCTGATCAATATCGGAGTGTTCTGGCTATTTGAAGTTCCGCTGGCGTGGTACCTATCCGCGCGCACCGGGCTCGGGCTGCGCGCGGTGTTCGTCTCGGTGCTGGCAGCGTATTCACTGTTGGCCGTGGTGAGTGCGATTGTGTTTCGTCGTGGCAGGTGGAAGTTGCGGCGCGTGTAGCCTTCGGTCACGGCGTCCGCGGCGGCTTGATCTCATACTCTTTTGGTGGATCGGCATCGAGCAGCCAGCGGACGAAGTAATCCCAGCGCCGGCGCATCATATAATTTGACGCCGAGCCGTAGTCGTGGTCCGCATTCGGGATCAAGAGCAAGTCAAAATCCTTGTTCGCTTTGATCAGCGCGTCTACGACAAGCTCCGTCGCTGTCACCGGCACGTTCGCGTCCATGAGTCCGTGCGCGAGCAACAGATGTCCTTTCAGGTTCTTGGCCACGGTCTGGTTCGCCTCGACGGTGTAACTGTCCGTGCTATCCGCGTAGCGCGTGAGCAACCCCTGGTATCGCTCGCCCCAGTCGTCTTCGTATACGCGTTGATCGTGATTCCCCGATTCGGAGATACCGACTTTGAAAAAATCTGGAAATCGGAACATCGCGTCCGCGGTGATAAAGCCACCGCCGGAATGACCATAGATTCCCGCTCGGTCGATATCGATGTACGGATACTTCTGGGCAAGCTCCTGCATCCCGGCTACCTGATCGGGGAGCGTATTGTCACGTCCCATCGCGCCATAGTACGCGTCGTGAAATGATTTTGATCGGTCGGGCGTGCCCATACCGTCGATCGTCACCACCACAAAACCCAGCTCGGCGAGTGCCTGGCGATCACGGCGAGCCGCTGAAAACTCACGGCTCCCGACGCTGCCAGTCTGTGGACCCGGATACGGATTATTGATAATCGGGTATTTCCTCGACGGATCGAGTGTTGTCGGAACAAACATCAGACCGTACAGATCCGTCTTGCCGTCGCGCGCTTTCACGGTGATCGGCACCGGCGGCCTCCAACCAGTAGCCAGCAGTTTGGAAATGTCGGCTTTCTCAAGTGACATCACCACTGTGCCGTCGCCATCGCGTAGCACAACCACGGGCGGAACATCGGGCTTTGAGTAGCTGTCAACCAGGTATCGGCCCGAAGGTGAGAGCTGAATCGCGTGCGTGCCGTCGTCCGGCGTCAGCGAACGCACACGTGCACCATCAAGTCCCGATTTGTAAAAATGCGCAAAGTACGGGTCCTGCCCCGGCTCGCGGCCGAGCGCCGCATACCAAAGCGTGCGGGTCTTCTCGTCAACTCGTGTGATCTGCGACACCGGGCCTTCACCAACAGTGATCTTGTTCTTCAGTTTTCCCGTCTGAAGATCATAGAGATAGAGTTGCCCCCAGTTGTCACGCTGGGAGTACCAGATCACTTCGTTGGTGGGCCAGAGCACCTGCCAGCCGGTGCGCGATTCGAACTGTGTGGCGACGGTTTCGTTGAACACGGTGCGCACCGCACCCGTCGCCGCAGTGGCCACGCGAAACACGGCCTGCTTGTGATCGCGCGATGTGGAGACAAGTGCCAACTGCGACGCATCAGGGCTCCATTTATAGTCGTCCATGGAGACATCGTCGCCAAGAGTGGCGCGATGAAAGTCTGGCGGCATCTGCAACGCGATGACGCGGGCCGCGTCAACATCGATGATCACTCGCCGGAGCATCGCCACCACGCTGTCGCCAGGAAAAGGATCGCGCCAGGCATGGAGGGTGGGATGGCCGACGGTGGTTTCGACCATATAGAACATCCCCACTTGGCGTTCGTCCTGCTGATATGTCGCGATCTTTTTGGAGTCCGGCGACCAAAGAAGAATTGCGCGATCGCTGGTGGTCCAGCCGGCGTTGTCAGTGGCGTAGCCAAAGTCTTTTACGCCGTCGGTCGTAAGCGCGGTTTCCTTGCCCGTGGCGATGTCGCGTACCCAGAGATTGAAGTCACGAATGAACGCCGCACGTGTGCTGTCTGGAGAAACAACTCCTTGCGCGGCGGCGCGAACGCGGCCGCCGACTTCCCCACCACTGCCAACGCCGTCACGACCGCCTCCAGTGGCGGTTGCGGCTGAACTGGGAACCCCCGGGCAGTTGGCAAAGCCGGGAGCGCAGACGGTGCGCGTATGCCGAGCCGGGTCGATCAATATCACGTCGCGCGTGGCACCCGACCCGTTTACATACCAGAAACGATCGTCGGGAAGCCAGGTCGGTGCGACGGTGCCCCCAACCACGAAACCAGATTGGTTTTGTGCAAGGAAGGTTTCGGCGCGCGCATAATCGGCAGCAGTGACGGCACGGCGCTGTTGAGCAAGCGCCGGGACCGCAACGATGCAGAACGCCGCAATGATCGCGAAGTGACTGAGGAGACGGATTGGATTGAAACGCCGGCGCATCTGGAGCTCCGATAGAGGAGATATCAAACTTCGCGCCACGTCTTCCTGCACGCAACGTCGCCCGCGGATATCATTCTCCTCAGGATGGCCGCGACCCTGCTGTCCTTCTGCCGCGAACACTTTCTTCGTCCGGCGATCAACTGTGCGCATACCATCGCTGACCTTCAGGTCGGCGCTCCTTCCTGCTTCGGCGGCGACGCTCATCCTCGCCGGCGTGGTCACGCGTGTACTCGCGGGCCCGGACGCGGCGCATTTAGTCTGGGGCATCGGACTCATTGTTGTCGGCGCCCCGCTGATCTGGCGTACGTTGCGCGATGCGCGGCACGGACACTTCGCAACCGACATCATCGCTTCGCTTGCGGTAATAGCCGCGGTCGCACTTGGTCAGCCTGTCGCCGGCCTCATCATCGTGCTGATGCAGAGCGGCGGCGAGGCACTTGAGCGATACGCCGAGGGCCGTGCTTCGGCCGCAGTCCGCGCGCTGGAGGAGGCCGCTCCGCGTTTGGCGCATCGACTGAGCGGCGAACGAGTGGAGGATATTCCGGTGATCGATGTGGTGATCGGCGATATTCTGCTCGTTCGCCCCGGCGATCTTGTCCCATGCGACGGCGTGGTCACCGACGGTCAATCGGAGCTCGATCTCTCACGCCTTACCGGCGAGCCAATGCCGGTCGAAGCGACCACGGGCACGCCGGTGATGAGCGGCGCGGCGAACGGATCGGGGGTACTCCGGATGCGGGCCACGGCGCGCGCCGCGGAAAGTCAATACGCGCGCATCGTCGAACTGGTACGATCCGCACAGGGAAGCAAAGCCCCGCTGCAGCGTACCGCCGACCGATACGCCGTCTGGTTCACGCCGATCACATTGCTGGTGTGCGCCGCAGTACTCTTCTTCACCGGCGACTGGGTGCGAGTGCTCGCTGTGCTAGTGGTGGCCACTCCCTGCCCGCTGATTCTCGCGATGCCGGTAGCGATCGTCGGCGGCGTGAATCGCGCGGCACGGCGACACATCATCATCCGTAATGGTGGCGCCCTTGAACGCCTCGCCGCCATTACGACCGTGGTGTTCGACAAAACCGGCACGATCACCATTGGCGAACCGCGTGTGCAGGGCATCAAGGTGAGCGACGGATTCACTGAAGAAGATGTCCTGCGCAATGCAGCGATCGTCGAACAGGGGGCAGGCCATTTGCTGGCCCGCGTTATCGTTGCCGAAGGGGAACGGCGTTTTGGCCACCTGCCACACGCGATCGGGACGGTGGAAGTGCCGGGACAGGGCGTGACAGGGGAGGTTGCCGGCCGGGTGGTCCGTGTCGGCTCGCGTGCATTTGTCGTCGCACACGGCGGCGCCACCTCGGCCGCACTTGCAAAGTTTGAGACATCGGCTGCCACTCTGCGCGCGTACGTTGTCATCGACAATCGTCTCGCCGGTATTATCGAATATGCCGATGAAGTGCGGCCGGCTGTCCCTGCCCTGCTCGCTCGCTTGCGCAGCGCCGGCGTGCGCCACGTCATGATGCTCTCCGGTGACCACGCCCCGTCAGCGCGGGCAATTGGCGAGCGCGTGGGTATCGCCGAAGTACATGGCGATTTATTGGCATCAGACAAGGCGGCAATTATTGCCCGGATGATGCGCGCCCACGAAGTAGTGATGATGGTCGGTGACGGCATCAACGACGCGCCCGCACTCAGCAGCGCCGATGTTGGCGTGGCCCTGGCCGCCCACGGCGGCGGTATTTCCGCTGAGGCGGCAGATGTCATCATCCTTATCGACTCCCTCGACCGGGTCGGTGATGCGGTCGAGATTGGACACTACACGATGCGTATTGCGAAGCAGAGTCTGATCGTGGGCCTCGGACTCAGCGCCATGGCGATGGTGGTTGCCGCATTCGGATTCATTCCTCCGACGGTCGGTGCGGTATTACAGGAGGGGATCGATGTGGCCGTGATCGTCAACGCGCTGCGGACCAGCCGCTCGTAGCTGCCGTCCCTGCGGTCAGGAATGCGGGGGTGGGTGAAACAGCAGCACGGCGGCGGTCGACCCGCGCAAGATCTTGTCGGCGACGCTTCCGACAAACAAGCGGGATGCGCCACGCCCGTGCGAAGTCATGGCGATCGCATCCACCGCTTCGGACTCGGCGAGGGCAATAAGCGCTGGTGCCACGTCAGTGGCAAGACGCACCTGCGTTTCGAACCGTGACACACATCCGTTGGACTTAAGGGCAACGATCTGGACCGCCAAATACAGACGCGCCTCGAGCAGGCATCGCGCTGTAGCGACAGAATCATCTGGGAGTCCGGTGGCGATGAAATCCGATGGCGCATTGGTAGGAACTACGGGGACTGGTGCGACGATACGCGCCAGCACGTAGTGCGCATTACTGGCCCGACCGAGTGCAGTGGCCTGACGGATCGCCAGCTCGGCCTCCTGCGAACCATCAAGGGGAACGAGGATACGGCTGAACACACCATCATTATGTGTGTTTGGGCGTGGCGAAGTTCCGTTTACGTGCGGCCGCAACATTAGGACGGGGATCACGCAGTGCCGCGCAATGCCATCGGCGACGCTGCCAAGCCAGGCGCGGCTAAAGCCGGTACGCCCATGCGTGGTCAGGGCAATCAGATCGACTTCGTGCGCCTGTGCATAGGCGCAAATGGTTGAAACGGTCGGTGCGTCGAGGAGTTCGGCGTTGACGACGATGCTGAATTTCTCCCGCAGCCCGGCGGCGATTTTTTCAAGATATCGCTGCTGTTGGGTGCGAAGTTCCGCCTCGAGCCCCGACACGTCGAGCCATACGCCGTCGGGCGCAAAGTTCGGCGTCGGCACGTGATGCACCATCACGAGGACCACCGAGGCGTGATGCGCGGCGGCCAGTGCGCCGGCTCGCGGTAACGCCTGCTCGGCGAACGTTGATCCATCCAGCGGGACCAGGATCTTCTTGTACACCTGCCCTCCTAATAGAAGAGCGATTCCCTGAGGGTCCATATAATGTGGAGCCCGGTTCCGGCGATGTCTGGCAGGTGTTCCCTCACAAACCATCAGGGAAGTGATGACATTCCATGGGCCGTTAGCTGGATGTACCTAATGGCGCTTTTTTGACCGCGCACCCAATTTCGTTGCTCACGACCATCACGCGAGGAGCTGGAATGAACGAACATTCAGTTACGACACCGCTCGACCGCCGGGCGTTCGTTGGTGCATCACTCGCCGCCGGTGCGGCGCTACTTGGCGTACCGGCATCCGCGTCCGCGGCCCCCACCGTGCCTGAATTGTCTGTGCTTTCGCTGAACGCCGCCCGCTCCGTGACCCAGCGCCCAATTGCGGATGACTTGATCGAGCTCTCGGTTACCGAACTGGGTGCATTGCTGCAACGCGGCGCGCTAACCTCACGCGATCTGACGCAGCGTTTCCTTACGCGCATCGCCCAGATGGACAAGACCGGCGTGGCCATCAACGCCATAATAGAATTGAACCCGGATGCTCTCGCGATCGCCGATCAACGCGATGCCGAACGCAAGTCCGGTATTACTGTTGGCCCGTTGCATGGCATCCCGGTGTTGATCAAAGACAACATCGGCAGCGCCGACAAAATGCGCACAAGCGCCGGATCGCTCGCCCTTGCCAACAGCACACCAGCGAGAGATGCCTTCATCGTTGAACGGCTGCGCGCGGCCGGCGCAGTGCTCCTCGGCAAGACCAACCTCAGCGAGTGGGCGAACTTCCGGTCCGGTCGCAGTACGAGCGGGTGGAGCGGTCGGGGTGGACAAACACGCAATCCTTACGTGCTGAATCGAAATCCGTGCGGTTCGAGCTCGGGCACGGGAGCGGCGATCGCCGCGACGTTCGCTACCGTCGGGATTGGTTCCGAGACTGACGGTTCGATCATTTGTCCTTCGGCGATTTGCGGACTTGTGGGCATCAAGCCGACCGTTGGACTCTGGGGACGCAGTGGCATTATTCCTATCTCCGCATCGCAAGACACGGCCGGCCCGATGGCACGTTCGGTAGCCGACGCGGCTGCACTGCTCGGCGTACTCACGGGTGTGGATGCGCGCGATATTGCGACCAATGCGAGTCGCGGCAAGAGCACAACGAACTATGCGACGTTTCTCGATGCCGCTGGCCTCAAGGGCGCACGCATCGGCGCGGCGCGGCATCTCGCCGGCTTCAACGACGCTGTCGACACGCGATTCAATGAGGCGATTGCCGCGCTCCGCAGCGCCGGCGCGACCGTCGTCGATCCAGTGAAGTTGACGACTGCTGGCAAGTTCGACGATGCCGAGCGGATTGTGCTCGACTACGAATTCAAGGCCGGACTTAATGCGTACCTTGCGTCGCTCGGAAACGACGCGCCGGTGCGATCGCTTGCCGAGTTGATCGCATGGAATGAACGGGAAAAAGCGCGGGAGTTGCCGTGGTTTGGCCAGGAAACTTTCATTCGTTCGCAGAAATGCGGCCCACTGACGGACAAGAAATATCTCGACGCGCGTGCCAAGTGCATCCGGCTGACGCGCACCGAGGGGATCGATGCGGTGATGAAGAAGCACAAGCTCGACGCGATCATTATGCCGTCGAACCAGCCGGCGTGGACCACGGATCTACTGAATGGCGATCACTTCACGGGCGGTAGCACGAGCTTCGCGGCGGTGTCCGGATACCCGAGCATCACAGTACCGATGGGAATGGTGGGAGAACTTCCGGTGGGTATTTCGTTCGTGGCGCGGGCGTGGGAAGAGGGAAAATTGATCACGCTTGCGTATGCCTTCGAGCAGGCGACGAAACTGCGGCGGGCGCCGAAATTTCTAGCGACTTATCCGTAGATGCACCGTTGTGCTTGAGAAGCAGCCAATTACAGCCCACATGGTATCGCTCGAAGACCGAAAGGGGACACGTTCACTTGTGCTTTGCGAATAAGTTGACATCGTCTCCACAACGGAACTATCGTGACATTCTGCTGGTATTGCGAAAAATTCTTTTTTGGAGTGGCGCAGGGCCATACTAAGTCGTACAATCTGATCTGGCGACTCCATACACACGTGAGTCAGCCCAGCGGTCGATCGGCGAACGTCGATTGCGTTCTTGCGGGCAGCCGAAGCTTGACTCACGGAATACCAAACCCGGTACACGTCACTATGAAGAAAAGAGTACTCGCGCTCCTGATGGGAACATTCCTTCTTGCCGCTCCGGCTTTTGCTCAGCAAAGGTCGGTGACCGGCAAAGTGACGAATGAACAAGGCGCTCCCCTGACGGGAGTCCAGATTGGTATCAAAGGCTCAACGGGCGTCACGTTGAGCAACAGTGACGGAAAGTACTCCATTCGCGCCACCGACGGCCAAGTGCTGCAATTCCGGCTCATTGGCAATCTTGCGGAAGAGCGCACGGTTGGCGCAGGGAATATCATCAATGTTCAATTAAAAAAAGTCGCCAATAATCTCGACGCGGTGGTCATCACGGCGCTCGGCCAAGCGACGACCCAACGTGCGCTGGGCACGTCCCAGCAAACCGTCGAAGGTTCCGCGATTGCGCAGACGCAGCGTGAGAATTTCGTCAACGCGCTTCAAGGGCGTGTCGCCGGCGTAGACGTCACGAGCACCTCCGGCGTTCCCGGCGCTTCTTCGTCGATCACGATCCGCGGTGTCAGCTCCATCAGCAGCAGCAACCAGCCGCTGATGATTGTCGACGGCTTGCCGCTCGACAACAAGACGCTG
>JANYKA010000025.1 GCA_025358315.1 Gemmatimonadota bacterium | reverse complement strand
TCCCATTTATGAAGTGATCGTCGAACGCGAGCCCCAAAACGCGCGGGCGATTGTCGCGCTCGCCAATGCGTTTTGGCTCACCGGGCGTGGACCTGATGTCGTTGGAGCATTGGCGTCACGGGCAATTGGTGCAGACCCAATGAATCGGGGGGCGTGGCATTTGTGGGCGCTCAGCGAATCGTCTCAGCGGCAGCGTGTGCAACGTTGGCAACAAGTGGTGGCCCGATTTCCCGACGATCAGCTTGCTCAGGCGACACTGGCGGACAATGCATCGTCACTGGCAAGTGCGGAGAATGATCCTGTGGCGATGAAGCTCGCGATCGCCACGTACGAAGGGTTGCTCAGCTCAGCTTCGCACGCGGATCAGAAAAAAGCGCTGGAAAGCGCTCTGTCGACGTTGCGAAAGTGGACGGTGTAGTTAGTTAGCTAGCTAGTGCGCCGAGACGTTTGTGTACGTCTGATTCAAAATTTCCCGCAATGCGTCGACCAACACGGCGTTTGGGAACGGTTTCCACAGGCAGGGGCAACCTGTTTGCGCGATCATCCGCTCGGCATCCGGGGAGATGTCGCCTGTCATGAACAGCGTCCGCGCCCGGAGGTGCGGAAAACGCGCTGTCGCCAGATGATAGAACGCGTCACCGCGCATATCGGGTAAGCGCAGGTCGAGAAGTAGCGCCTCGATCGAGACGGACAGGAGTGCGTCCGCTTCGTGCGGGCCGGGCGCGACGATCGGGTCCAATCCGGCGCGTCGCAATACTTGGACGAGGGCGCTGCAAATCGAGGGCTCATCGTCGACGATGAGCACGCGCGGGCTGCCGGGGACGACGGCAGAGCTAAGCATCGTCCGAGTACTCCGGGTCGAAGGCAGCGCCGGCCGCCGCCAGCGATTCAGCCGACGGCGCCATTCGGGCGGCGAGCCGGGCGACGAACTCTTCCGGCCCGATGCGGTCGCGGGCCCGGCCAGGTGTGATCCCGATGCCCCACTTCATGGCTTCGGTGAGCGCGTCAGCATTGGCAAACCGCACGTGACGGGCGACGGATTCGAGTGAGTAGGCGGGCTCGCGCAGAAAGGCATAAGCGCGAAGCAACCGGGCGCCGGTCACCAGCTCGCGGGGCGACACGAATCCGGCGCGCTCGAGGCGGCGATAGAGCGAGCGCCGTGGGATCCCGCTGCCGTCGGCAACGTCGGCAACACTACGAAACCCGGACGGATTGCGAATCAGCCGTTCCAGAGCGCCAGCCAATGGTGTCGGCGTGCGGCTCAGGGGCCGCTCCAGGCGTGTCAGGAGGCGTTCGGAGAGCACGAGGCCCGGTTGACGCTCCAGCATGCGACGGAGCTGCTGTGGATCGTCATCGAGCCCATACAATACGAGCTGTTCCATGCCGTCGCGGCCCAATTCGACGAGTGTCCGGAGCGTTTGGGCGGCGAGAACCGAATACACGATCATGGGGAGCGACCGGTACCGGTTGTGGACGGCGCGAATGCGGTCGGTCCGCGGCTCGGCGGCCGAATCGAACTGGGGGTCGACGACCAAAACGTCAACGGGCTGTCGGCGGATAATGGAGTCGGCGTGTGCCCAGTCGAGTGCCGCATGCACGCAATGCCGGTCGCCCGCCGCACCTTGGAGGCGGGCGAGCTTGGCAGGTTGGACGCAGGCGGCGACGTGCATAGTGGTTATTTAGCGGTCCTGAGTAGCTGGGGACAGAATGATTAGACGACTGGCACAATATACAGGTTTTCTGGCACAGAATGCCGGTTTAGACCAGAAAATAATCACATAGATTTCTTTTGCACACCATCACACCGCTAACCTCACGAGGCTCCAAAATGACGCTGCGCCGCTCCGTTGCCCTGCTGGTTTCCGCCGCTGTCCTGATGGCCGCCGCTTGCGCCTCGCCGACTGCTCCTAATACGAAGGGTTGCGATGTGCCGTCGACCGGCTCCAGCACCATTGTCACCTGCTAGTCTAGCTGACTTTACTGGCTGAGGTAACTACCTCAGCCAGC
>JANYKA010000016.1 GCA_025358315.1 Gemmatimonadota bacterium | reverse complement strand
GTCGCCGAGTCGACGGTTTGGGCGGAAAGCACCGGCGCGATGGCCAGCGCGAGGGAGAACAGCGCGCCGGCGAGCGAGTAGAGCCGGGAACGTGACATGGGGGTTCCTGTCTGTCGTGGTGAGGGAGCCGCGATTTACTACGTATACGATGCGCGCGGCCAAATGTTGAAAATCCCGCCTGTTGGAGTATGCGCGCGGCCGGGTGAGCGCGTGCGCGCGACACATACTGCTTGGCGGGCGGGTTCGGGGACCTAGCGCAGGCGGGCCCAACGCGTAGCGCGAGGCTCGATGCGTGTAAGCGTTCGGCCCGACGAAGCGAGGTTCCCGAACCCGAACGCGCACACAAATTCTGACGGCCGCGCTACCGGTCAAATGCGAATATCGGAGCGTCGACGTTCCGACGGCCCAAGTGCGCGTCCGTAATCAAACGCGCCGCGATCATGCCGAAGGTGATGCCATTGCCGCCGTAGCCAAGCGCGAAATACGCGTTCGGGCACCGCGAACAGAGCCCGATAAATGGCAACCCATCCTCGCTCTCACCGAATGTCCCCGCCCACGCGTAGGCGACCTCCAGTGCGATCGCTGGAAGCATGAGTTGGAATTGTTTTAGCAGCACTTCCGTCTTCTTGGCGAGTTTGCCGTCGCGGCGTGTGCTATTCGCACTCGAGATATCGCCGCCGCCGACCATCACCCGCTGATCGTGCGTCGTCCGCAAATAGAAATACGGCCGTGACGACTCCCAAATCAGTGCCCGGTCCGGCCAACCATTTAAATCGGCCACCGGCTCACTGCAGAGAGCATACGTACTGTGCAGCGTCCCCGGCTCGCGGCCGAGGTACTGCGCCGAGTCGTACCCGGTGGCGAAAACAATTCGGTTCGCGACGATCCGCGCGCCACCCAACGTGTGCAGTACCATGTGATCGCCGTGATCATCAAAGTGCGTCATCTCCGTACGCTCGTACACGCGCATCCCCCGAACCGCGGCGCGGGCAATCAGCCGGTGAGCGAAGCGGACAGGATCGAGTGCCGCATTGCCATGTGACACAATTGCCGCAGGATTAGCGAGTGTGGATTGCTTGGCGATATCCGCCCCGCCCAACCATTCCACGCGGAGCCCGGCACGCTCCCGTGCCCAAAACTCCCGCTTGAGACTCACCGTCTTCCATAACTTCCGCGCCAAGTACCACGTATCGTGGCGCGCAAAGTCGCACGCATCGTCCAGTTCCACCGTCAACGCTTCAATCGCGTCAATCGCCTCAAGTCCGAGTTGGTACACGCGTACGGCGTGTTGCTCGCCGACGCGCGCAATGAGCTCGCGCAACTCCGTGTCGGGTTCATGCAGCAACATCGCCGTGCTCGCTGCCGTGCTGCCGCTGGCGACAGCACCTTTTTCGATCATGACCGCATCAACTCCCGCTGCAGTCAGCTCGTGGGCGATCAGCGCCCCCGTAATTCCGCCGCCAACAATTGCGACATCGCACCGCTCGTCTTTTTTCAGAAGCGGATAGCTGGCGAGAATGCCGTTTTTCGCGAGCCAGAATGGGTCACCCGAACGCAGAGTCATGCTTCAATATGACATGCGAGCGACGTTTGGCGGCGCATTGAAGGCATTACGCTGCCATCGTCTGTATCACCCAGAAATCGCTCGACAAGTTGTGCTCACACAGGTAGCTGTACGGCATGTAGAAGTAGCCCTTGTCCGCCTGACTCACGCCCCACGAGTTGCGAACGATGAACTGGCGGTTCGCGTCGTCGAACCCCACAGCCATCACGGCGTGCCCGCCAACTGGCGAATCATCCGCGCTCGGGAGCGGAGTCACCGTGTGCTGCATTCCGGGCGCCTTGAAGAAACTCTCGAACACCGTGAACCCAAACACAAATGGGAAGCCCTCGGCGAGGCACCCTTTGAGTTGCGACAACGATTGATTCAGCCTCTGATAGTTCACAGCCCGGTATTGGAGCGCCTCATCGTAGCAGGCCGCCGACGGCTTCGTTGCTGCGCGCGCACCCATCGGAAATGGCCCACCATCGAACTCGGCAGGCGAATCGTCGTACGGCCAATGCGATTCCGGGCAAGCACCCTCGGCATTCACTGATTTGATACCATCGCGAAGCTGGGCGCCGGCGTCGTTTGCCGTGTGCCCTTCGATCGCGCGCTCGTTGTAGTAGATGAATAACCGCGACGGCACGAAATCGGGGAGTTGTCGCCGTTTCAGCCGGTCGAATTCGATCGCCGCGGCAATAGCATTGGCTGTGCAACTGCCAATTCGACCCTGATTGTACACTGGCGGGCAACCTGCCCGAAGGTCAACGCTCGTCGGCAACTTCCGGAGTGTACCGAGTAACACAGAGAACAGGAGGTCACGGTGATCCGGCAGATCACGTACCCATCCAAACCCGCCGATTTGACGCGGCATCGCTCACTCCTAATAATGAGAGTGCCATGGTTTTAACTTTCCCGTGCCCCTTCCGCAATACATTTTTGCGCCACCCCAATCACACGCTGTCCGCCGCCCGCCCCGTAGGAATCTCCCATTACCCGCTGCTCGCTGCCCCCTGCACCCTGCACGATATTTGCCGTTCGCCCCCACTCCACTGTCCCCCAACTCGTCTAAAATGCCCCGCCCATTCCACCTCGCACTCCTCCTGTCCCTCGCCCTCCCACTCAGCGCACAGCAGTCGTATCCCACTGACTGGTCTCCCACTCTTGCCTCTCGTCCCGACATCAAAGCCGCGCTTGCCATCATCGAACACACCTACCCCAAGCATGTCGATGAATGGATTCGCCTCACGCAAATGCCCTCGCCGAGCCATCACGAAAACGTGCGGGCTGCTTATATCAGGCAGCAGCTCGAGGCCGCCGGCCTTACCGTCACCACCGATTCCATTGGCAATGTCGCCGGCCGGCGCAAAGGCACCTTCACCGGCCCGACGATTGTGATTGCATCACACATGGACATCGTACAGCCGATGGGCGTAGACCTCACGGTGAAGCACAGTGGTGACACGCTCCGTGCGCCCGGCGTATTCGACAACACCGCCTCCATTGCGAATGTCCTCGCCGTTGTCCGGGCGATGGCCGAAGCAAGGGTGAAGTCAAATGCGAATTTTGTTTTTCTGTTTACCGCCCAGGAAGAAATCGGCCTTCGCGGCATGGATTGGTGGCTCGACCACAATCCCCGGCCTGACATGCTCATCGCCAGCGATGGCGGACTCGGGCCTATCGCCTATGGTGCGCTCGGCATCTATTGGACGAAGTACACATTCAGTAGCGAAGGGTCGCACACTGTGACCAGCCGCGGAAAACCGACGCCGGTGAAAGCACTTGCCGACGCGATTGACCACATCTATCAACTGAAGACCGAGCCGCTTCCGGAAGGTGCAGTGCTCAACGTCGGTCAGGTGCACGGCGGCACGATCTACAACGGCATTCCGCAGGACCTCTATTTCACAATGGACTTGCGCGGCCAAAACCCCGTGCTGATTGACTCACTCGACCGCGCTATCGATAAAATTGCCGCCGCCGCGGCAAAGCGGGAGAACGTGCAGTATCGAAAGGAAACGGTGCTTCGCAACACCGCCGGTGGCACCGAGGCGATGCTCGCCGGCGCACGCCGGAATCCGATCGTACAAACTGCGATCGACATTCACCACTATCTCGGAATCGATATCGGCGCGCCGGGCAAAGAAGCGGTCGCCGCCGGCACAACCGATGCCAACATGGGAGTGGTGCGCGGAATTCCCAGCATCGCAATCGGTCGGGCGATTGGCGGGAATCAACATACGCTTGCCGAGTGGGCAGATGGGAAGAGTGCGCTGCCAGCGACGAAGATGGTGCTGTTGTTGGTGATGAGTTTGGGAGAGAATAAACTGCAGCCGGCTGGGATTGTTCCCTAAAACCGCGCTCCCACGCCGGCATAAAAGCTACGCGCTATCCCCGGTAGAATTCCGGGGCCCGGGTATTCCGCGGTACGCTTCGTGAAGTAGCGCGCATTCGCAAGATTGTTCACGCCAGCGCTCAACGTATACCGAGGCGTCACGCGCACCCGGGTTGACCAATCAAGGATCGTGTAGCCCGGCACCAGCCCCGAGGCTCCATTGTCGCTACTCGGAAGCACATTGTTGTTCGCATCACCGAAGGAGCGGCTGGTAAAACTGGATTGCAGCGTCATACGGACGGGGCCGCGGCTATATGTCACGCCAGTGCGATCAACGATACGCGGCGCCTGCTCCACGCGGTTGCCGGCGAACTCGCCGGTCACGTACTGCGCATTGACGTAGGCAAGCGAGCTGAATAAATCCACCGATCCCAGACTTGTTGCAATCGACGGCGCAAAGAGCGCCAACGGATCGAGCTCAAAATACGTTTCGACACCCCAATGCCGGCTGTTGCCGATATTGGAGGTCTCCAGAAAACTGCCGGTGGCATCATCCACAGTTTTCGTGCCAATCCGATCGTGGTACGAAAGGTAAAACGCGCCCACATCGAATTTGAGCACGCCACCTGCGGTCCCGCGCCATCCGAGATCGAGATTGTAGCCGCGCGCCGTTCGCAACTGTTCATCGACTCGAAGCGTGCTACCAAAAGGTGTGAGCGATCCATACAAAATTGGCCGGTACGCTTGCGATATGTTTCCGTAGACGGCCGTCGACGACGTTATGCTGTATTCCACTCCAACGCCCGCGAGCGGATAGGCGAACGTGCGCGGCACAAATTTGGAATCCACCTCGGTGTAGCCGTCAGCAATTGACCGGAGGTATTCGAATCGTATTCCGGGCGTGACCGACAGTCGATCCGTGACGCGGATCAGATTCTCGGCGAACAGCGCGGCATTTACGGAGCCGAATCGCAGGGCACGTTCCCAAGTGCCGCCATACAACTTCATGTCGAAATCCGATCCAGTCGATCCCGGGCCGCCTTCGAATCGCCGCATCCGGTTAACGCCGGCCCGAACTCCCAGCGCCAGCGTTTGCGATTTTTGGAAAAGTGAATATTCAACGCGCAGCCGCGATTCCAGTGTGGTGTTTTGAAATGTCTCGCGCTCGACTTCGCGCGGCACGTAGCGACCGGTGGCCGGGTCGATCCCATCGGGCTCTGCAGCGCCACCACCTTCGCTCCGCCACACCAAGTGACGGTCACTGGATTGAAATGCGACCGTCGTCTCGAGCTTCGCGGCCGGATTCATCCGGTAACTGATACGTAGCGCCGCAATATTCCACGGACTCGCGAGCCAGTTGCGGGCGCGAAACGATTGACCCGGATTGATCGCGTTGGCTTCATCGGAAAGTCCACCGGCCATATGAATACGATTCCACGCGTTGGTGTACTCCAATCCAATCGTCAATTGATCCGACGCACGAAAGGTCGCGCTCGCATAGCCCGATACCTGACGGAAGTCAGAGTTGGGGCGCCATCCATCCTGGGTCCGCGCATGCAGAAATCCGTAATACGTCCAAGCCCCAGTGCCGCCAGCAATCGAATTAAAGGAGTTGATCAGCCCAAAGCTTCCGCCGCTTTGCGCACTGACGAAGGCGAGCGGGCTATTCGCCGTGCCGCGTCGTGTGACATAGTTGATGACGCCGCCAAACTGCGGCCCAAAGGCGAGCGATGCAGCGCCGCGCACCACTTCTATTCGCTCCAACGCTTCGGAGGGCGGCGTATAATACGTCTCAGGATATCCGTAGAGATCCGCCGCCAGATTCACCCCATTTTGTCGAGTGTTGACTTCGACTGACTGTGTCGGGTCGAGGCCGCGAAAGCCGATGCCATTCGACGGAAATCCGGCGCCCTGAGTCTCCGAAAAATTTGCTCCCGGAATACGACCGAGGATCTGCCGTTCGACGTCCTGGCCAACGTTGGCAATCAAACTGTCCATCACAATCATCTCGGTCTTCTTTCCCGAATAGATCACCCCGTCACCCACGCTCGGCAGGTGCCCAATCACATGAAGCGGGAGCGAGGCAGCAACAACCACCGGCGCCATTTGTCGAGGCGGGGCGTTGAGTTTGCTTTTCGGAGTTATCGTGGAATCGGCTTTGTTGTGTCCCGGCGCAGTTCCAACCTGTGCAACGGATACGCTGGGCAAAGTCGCGAGGACCGCAACGCACAGGCCGAGGAGAATGGCGTGGTGTGACCGACTCATGCGACAGATTATCTTAGGGGGGGGAGCCCGGAAATGCAGATTCTTATGAAACGTAAGATTCAAACCCGATAAAATCCATCGGTATTCTTACGTACCGATTTTCGTCCCCCAAAAACACCGGAATCCCCTACACGCCAACGCTGCCCGCCGTCCGCTCCGTAACCCCCGGCGACCTCACTCGCTGCGCACCGAGCCGAGAGGTTGGGGTGGCGTAGGGAGAGCGAACGTTCGCCCTCCCTCGCCCCCGCGACCTATCCGTTCAAAGTAGAGTTATTCGGAACTTCCACTCCAAGCGCAGTTGCCAAATCAATCTGATGATCCTGTTCGTCTTTTAGGATCTCGCGAATATGCTCCGCCATCGCGATCTCGCCGAGTGCTTCGCACTGGTGCACGCGTTCGCGGTACGCAGCGATCGTCGCGGTTTCGTTAGCCAGATCGAATTGAAGCATGTCCACGGCTTTCTCTGACGTCTTCACCGGCATTGGCACAGTGACCGGGCTCCCGCCCAAGTAATCAATCTGTCGGCAAATGGTGATCGCATGCCGCAGTTCTTCGGCCGCGTGTTGCTCGAGTTGCGCAGCGATCGACATGAACGATGCACCCTTGATGACTTGCGAATACACGATGTATCCGATGATCGCCTGGTATTCGCGGGCGAGGTCTTCGTTGAGCGCGACAATCAATGCCTCGCGGGCTGCTTTGTTTGCGCCTTGATGGTCGCCCTTCGTTGGCAATGCGTGTTTGGATGACATATCACTTCTCAGTAGAGGTGCGGGAATACTCACGGCGAAGGAATGCGTTGTCGCCTTCTTTTATATAACACTCTGTTTTTGAGAACGATGCACGTGTGAGAAATGTCACAGACGTCTCAAACATGTCTCTTGCGCGCCGCAAAGCCGTCGGCGTGATTCCGTGATTACTCCTCTCAAGGGCAATGCGATGAACGCATATCGGATGATTGGACGAGCCTGCCTTCTGCTTGCACTGGCAGCATCAGCGGCACCGGCGCAAAAGAAGGATAAGAAAGGCGAGAAGGGGAAGAAAAACTCGGACGGCGTCGAGTTCACATCATCGTGTGTTTGCACTGCGTGTCAGGGCAAGCACCGATGGGACGTAAAAACCGACAAGTCGCCGGCCCCCGCGTCGGTCGCTGCCGACCACCGTATCACGCCATCTGAACTGCGAAAGTGGACTGGCCCGGGCGGGACGATCGGCAAGAGCACGCCGCGCGGCGGGAAAGAGACGGAGTTCTTCGCTCTCACGGGTGAGATCCGCTACGCGCGCCTCGAAGACGACGGCGACATCCACATGCAACTCGCCGACCAAGGCAAAGGTAAAAAGGCCAAAACAGCAAGCGTCGAAATCCCGATGGGCGAACCGTGGTGCGCAATCCGTCAGCAGGTCTTCGGCTTATTGAACGTGACCCTCCCCGTGCAATTCTCCAAGCACAAGAACGTTTCGCCCAAATCCAACACCCTCATTACGGTCATCGGCAAAGCGTTCTTCGACGCCGAGAACGACGGTGGCGACAGTCGCGCCAACGACCGCAACGGCTCCGGGTCTTCACAGACCACGGTATGGGAAATTCACCCGGTAATGAAACTGACGGTGGGCGGCAAGTAACGCTGCGCCCGCGGCGAACGCACCCTTAGGCGCGGCGCGCCATATCCGAAACCGTACGCACCAACACCCACGTATCAAACGGCTTTTGTAGAAATCGCACGTGAGGGTCGTTCCGCAATGTGTCGCTCTCGTCGGTCATCGCATACCCACTGACGATCAGCACCGGCATGTCGGGATCCATCTCCCGAATGCCCCGCAACACTTCGTCGCCGCTCATTCCCGGCATCGTGAGATCGAGCACCACGCCGCCAATCTTCGCGGCGTTCGCGGCGAACATACCGATGGCCGCGTGGCCGTCGGCGGCTTCGATCACCTGAAATCCCGCCTTGCCGAGCGCCCGGCGTAGCACGAGGCGCAGCGCCAACTCATCATCCACAACAAGAATGGTGAGCAAGCCACCCACCACTTCCATGTCACCGCGCACGGCGGCACTCGGGGCCGCCAGCGATGCGCTCGCCGGAAATGCCAGATCGAACCGGGTGCCCACTCCGACCGTGCTCTGCACGTGCAGAGCACCACCGAGCCCCTTCACAATGCCAAGAACCGCGGCGAGCCCTAAGCCGCGCCCCATCTCCTTCGACGTGAAAAACGGTTCGAAAATCCGCACCTGCGTTTCGGCGCTCATTCCGCTGCCGGTGTCTTCAACACTCAATACAACGAATGGTCCGGCCTTCGTGACGTCGCCCGGCCACTGCTTGGCGAGCATTGCCGGCAACGTCGTCACGAGCTCCGTCTGCACCGTTACCAGACCGGCGGCGTCACCGATCGCGTCACCGGCATTCGTCAGGAGGTTCAGCACGACCTGACTCACCTGGGCCGAATCGGCGATAATCGACGACGGGATCTCGCTCAGTTTCAACTCGAGCCGGGCCTTCTTCGAAAATGAAATTCCGGCGAGTGCCGAAATTTCCCAGACGAGTTTGTTGAGGTCGACGGTTTCGGTGTGAAAACTTCCGCGGCCGGCGTACGCCAGCATTTGACGCGTGAGATCGGCGGCGCGACGGGCGGCGCGCAGCACCTGATCAAGCGATTGCCGCACGTCATCGCGATTGTCGAGCGACAGGAGCGCGATGTCAACGTTGCCAATCACCGCGCCCAACAGATTGTTGAAGTCGTGGGCAATGCCGCCGGCCATCACGCCGAGGCTCTCCAGTTTCTGAGCGTGCTGCACGTTGGCATCGAATGCGCGGCGCTCGTCTTCGGCGCGCTTACGCTCCGTGATGTCCGTAGCAATCATGCCAACGGCGGATACCGTTCCGTCAGGCCCGTGGATCGGAAAGCAGGCGGCCAGGAAGCAAAGGTTGTCGTGCCCGTCGCCCATCTCAATCTCCGTCTCGACCACGGCGGTGGTCGCCACGACCGTTTTCGCCGCATCAAGAATCGCCGATGCCGATGCGAGGGGAATGATGCTGGTGAGCAGTTGCCCTTCACACGGTTTTCCCTTGAGTGCGAAGAGCGCGATGAAGCGCGTGTTCACCAGCGTGCACCGCCACGACAAGTCCATCGCTAGCACGACGGTCGCCGAATTGTCGACGAGCCCGTGGACTAACGCCTGGTTCTCGCGGAGTGCATCGAGTGCACCTTGTGTGGCGGCGACTTGTCCGTGCAAGTCGCGATAGAGTGTTTGCAATCGCGCCGTCATCTCATTGAACGAAGCGGCGAGTACGCCGACTTCGTCTTCGGTGGTCACGGGCGCGTGCGCATTGAAATCGCCCGCGGCCACCTGTCGCGCTGCCCGTGCTGTTGTCAAGATTGGCTCGGCAACGCGCCGCGCGACCGAACTCACCGCGATGGTGAGCAACAGCACACCAAGCGTCCCGACCATCAGCACGTGCACCAACAGTACACGCGCCGGCGCAAAGGCCTCGATCTCGGGCACTTCCACCAGCAGCGCCCGCTCGCGATTCTTCATCCACCGGTGCGCGCCAATGACGCGCCGGCCTTCATAGTTGTCATACACGCCCACGCCATCGAGGCCCGCGAGCGCGAGCGCAATCCCTTCACTGTGCACACCGCGCCGGAATTTGTCGCGGCCAAAACGACGTGAGGACACAAACTCGCCGAACCGGTTCACCAGATAGACGTCAACATTGAAGCCCGGACTCTTCTGTTCGAGCAATTCGTCCATGCGCTGCAACTTGAGATGAGCCACCAGCACGGCGATCGCGCGATGGCTGCTATCGCGCAGTGGTGTAGAGATCGATAATGCCGGGCGCCCGGTTATTGGGGAGGGGTACACATTCGACATGTATGACCCCTTACCTCCCTCGGTAAAAAATTGGTCGTTCACTCGATACGTCCCGACCTGAGCGCGGTCGGTTGACGCGAGCACTTCACCGCCGACGGCGGAGAGCACTTGCAGTTCGTCGGCAGCGATCGCCAATTCGGCAGCGGATTGTAGCAGGCGTTGCAACCGTTCGCGTTCGGCATCGGTCGGCGTGATGCCGCGCCGGCGTTCCGCGGCTAGCCGGGCGGCATCGGAGGCGACTCCGGGAGTGTTCGCGATAAACCGAAGGTCAGAGCGCTGCCGTTCGACCCAGCCGTCGACATCCAGTGCCCGCCGGAACGAGAGTCCTCTCAACCGATCGGCGATATTCGCCTGCAACAACCCCGCGGCCTCGCGATACGCCAGATACGAGACGGCCGACCCGATCACCGCCGAAATCGTCAGGAATGCCACAATCATCCGGAACTTGAGGCTGTGACGGAGTGGAGCCCGCAATTTCCCGAGCAGATTCAGCTGCCGCAATCGCTCCTGGATGTGCTCCTGGGTGTTCACGGCTTTGGATTGACGACGCGAACGATCGAGTCGCGGGTGCGACCGATCTGGGAGAGTACGCCACCGCGCCGCGGATCGCCTGTGCCAGTAAACTGAATTGTGCCGGCCACGGCTTCATAGTCGTTGGTTTTGGCAATTGCCTGGCTCACCGGGCCACCCTCTGTTGTGCCAGCGCGATGCATCGCGTCGGCCAATAGTCGGATCGCATCGTACGTGAACACAGCCGTCGAGCGGGGCTCGACGCCAAAGCGCGCCCGATAACGATTGACGAAGTCCACGGCCAGCGGCCGCGGCACGCCAATGTGCCATTGGTGCGCGACGACCGCGCCGTCAGCCTCGGGAATATGCGCGAGGCCGACCGGATCCCACGAGTCACTGCCAAGAAATGGCGCGCGAATACCAAGCGCACGGG
The DNA here is from genome assembly GCA_025358315.1 of Gemmatimonadota bacterium. Classification (GTDB taxonomy): domain Bacteria; phylum Gemmatimonadota; class Gemmatimonadetes; order Gemmatimonadales; family Gemmatimonadaceae; genus Fen-1231. Next base: position 6,042 of record JANYKA010000016.1, on the reverse strand, counting down.
CCTGCCGCACTTGAAACGAATCAACAGAAGACAAATTCGGAAGGAGTAGCACGTCCGGTCGCGCCGCTGCGATGCGCTTGAGCTGCACACGAAAATCGGTACCTTGATCGCTCGTAAACGTTTCAGCGGCGACAATCGTACCGCCGGCATTTTCGAACGTCTCACGAAAGAGTGCGGTGATGTCGCGCCCATATGCGTTGGAGACGTCATAAAGTACCGCCGCCCGTCGCGCCGCCAGATTTTCGAATGCATATCGAGCGAGCATCTCGCCCTGAAACGGATCCAGAAACGCGAGGCGGAACACATAGTGGCGGCCGGCAGTGACCGCCGGGTTCGACGCCATCGGAGCGATCATCGGCACGCGGGACATTTCCGCAACACTGGCCGCCGTGACGGCATGCGCACTCAACTGCGGACCAACCAGGGCGTCAATGTTATCAAGATTGATCAGGGCGCGAGCGCCCGTCGCTGCGGCGTCGGGCCGCGGCTCGTAGTCCCGTACCGTGAGCCTGACCTTCATGCGCTTTCCGGCAATATCAATTCCGCCGGCGGCATTGATATCATCCACCGCCATCTCGGCGCCCTGCTGCGATGGAATCCCCGATTGCGGAGCGAGCTCCCCGGTGAGCAGAGCGAGAAGTCCAATCCGCACTTGCGGCAGCGGTTTGGGGGCGCAGGCGGTTAGCAGCAGGACCGTTGTGACGGCGAATAGTCGACGTCTTGACATTGCAGGGCGAACAGCGGACAGCGTCATACCTTTAATAAACACTGCGCTCTGGTCAAGGGCGAGGGTTACCGGAGTGCACTCGGACTAGTGGGTCCGCTCAAGCAGTGCGGCACTCAACGCATCCCGCGCCTCAGCGTCACCAGGGCGCAGTCGTACTGCTGCTTGGAGATGGCGCACGGCGTCCGGTAATCGGCCAGGTACGTGCACGAGGATTTTACCCACAAGCAGATGCGAGTTCGCGGTGAGCATCACGTTCCCCGGCTCCAACTCTATAACCCGCTCAAAATGGGGCACGGCGTCGAGGGGGCGTCCCGTGAGATATTCGTCCACTGCCAGGCTGTAATGCGCGCGCGTGTGATCGGGCTTGAGTCGGAGCACGGCCTCGAAATGTTGAGTCGCCTCGGGCATGCGTCGTGTGCCGCGCGATAAAATGCGGCCGAGGTTGTTGTGCGCCATCCAGCTGTCCGGGTTCCGGTCAATCGTCACCCGGTACAGCGTCTCGGCGTCGCGATACATGTGGCTTTGCTGCCAAGTGAGCACCGCCAACAGCGCCACAAGCGTTACGACGCCCAAACGCACCGCTCGGCGACCGACCTCCGTCGGCGCTCGTTGACTGAGCCCGCTGATCATCGCTGCCACCGGCACGATAATCGCGATGCTTGCCAGATATTGGAAGTGATCAGCGACGTATGAATACCGAAACGGATAGACGTTGAAAAATCCGAGGACGGGAAAGAGCGATCCGCCAAAGATGAGCAGGCTGGTGAGCGGAGCGCGCGACCGCGAGCGAAGCCACCAGAGCAGCGCCGCGAGCGCGACCAGGCCGCCCGTGAAGAGATATTGCCAGGCCGCACCAGCGCTCACGTCCCAATGCGGATAATTAAAAATGAGATCCACGGGCCAAATCAGTTTCCAGAAATAGAAACAGACCACGCGGCCAGCGAGCAACAGCCGCTCCATCGCGCCCAGATCGAACTCCGCCCCTGCGGCGCCGATGATATGGTGCTCGACCCACGCCGTCAACAATCCCCCGGCCGCCGCCATGGCGAACCACGGGAGGAGCGGCCCGACGTCACGCCGCCAATCAATGCGGCCGCGCTTCCACCAGAAGAGCACGAGCAGCGTTGCGGGCAGCGTTGCGGTGACGGTCTTGGTGAGTAATGCGCAGGCGAAAAACAACAGCGCGGCCGCATATGTCCGCGCACTGCGGCGCTGGTCAAAGCGGACGTACGTGATTGCCGCGAGCAGATAGAAGACGAGCGAGAGCGTGTTCTTCTGTTCGGAAATCCACGCCACCGATTCGACCTGCACCGGATGCAGCGCGAAGAGAAATCCGGCGATCCAGGCGCCTTTGATTTCCAGCTTTCGACAGAGCACCACCAGTAGCGAGGCCGCCAAGAAGTGCTGGAGGATGTTGACGAGGTGGTAGCCGAGCACTCCATCACCCCATAGCCGGGCCTCGAGCCAGAAGGCGCTATGCAGCAACGGGTAGTACTGCTGGGTGGCGTGAAGGTTGAACCAGATGGCCCGCAGTCCGTCCAAACTCCGGAGCGCCGTGCGGGTCACGTGGGCGTCGTCGTCCCAGAGGTAGCCACCGGTCAGTGCCGGTGAGTACGCGACGACAATCAGGGCGAGCAGGATGAGGCCGAGCCACGCGTCGCGTGAGCTCGTGCCGGCTGTATTGCCATTTCTGACCATACTGACTAGTTTACATGGTCACCACTCACAAGGCAACCACGTGACCCACCGGACCCCACGTCCTTGGACGTTGCAGGACGCGAAGGCCCAGTTCAGCGAGGTCGTGCGACGGGCCATGGAACAGGGTCCGCAATACGTGACCCGCAGTGGTGACAACGCCGTCGTCGTGGTGTCGGCCCGGGATTACGCGCGCCTCGCGGGGCACGGCGGTCAGTCACTGGTCCACTTCCTCGCTGCGTCGCCTTTGGCCTCGGTCGTGCTCGACAGTCCCCGGCCGCACGACCGTGGCCCAACGGTGAAGCGCTAGCCCGTGCGCTACCTGCTCGACAAAACCATCCTCACTGATGCCGCCGCACCGGCCAAGCATCCCGGACTGGCCGCGTGGCTGGAGAAGCAGCCGGCAGACGACTGCGCCATCAGCGCGCTCACCGTTGGGGAGTTGCGCTTCGGCATCGAGCGGTTGCCCCGCGGCCGGAGACGGGAGACGCTCAAGTATTGGATCGACGATGCGCTGCTACCGCGGTTTGCCGGGCGTGTGCTGGCCGTGGACGCCGGGGTCACCGAGGCGTGGGCGCAGTTGCGTTCACTCGGCGAGCAAACTGGTCGTCCGTTGCCGGTGCTCGACGGCCTCCTGCTGGCCACGGCGCTCGTGAACGGGCTCACGCTGGTCACGAGAAGCTTGAAGGATGTGGAGGGTCGAGGCGTGGGGGTGCTGACGCCTTACTAGCTGTCATTTTGTGAATCGCCAGTGTCGCGCCCGCGCCTTGGCTATAGCGGGCGCGTTCTCAATCGTGAAATCCGTGATTTGGAGAGCGGCGTTCAGTTCGTTCCATGCCACTGGCATTGAGACGGTAGCTCCGGCTTTGGCCCGCAGACTAAACGGCGCGGCAACGCTTTTTCCTTCAGCGTTCTGAAAGAAGTCGACATAGACCGTGCCTGGGGGCCGCTTTGCGATCAGCCGCTGTATGGTCACTTCTCGTGGATGCGCTTCGGCAATTTCAGTCGCAATGGTACGGGCGAACTGTTGCGCTTCTTCGTATTTCGTGCGCGCCGGCATTGGCACGAAGATGTGCAACCCGCGCGACCCGGACGTTTTGATAGCGGCCCGGTATCCGGCCTCCTCTAATATTTCACCAATCCAGAGCGCGACCTTCTTCACGCGATCGAACCGGGCGCGGGGCATGGGGTCAAGATCGAGCACCGCGAAATCCGCGAACTGCAGCGTTTGCACTCGCGACAGCCAGGGATGAACGTCAATCGCGCCGAGCTGAACCGTATAGAGAAGTGTCGGCAGCCCTCCTCCCACAATACGCCGGCTGGTGCCGGTCGCGCTTTTAACCGACATAACGCGGACGCTGCTGGGCGCGTCCAGCGGCGCATTTTGCTGAAAGAAAGAATCGGCGCTAATCCCCTCGGGATAGCGCTTGAGCACCAATGGCCGGTCGGCGATGAGCGGCAGCATCACGTCAGCGACGGACGCGTAGTAACGCATCACATCCCCTTTGGTGTAGCCGCCGTCAGGGAAGTAAATCTTATCGAGATGCGATACGTCGAGTGTCTTGCCGTCCGAAAAACGAATCGTGCCACGGCCGTCGCTATCTTCGATTTTCCGCAGTTGCGCGACAATGCCTTGGCCGCGTCCGGGAGATGCGGCCTTCAGTGGGCTGGCCACGGCAGCGTTACACTTTGCGGTTCGGCGCAATGAGCATCACGCCCCCAATGACAATGGCAATAATGCCGACCCACTGCGGGATCACTACATGTTCCCGGTCTTTGGTGGTGATGTCGATGGGTCCAATTGACGTTCTGTGCTCGTCTTTCGTGTACGTAAAGGTGTTGTATGACAAACTCAGCGCGCCCGCGACGATAATCGCGATCGCAAGGATTTTCATGTTGTTCATGTTGAACTCCGGATGGGTGTTGGCACGGTCTCAACTATTCCGAACGATACAGTCATGTTCGACTACTGGCGAGCACACCGCGACCCCATCACGTGTGACTGAAATCACTGCTTAGGTGATCCGCGAAAATCCGTGGCAAAGCCGTTTCTTCTTAGCGTACGAGCCATCGCCAGCTTTCCCGGCTTTGCCACGGATTTACACGGATGAAAAGCGGAATTGCACGGATAACTGATGGCGGGAACAACTACCCGTGTCATTCGCAGCTCTCGCCCGCGCCCGATGCTGTTGCAGTTCCCCCTAAAGTTTTATCCGTGTTGATCGTTTTTAAATCCGTGTAATCCGTGGCAAAGCCGTTTCTACTTAGCCTACGAGGCATAGCCAGCTTTTCCGGCTTTGTCACGGATTTACACGGATGAAAAAGCAGAATTACACGGATCACTGATGGGGGAACAACCACGTGTGTCATTCTTAGACCGAGTCCGACTCTGTTGCAGTTGCAGTTCCCCCAAAAGTTTTATCCGTGTTGATCGTTTTTAAATCCGCGCAATCCGTGGCAAAGCAGTTTCTACTTAGCGTTCGAGCCATAGCCAGCTTTTACGGCTTTGCCACGGATTTACACGGATGAAAAGCAGAATTACACGGATTACTGATGGGGGGAACAAGAGCCTATATAGGGTCATCTCCGGGCTCTTCGTTCTCCTCCGCCAGCTCCAACACCGCCGCCGCCTCCCCTACCCCGAGCGACTCAACGTCTTTGAGCTTGCGCCGCATCGCGCGGGTCCGGGTATCAGCCTGATCCAATGTGTTTTGGGCCGTGATCAGTTGCTTCTTCGCCCGGTCCAGGACTTCACCAAATTTGCCGAACTCGGTTTTCACCGCCGCGAGCACGTTCCAGACTTCGACCGCACGCTGCTCCAGTGCCATCGTATGGAATCCCATCCTGAGACTATTTAACAAGGCCGCCATCGTCGTCGGCCCCGTGAGCACAATCGAATATTCGCGCTGCAGTTCCTCGACCAACCCCGCGTGTCGCAATACCTCGGCGAACAAACTCTCCGTCGGCAGAAACACAATCGCAAAATTCGTCGTCGCCGGCGGCGCCACATATTTGTCACGCACATATTTCGCGTAACTCTTCACCTGCCGGTACATCGCCTCACGCGCATCGGCGATCCCCGCCACGTCGCCGCGCTCCGTCGCGTCAATGAGCCGGATGTAATCCTCCTGCGGAAACTTCGAGTCAATAGGAAGGAATACGCCCTGCCCGACTCCGCCCCGCCCGGGAAGCGACACCGCAAACTCCACGCGGTCGCGCGAGCTGTCCGACGGCGCATAATCCGCGCAAAACTGATCCGGAGTAAGAATCTCCTCGAGGATCGCCCGCAACTGCACTTCGCCGAAAATCCCGCGGGCTTTCACATTCGACAACACTTTCTTAAGATCGCCCACGCCCGTCGCGAGCGTCTTCATTTCGCCGAGCCCCTTCTGTACCGACTCCAATTGAACGGCCACCAACTTGAACGATTCTCCAAGCCGTCGTTCCAGCGTCCCTTGGAGCTTCTCGTCCACCGTCAGTCGCATCAACTCCAGCTTCGCCTCATTCCCTTCTCGCATGCCAACGAGTTGGGCCTCGACTTTAGCGCCGAGCTCCTGAGCGAGTTTTGCAGATTCCTGGCGCGATTGGTCAGCGCGGGTGGCAGCGTCGAGCATCGTGCG